>NZ_LT559262.1:0-329357 GCF_900083545.1 Alistipes provencensis | reverse complement strand
TGATCTGCTTGCCGTTGTACTGCATGGGCAGGTTCAGGAAACGGCCCGTGTAATAGATTCGCGATCCCTTGCGCTGGAAGACCCGTCCGTCCTCGGCCAACAGGTAGCTGACGAAGCCGCCGTGCATGAAATCCTTCAGCCGGAAATTATCCGGAAATTCTTCGTTCATGAACTCCTGTTGCAGCGTCATCTCCTGCAGCAGAGTTTCGCCGCTGAACGAAGCGCAGTTCTCCGGATCGTCGTCGAGGAACATCTCCTTGCCGACGATGGATGCCTTTTCGCACGACCAGTACTCCTCCAGACGGGGGTTGCTGCCCGTAAAGGGTATCTGCATGCCGGCGCCGTTCTCGTAATAGTCGAATGTGTAAAGAGCGGCCACGGTGTAGCTGATGAAGTCGTAGCGCAGCGCTCCGTCCTTCTCGACCAGCAGGCTGTAGCCCGTGACATAGGGCTGGTCGAGCTCGATACTGAAGGGGAAGATCGTGGAATTGCCCGCCGAGTTGCGGCGGATTTCAAAATAACAATAGACCCGGTTGGTTTCCATGTCGCACTCCCAGTCGAGGTCCTTGGTCGTGGCCACCTCCTTGCCGTCGATGACCCAGCGGTAGGAGAGGTCGTTCATCTCCTTATAAACCACATTGGGTGTGATCTGCAGGCGGTCGGCAAGTTTGATCTTATAGGCCCGGTTGGGTACGAACAGTGCCAGATCGTTCTCCGGGTTGTCGATCACGGGCAGGTCGAGCGTCTTGTAGTCGAGGTTGGTGTCGTCGCTGTAACACCCGCTCACCAGCGCCGCAACAACTGCCAGAAGCAGCAATTTATATCGTTTCATCGTCTGTCTCTTTTAATGGTTAACCCTGAATTGCCACCTTCATCTGTGTGCCGTCCTCCTCTGTCTGGGGATTTTCCTGAAGCCAGTACTTGAACTTGAGGGCATAGAACTGCTTTTCGCTCTCCTCCAGTTCGCCGTAGTCTCCCGTGAAGATATGCTGCGAGAATAGCCCGAATTTCTTGTCGCTGTATGGGCCAAGGTAGAAATCCACGACCGACTGGGTCCACCACGAAGGGTGTGAAATCTGGGCGGTGACGCGGAGCTCGGCCTCCAGAAATCCGGTCTGCGTAGCGAAGAAGTTCCCGTTGCTTTCGAGACTGAATTTGAGGTTGTAGGTCCCCGTTTCCATCCGTTCGGTCCTGTGGACCGTGACGAAGATCGTGTCGAGGAAACTCTCCTTGTGGAAGACCAGTTCCGGAAGTTCGTACTCTTCGGTCGCTCTCAGCGTCGTGTCGTCGCTTCCGGGATGGAGCTTCACGGCGTATGCGAGGTCTTCGGTCAGCGGCCGGCCGGCGAATTTGATCGGCACGGCGATCCGTACGGTCTTCTTGGTCGTGGAGACGAACGAGAAGTTGAAGATCTGGTTGCCGCTTTCCGGATACGACATGTAGATGTACCGCTGGTCGGTCGGAGCGAGAATTTCCGATTTGTTGCAGGCAGCCGTGAACAGGGAGGCTGCGGCTGCGAGTATGGCTATCGTCTTTTTCATCGTGTCTGCTTTAAACTGTTTCATCGGTTAGATCGCGCTTTCGCTGTCGGGAATCGGCAGGGTGAGTTTGCCTCCGTGGTTGAAATTGCCTTCGGAGAAGGTGATCGGGCGGTTGGTGCGCTTGAAGAAGAAGATGAGCTGTCCCTCGCCGATGAACTCCTTGCGGTATTCGTAGAGCAGGGCCTCCCAGAACGCTTCTTCGGACATCGTGCCCGAAAGCGCGGGCGACGAATACCCGCGGGCCTTGCGCACGACCATCAGGTCGGCGGCAGCCGACGTCATGTCGGTCTTGTAGAGACACTCGGCGGCGATGTAGTAAGCTTCGCTGATGCGGATGTTCGGAATAATCATATCCTTCTCATCGGTGACGTTGACGGTGTATTTTTTCATGAAGTTGGTCGACGTATTGAGAAAATTCTTCCGGTAGTCGTTCGTCGGCGTGGTGAAGAAGGTCTTGTCGTCGATGATGAGACGCCTCGAGTTCGTGCTGTTCGCATAGGGCTCGAAAGTCGCTACCAGTTTTTCGTGGTAGAATCCGAAAAGCAGGTCGTCGAACATCTTGGGCGTGCTCAGGATCGAACTCGAGGTCGAGAATTTCAGCGTTTTGTCCGTTACCAGATCGATGATCTCCTGCGCATAGGTCAGTGCGTCGTCGGTCTCCTGCGCCCAGAGGCAGGCGCGGGCCAGCAATACGGTTACGGCGTAGTAGTTCAGCCGCGTACCGCGGTTGCCGTAGAACTTGCCCTGCGAAGGGCTGTTCGTGGCGAAAAAACGGTAGCTCGTCGATGTGGCGTAGGAGGGGTTGACCTCGACGTCGAACGTCTTGAGCAGGTCGTGGGCTTTCACCAGATCGGCGATCACCTTCTTCATGAAGTCCCGGCTCGGGATCGGCGGGTTGACCGTCGACGGATAAGTCTCCACATAGGGGATGTAGCGGCCGTCGGCATCGACCTCCATCGACGCGCCGAACAGACGCATCAGGTCGAAGTGCATCATGGCCCGGACGGCATAGGCTTCGCCGAGGATCGTGTTGCGGTCGACCTCCTCGAGGCTGAAGAATTCGGGGTCTCGCTTTTCGGTATTCGCGATCAGGTCGTTGGCTTGGGCGATGATCTTGTAGCCGGCGCTCCAGATGGCCGAGGCGAGCGATGCGGCTTCCTTGGCCTCATATTCGAGGTTGTACATTTGGGGGTAGGACTTGTTGTCGCTGGCGGGATCGACGGCGTAGTAGCGCGCCCATACGTCGGTCATACCCCACGAAAGTTCCCTGCCGTAGAGCGAGAAGTCCGACATCTGGCGGTAGAGGCCGTTGACGACCTTGTAGTAGCCGGCGGTGTTCTTGTAGAGGTCGGTGTCGGTGATCTCGTACTGGGGTTCTATTTTCAGCCACTCTTCGCAGGCCGTGGTCATCGTTGCGGCCAGAAGCAGAGCTGCGAGATATATCTTTTTCGTTTTCATAAGTCGCGCGTTTTTAGAAGGAAGCGTTGACGGAAAGGGTGAACGAACGTGCGTAGGGCGACGTGAGTCCGCGTTCGACTTGGATCGAGCTGGCGGTGAACAGGTCGCGGCAGTTGAACTGCAGTTTGAGGCGGTAGAGACCCAGCTTGCGGATCATGTCGCGCTTGAACTCGTAGCCTACCGAGAGGCTCGACAGGTTGAGGTAGCTGTAATCCTGAACCAGTCGCGAGGTGGGGCGCGTCACGGAGTTGAAATCCTTGATGTCGCGGAAGCGGGCGATGATGTTCTTGCCCTCGATCCAACGGTCGCTCAGCACGCGCCGGTCGCAGTTGCTGTTGAGGATGTCGGCCATCTCGATGGTCGTGCGGAGCGTCTGGTTGTAACGCTGCCCGCCCCACTCGTACATGAAATAGGCGTCGAGCGTGAAGCCTTTCCAATAGGCGCTTGCACCGAACGAACCGCTCATCGTAGGTTCGGTGTCGCCCACCAGCACGTTCTCAGCGGGGTCCCACTTGAAAGTGGTCGAACCGTCCCGGCGCATGAACAGCTCCTGACCGGTCGCGGGGTCGATGCCCAGCGAACGCATGGCGTAAATGCCCGTCTTCGAGCCGCCTTCATAGTAGCGCAGCAAAGGGGTAGCCTGTACGTCGTTGCCGCCGATTCCGCTGTTGTAGTGCTCGTTCACGCGGTCGTTGTAGGATTTCAGAGCGTTGGAGATCTTCTTGAGCTTGCCCTTGTTCGACGCTCCGTTGAACAGCAGGGTGATGATCGTATTCCGGGTGTTGACGATGCGGCTCTGGATTTTGATTTCGTGTCCGCGGTTCTCCATGCGGCCGATGTTCTCCTTGTACATGGTGAAGCCCGACGAGGTCGGAATGGTCATGTCGCCCAGCATGTCGTGCGTGTCATTGATGTAGTAGTTGTAACGGGCGTAGAACAGGCCGTTGAGGATCGACAACTCGAAACCGAAATCGGTCTGCATCGTGCGCTCCCATTTCAGGTTGGTATTGCCCAGATACTTGATCTCCACGGCGTCGCCCGTCGGGGGCTGCCAGTCGGTGATCATTTCGTACTTGTTCTGTGCGGCGTAGGAGGGGAACGATACCTTACCCGTCATGCCATAGGTTCCGCGCAGCTTGAACTGTGTCAGCCACGGGGTTCTCTCCTTGAAGAATTTCAGGTTGTGGAGGTTGACACCGAAGCCGGAGGAGAAGAACGGGGCGAAACGCTTGTTGGAGCCGAACTGCGAACTGCCGTCGATACGTCCCGAGAGATCGGCGAAGATCACGTCGTTGTACGAATAGTTGATCACGGCGAGGGCACCGAACAGGCGGTTTTTGCTTTCCAGATAGCTCTTCGTGTCGAGGTATTGGGCATAACCCGGAGCCGAGAAACCTCCTTCGGGGAAACCGCTGTAGGTGAATCCTGCGTAGTCGGTCTTCTCTTCGCGGATGTTCACGCCTGCGACCAGATTGATGTTGTGCTTGCCGATCTGGTCGTTGTAGTAGCCGTTCACCGAGATGTCGTAGTTCGACTGCTTCTGCGTCGAAGTTACCAACTGGCCTTTTTTCTCGGTGTTCTGGAACCGTGCGGCGGCCGGATCGACGAACCGGTTCGCATCGCTGACGATGTAACCCAGAGTGACCATGGCCTTGAAATTGATCTTCTTGTTGAGGTAATAGCGGACGTCGAACTGGTCGTAAAACTCATGGCGTTTTCCCTTGTCGAAACTGTTCAGCGTGGCGTCGTACATCGGGTTGCGGTAGGGTGAACCGCTGTGCCATGATGCCATGTTCATGCCGATGTTGCCGTTCTCGTCCAGATAGGTGTCGTAGGGATTCATGCGCACATAATCCGAGAAGGTGCCGTAGGGCGACTCCTTCGAATTGACCAGCGTGGTAGTCATCTTGTTGCGGAAGGTGAGTCCTTTGTGCTGGTACTGGAGGGTGAGTGCCGCATCCATCTTCTCCCGGTTCTGGCCCTTCATCACACCCTCTTGGTCGTCGTACATCAGGTCGAGGCCGTAACGGAATGCATCGGCGCCACCGGCGACGGTGACCGAATGTTTGTGGCTGAACGACGTACGCAGCGGCAATGCGAGCCAGTCGGTCTCGATGCCGCGTTCGATGTTCTGCAGTTTGCCGTTATACTCCTTGAGTTTCGTGGCGATCTGCCCCGGATCGTCCGTGTCGTAGTAGCCGGCCAGCCGTTCGGCTTCGAGCTTTTCACGGGCGTTCATCAGGTTGTAGCTCGACAGGTCGGGGGTGTTGATCGAGAAGTTGCCGCTGTAGCTGACGTTCAGGCGTCCGGCAGGCAGGGGTTTGGTCGTGATGACGACCACGCCGTTGGCGGCGCGAGAACCGTACATGGCCGTTGCCGCGGCGTCTTTCAGGATGGTGTAGGTCTCGATGCGCTCGATGTCGAGGTCGTAGATCTTCTCCATCGACACTTCGTAGCCGTCGAGCATGAAGATCGGCTGATTGGGGTCGTTCTTGAGTGCGTGTTCCGAGGTAAGGTTCGAGTCGAGCTCGAGGGTGCCGATGCCCGATTGTCCGCGGACATACATCTGCGGCAGGGCATTGGGGTTCGAACCCATGTCGAGGTTCTCGGCGATGCGGAACGAGGGCTCGAAGATCTGGATGGCGCTGAGGGCGTTGCCCTGAGGGGCCACGGTCTTGAGCTGTTCGCCGGTAATCGTGGTCGACGATCCGGAGAACGACTTCTGGGCGATGTTCAGAATACCGGTAACCACGACGTTGCCGATCTCGCTCACTTCGGGGTCCATGTGGATGTTGATTTTATCCAGTTCCTTGACATGCTGCTTGCCGTTGCTGAAGGCGGTGACCGTCTGACTCTTCATGCCCAGAAATGAGAACGAAAGGGTCATGTTGTCTGTGCGGCGGGCCTTGAGGATGAATTTGCCGTCGGGGCCCGTCACGGCGCCGCGGCTCGCCTGCTTGAGCACGACGCTCACGCCGGCCAGCGGCAGTCCGTTCTCGTCGTAAACCACGCCGGAGAACTGCACGGCCTCCTCGGTGCCCTTCTTGATCTCGTCGGAGGGGCGAATGACGACCATATTGCCACGGATTTGGTAGCTGAGGCTGCTGTTGCGCAGGCAGTATTTCACCACGTCGACGACGGTGGTGTTGTTCATTTGCATGGAAACGCGCGGCAGCGACTCGATCTGCGAATTGTTGTAGACGAAGTCATACTGCGTGTGGTTGTCCAGCCAGGTGAAAACCTGCTGTACGGTGGCATTGCGGAAATTGACCGCGATCGTCTGCTGCGCCTGCTGCGCGCGGACGGCTCCCAATCCCGCTGTCCAGATCACCAGCAGCACGGCCAGCCGCCGTATCAGTCTGCCGGAAAAACCTGCTTCGGGTAAAAAACTCTTCATACGCTGTCGGGTTATGTAAAATGTAATAATTAGAAATCCCCGTCTCCGGACTTTCGAAGACGGGGATTCTTCAAAGTCTTAGTCAATGAGCCGGTTGATCGACTCGTAGATGAAACGGTAGTGTTCGCGGGTACGGCGGTCGCCGCTGTTGATGTAGGGCTTCACGACCTGACGCAGCTCCTTGAGGATGCCGTAGTAGAGCTGACGTGTCGACTGCGTGTTGATTACGGGCCATTTTTTCAGCGCTCCGTACTGGGCGCTCACCTCGTCGCGGCCGAAATCCACGTCGTTCATCGAGTAGAGCAGCGGCATCTCCTCGACGGTCTTCATGCACGCTTCGGGATCGCTGAAGTCGAGGACCTTCGGATCGCCGGCGATCTGCGCCGCGAGCGCCGATGCCGAACCGTCCCTGTATTTGGCTTTGCGGTCCACTATTTTCGACGAGGCCATCATCGTCTTGGCGAAGTTCGTCTGGTAGTAGAAATCCTCGTCGGCGAGGCGCTGGCCCTTGCGGGTCTTCTCGAAGAGCTTGTCGAACATGTAGCGGATGTAGCGCTTGTGGTCGAAATGGTCCTTGCCCTGTCCCTCGTAGATGAACAGACGGGTCGCCGTGGCGTTCATCAGCAGGCTGAGGTAGTCCTTGTGCTCCTCGATGCGCTCGCGCTGAATACCCATCAGGCGCACCAGCTCGGGGCGGTGTACCCAATCCGGCATGTAACGGTGGGCGTAGAGGATGTCGAGGGCCTCCTTCTGTTCGGCGTAGGGCGTGAACTCGTAGCTGGGAACGGGGTCGTTGGCCTTGCGCTCGTAAGTCTTCACGCCGTAGGCCGTAATGGCCACTTGGGTCAGGACCTGCTTGTAACGGCGGTAGAGGTAGTTGTAGAGGCCGTTGCGGTAGAGATACTCGGGGTCGTCTTCGTCGGAGATCCATTTGTCGAAGTTGTCCATGCAGTATTTGAGGTTCTCCAGCGCATACTTGAAGTTCTTGATGTCGTCGTCGCCCACGTCGTTGGCGCCGCAGTCGGGGCAGTCCTTGGCGTTCTCATAGCGGTAGACGGGGTTGCCGACCGTGGCGTCCACCCACTTCTCGATCACCTTGAGCTCCTCCTCGGAGGTCTTGGCCTCGGGAATGGGCTTGTAGAGGCATTTCACGACGTGGTAGTCGTATTCGCCCACACCGACCGGGGTGATGCGGAAGCCCTTTTTCACGGCGTCGATCGGCGCGATGAAGTTGTACTTGGCGATGTCGAGCATCGAGGGGGTCGTGCCGTATTTCTGTGTGAATGCGGCGTTGTTGTGCAGCGAATCCGAGGGGAACGCGGCCGACGAGGTCAGGTTGTACGACATGCCGAAACAGTCGACACCCGTGAGCCATGTGAAGTGGTTCTTGATGTGCTCGAAAAGGGTGCTGTCGGGCATGTAGCGCTGGCGCACCGAGGGATCGGCGTGCGCCGTGAAGACGAAGATCTCGAACGGCATCTCCCACGTCATGTTGTGGCAGACCATGACCGTCGTGCGGAGGATCTCGCCGCTGCGGGGGTCGACGTAGGTGCGCACGCGGGTGTCGCCCGTGAGCGAGGGCACATAGTTGATGCAGTTGTAGCGGAAGTTCTGGGGGCTGAACTGCGGGTCCTCCTCGGGCGTGGGGAACGGCCTGACGCGGATGGCGTCCTTGAAACCGATGGCCTCGAAGCACTTGTTCCACTCGAGGATGCCCTTCGTGATGGCGGCGCTCATCTGCGCCGTGAAGGTCGTGTCGATGTAGAATACCACGGGGGCCTTGGGTTCCACGGCTTCGCCGCGGTCATAGGCTGCCTGATCCGACGGCTCCATGCGCCAGCGGGTGGCGAAGTAGACGGGGTCCATCAGTTTGTAGTCCGAGTGGTAGTTGTACTTGCCCAGCACGTTCAGCGGCAGGCGGAAGTCGGCCAGACGCGGACGCATCGGCGTCTCGGGCAGCAGGGCCAGCGAACGCACCAGCTTGGCGGTGGTCACCTTGTTGTAGGTCTTGCCGATCTTGCTGTCGTAGGTGATGTAGCTGGTGATGGTGGCGTTGTCCTCGAAAGCGGCCACGTCGGTAAGCATCGAGCGGTCCTTCTTCTGGTTGAATGCGATGCCGCGCAGCACGAGTTTCGTCTCCGAACGGGGGTCGATGGCCGTCAGCAGGCTCTCGCCTCCGATGAACAGGTCGGTCATGTCGAACACCACGGCCGTGGAGTCGGCATTGAAGGCCTTGATCTTGTACGACCCGAGGATCGCCGGCATGTTGCTCTGGGCCAATGCGCGGCGGATCTCCGCGCCGTTGTCGGCCACGACCGACTGGTTGCGGTCACGGCGCAGCAGGACCGTGCGGTTGATCGTGTCGAACTTGACCTGCAGCGGACGCAGCGGCGAGAGGCCGACGTAGCTGTCGGTGTGATCGGTGATCTCGGCCACCGACGACATGAGCATCATGTCGCGGTTGAGCATTTTCAGCGGCAGCTCGACGAACAGTTTGTCGTCGACGATGTGCAGGGTCATCATGCCGCCCTTCGAGGTTTTTACCTGCTTGCCTTTAAAAAGTTTGTCGTATTCGCTCTGCTTCTTTGCGGGTGCGGCGGCCGTCGTCTGGGCTTTCTTCTTCGATTTCTTGCCCTTGGCGAAGGTTGCCGTCGTGGCGCCCGACAGGAGCAGCAGCGAAAGCAGACAAATCAGATATCTTTTCATAATGTGAATCGCTGTTTGGGGTTAAATTACTCTAAAGCACCTTCGATGCGGTGGAGCAGCAGTTCGTAGTGGTTGCGCGTGTCCTGATCGCCCGTGTAGCGCTTCTGGCGCAGCAGGTCGCGGACCTTGATCAGACGGCCGTAGTACATGGCGTCGCGCGGCGAGAGCGATTCGGTCAGCGAGCGGAAGTAGCCGAAGCCGCTGATCTCCTCGGGGTTGTTGGACGTGCCGAACAGGTCGGCTTCCAGTTGGCGCTCCATGCGGGACATCATGTCGCCGTCGCCCAGAGCCTCTGTATAGACATTGCCGGTCGAGATGTTCCAGCCGTTCTGGTCGAGCTGCGGAGCGAAGCCGATGCCGCGCTCGTCGTCGGCGATGCCCTTCTCGGAGCTCTTTTTGGGCGCCAGACGCGTGATCATCAGCAGCATGTCGACATAGGAGTTCTGGTTGCTGCGGTCGCGCGGGGTGAGGCTCTTGCCCTGATAGGTGTGTCGGAAGATACCCTTTATTGCGTCGTCGGCATGCTCGAGCTGTGTGTAGGCATTCGGAGCGGGGTCGATCATGCGGCCGAAGCTGCCCTTGTCGGCCTCGATGCAGGAGAGGAGGATACGCTGTACGCGCACCGAGAGGTTGCCCTGCAGGGGCAGTTCCTTGAGCAGTGCGGGATCGTCGATCCAGTCGAGGTCGTGGAGCTGGTCGATCAGGAACTGCTGCGCGCAGCGCTGGTAGTCGCCGTCGATGAACGAGTAGGAGGGACGCGGGTCGCCGGCCTTGCGTTCGTTCATCATCATGCCGCCCTTGACGTTGTAAACGTGGTTGATATAGGTCAGGTACTGGTTGAGCAGCGACTTGTAGATCGCCTCGCGGGCCGTGAGGTCGTTGTCGTCCTCGCCGTACCACTCGTTCAGGTGCTTCATGATGTACTTGAGGTTCCTGATGCCGTACTCCGAAGCGCGGACGTGGTCGTCACCGAGGTCCTCCGACAGCGACGTGGGGTCGAGGGTGTTGAAAATCTGCTGCTTGCCATACCGGTAAATCGGGTCGCCGGCATGCGAACGGACGAGGTTGTCGAGCCATGGCTGCTCCTCTTCGGGGGTCTTGGCGTCGGGCAGGTAGGTGTAGAGCCACTTCACGGCATATTCGTCATAAAGGCCCATGCGGGGAGGCATCATGCTGACGCCGCGCTCGTAGTCGCCGGGCTGTGCCACATGGTTGAAGCGGGCGTAGTCCATGATCGAGTAGGTCGTGCCGTATTTCTGCGTGAACGAGGGCGAGCGGAGCGAGTCGACGGGAATGGCCGACGACGAGGCCATGTTGTGCATGAAGCCCAGACAGTGTCCCACCTCGTGCGAGAGGACGTAGCGCAGGGCGCTGCCCATGATCGAGTCGGGAATGTTCATCGTGCGGACGTTGGGGTCGGCGGCTGCGGTCTGGAGGAAACGCCAGCGGTTCAGGAGCTTGACGATGTCGTGGTAAACCATCACCGAAGCCGTGATGATCTCACC
The DNA here is from genome assembly GCF_900083545.1 of Alistipes provencensis. Lineage (NCBI taxonomy): Bacteria > Pseudomonadati > Bacteroidota > Bacteroidia > Bacteroidales > Rikenellaceae > Alistipes > Alistipes provencensis. The sequence continues at coordinate 318,750 of NZ_LT559262.1, read as the reverse complement.
CGTGCGGGGGTCGTCCCACGAGGGACCCATGGCGTTCTGGAACGCCAGCGGGGCGTAGCGGATGCAGGAGTATTTCAGGTTGTCGGGGTCGAACTCGGGGTCCTCCTCCTTGGTGGGATAGTCGCGGACTTGGACGACGTTCTTGAAACCGATCTTCTCGAAAGCGTCGTTCCACTGCTCGATGCCTTCGCGGGCATAGGGCTTCCACGCTTCGGGCAGGTTCGTGTCGAGGTAGAAGACGATGGGCTTCACCGGCTCGACCAGTTCGCCGCGCTTGTAGGCCTCGACGTCCTTGGGCTCCACGCGCCAGTGGCGGGCGTAGTAGACGGGCAGCGTACCGCGGTTCATGTTCGCCGAGAAGCGGGCCTTGCCCGTCACGAAGATGTTCATGCGGGGGTCGGCGATGCGCGGACGCATCTCTTTTTCGGGGAGCAGCAGCAGCGTGCGGGTGACGAGCGCCGTGAAGGCGCGCTTGTCCTCGATCTTTCCCATTACCGGACCGTTCGAGTAGGTTACGGTGGTGGTGTAGCTCAGGTAGCTCTTGACGGTCACGTTGTCCTCGAAAGCCTTGATGTCGCCCAGATGGCTGTTCGACTTCTGGAACGACGTGGTGCGCGAGAAGGGCTTGTAGCCGAAGGTGCTGTAGGGGTCGAACGGCGTCAGGTCGTCGTTGTCCTCCATGAAGAGGTTCGTCACGTCGATCACCACGGCCGTCGAGTCGGCGTTGTAGGCCTCGATCTTGAAGGCGCGGTAGATGCCCGGGATCGAAGAGCGGCGCACCGCCTCGTCGATACCCTTGTCCTTGCCGTCGCCGCTGTAGATGTCGTTGACCAGACAGAGCTGCACGCTCTTGTGACCCTCCTTGGCGAAGGTCACATGCAGCGGGTCCTTCGACTTGTAGCCGACCACGCCGTGGTCGTTGTTGCTGGTTTCGGATACGGTCGAGCCCAGCAGCATCTCGCGGCCGAAGATCGACATCGGCAGCTCGAAGTAGAGCTTCTCGCCGTCGACTTTATGAATGGTCACGAGACCCTTGACCGTCTGGCACTTCTTGCCTTTGAAGAGTTTGTCGTAGTCGGAGGTCTTTTTGGCGGAGGTGGTGTCCGTCTGTTCGGTCTTAGCTTTTTTCTTGTTCTTTCCCTTGCTTTTCGAGGGCTTGGCAGCCAGCAGGAGCGCCGGGATGAGCAGCGCACACACGAGGAATAGGCCTTTTCGTATCATACAGTTTGGATTAAGGTGTTTATTGTTTCTTGTTTACGATCAGTGTTTTTTCGTCGGGCATCACCAGCTCCAGATCGGTGATGGTCTCCAGCAGGTCGATCACCTGCGCCAGCGAGAACTCGCGCGGGATCTTGCCCGTCAGCGCGTATTGTGCAGGGTCGACGTTGATCTGCATCTCCACCCGGTACCAGCGGCGGATGTCGGCGAGGACCTCCTCCAGATCGGCGTTGTAGAACGCGATCTTGTCCTCGGTCCATGCGGTGTAGGCCGTGGGGTCTACCTCGCGCACCGAGAGCGCATCGGCTGCGCCGCGCGTCCGGGACTGCATGCCCGGCGCGAGAGTCACCGTGCCGCTCCGGTTGCCGACCTCGACACACCCTTCCAGCAGGGTGGTGCTGGCCATGCCCTCGTCGTCGAAGTCGCGGACGTTGAATTTCGTACCGCGGACGGTCATCGTCGTCTTGCCGGCCTCGACGATGAACGGACGCTCGGGGTTGTGCGTGACGTCGAAAAGTCCTTCGCCCGAAAGCTCCACGCGGCGTTCGCCCGCGGCGAATTTCACCGGGTAGCGGAGTGTCGAGCGGGCGTTGAGCCATACCTGAGTGCCGTCTTCGAGGGTGATGAGGCATTTGCTCCCTTCGGGTACCGACAGCTCGTTGTACAGCAGGACCTCCTCGGCCTGTTCGACCACCTCGGGGGCCGTTTCGTACTTCACGCCTTCGGTGCCGTAGCTGATGCGTCCCACGCCTTCGATCTGCTTTTCGGCCTGCCCGTCGAGCTGCAGCCGGCGTCCGTCGGCGAGCGTGAGCGTCACCTTGTCGGGCGCGGGGTAGATGGCGTCGGCCAGTTGCAGCGTGCGTTCGCGCTCGCTGGGCAGGGGACGGGTGAGGAATGCGATTCCGGCAGCTATGACGACGGCCGCGGCGATTCCCGTTGCGGCGACGGCCCAGCGGCGCAGCGTGCCGGCGGGTTTGCCGAGACCTGCGGCGGTGCGGAACCGTCCGAATGCCCCGCGGGTGTCGAATTCGTCGTATCCGGCCATACGGTCGGCGATGTAACCGCTGGTGGTGAGCTGTTCGCGGAGCGCCTCGAAGTGCGGATCGCGGGTAAGTGCTTCGAATTCAGCCGCCTCGCTCTCGCTCAGCGTGCCGTTTAAATATCCGATGAAAAGCTCGGTCCAGTGTTCCAGTAGCTCTGAATTGTCGATCATCTGTTTATGGGTCTGTTTGCAGTAGTTTGATAAAGAATGCGCGGGATGGAAAAAAGTATGACAGATTTTTTGTTTTTTTTGGTTTGATTGGTTTTTTTACGACCTTTGCAGGGTTAACAGATATTTTGCCATGAACCATTCGCCGAACATCAAACAGGTGGAAACCGTACTTAAATATATTAAGGAGCAGCTCTATTCGGGGAGCCTGCAGCCGGGCGAGCGCCTGCCCGCCGAGCGGCGGCTGGCCGAGACGCTGGGAGTGGGGCGCGCCCATGTGCGTGCGGCGTTTCAGAAGCTGGAGTTTTACGGCATCGTCCAGACCTTTCCCCAGAGCGGTACGGTGGTGGCGCAGGAAAAAATGCAGGTGCTGGAGCGCATGATTACCGATGCGCTGCAGATCGAGCAGTATGATTTTGCGTCGCTGGTCTATGTGCGCGTGCTGCTCGAATTGGAGGCCGTGAAGCTCTGCGCCCGCAACCGCACGCCCGAGGATCTGGAAAACATCGAGCAGGCTTTGCTCGAATGCGAGGCGAAATTCTATACCGACGAACGTGTGTCGAAGGACTTCGCCTACCATCAGGCGCTGGCCCGCGGGGCTCACAATCCGGTGATCGCCTCGATGCTGCTGGTCATCACGCCCGACGTGCTGCGTTATTACCAGCGTTACCGGGTCTGCACGGTCCCGCAGGAGGAGGTCTGTTTCGAACACCGCGAACTGCTGCGTTTTGTCCGCGAGCAGGACGAGGAGGGGGCGGTCGCCATGCTGCGGCGCCACCTGAAGTCGCTGAGCGAGTTCGCCGCCACATACAACGACGAGAATCATTTTCTGGAATAGGTTTTCGGCCCCCGAAATGACAAACGGCTGTCCCTTTCGGGGCAGCCGTTTGCTGTGAAGCGTCACTTACGCACTTGGATTCTCTATCCACAGAGCCACTTGCGTAGTATTTCGGGGGTTTCGACCTTTTGGCAACTGACCGAGGCGAGCAGTTCGCGCCCCCGTGGTGTCAGCGAGTAGTACATCTGCCGGCGGTCGTGGCAGCAAAGTTCGCGGAGCACGAGCCCTTTCGACTCCACCGAGCGAAGCACTTTCGAGGTGTTCGACGGGGTGAGTCCCAGCAATTCTCCCAGCCGGCCCGGGCACAGGCGCTCGACGTTCGCGAGGCTGCAGAGGGCCATGCCTTCGTTCAGGCAGATGCCGTAGCGTTTTTCGAAGGCGGCTTCGAACTGGTTCACGGCACGCTGCAGGTCGCGTATTTTACAGAGCTTGTCCATGCTTTTCCGCTTTGTGTACGGCCTGCATGCCGCAGTGTTTCACGCATTTGCCGCATTCGATGCACTTTTCGGGATCGATCGCCGGCAGGGAATTTCCCTTTTGAGAAATCGCACCTGCGGGGCAGATCGCAATCAGCGGACAGCGGTGGTTCTGCGGGCATAGCAGGGGGTCGATGGCCAGCGCCATTACTTGCCGAGCATTACTTTGTCGATGGCCTCCTTGAGCGATGCCTTGGGCAGTGCGCCCTGTGCCATCTGGGGTTTGCCGGTCATCGGGACGAACAACAGCGTGGGGATCGAACGGATGCCGAACGCTGCGGCGAGTTCCTGTTCCTCTTCGGTGTTGATCTTGTAGATGTAGATTTGGTCCCCGTACTCGGCAGCCAGCTCCTCCAATACCGGCGCCAGTGCCTTGCAGGGGCCGCACCACGAAGCGTAAAAGTCGATCAGGGCGGGTTTGTCACCGAGGTATTTCCACTCTTGGGGATTCTTCTCATAGTCGGCGACCTTCTTCAGAAAGTCGGCCTTGGTCAATGCGATCGTTTTCATATTCTTTGCGTTTTTGTTGTTGGTCTGTGCTTGGCTTCCGGCGGCGAAGGCCAGCAGCGCGAAAGCGGTTATGAGCAGTTTTTTCATCTTGTTTTTTAATTGTTCCGTATCAATAACGATGCAAAGATAGGGGTTATTTTCCAATAAAACAAATTTCCAATGGAAAATATATAAAAGAGGGACGAAAAAGGATTCCGATTTGATGCCGAAGCTGTGGGGGAGGGTTGGCTGAAACGGCCGCATTTTCGTTCGGAGCGGAAAAAGGTCGTCTGAGGGCCCGTGCGCCCGGAGCGGGAGGCTGTAAAGTCTTGTTCTTACTGCGCTCGCTCAGCGCGGGCCGGAAGACGATCCCGCGGAGAACGACATGCGGATGGTTTTGGGTACCTTTTGGTGGCAAAAGGTACCGAGGAACTCGCGGAGCAGCCGCGATTATTGGTTGTAGGAATGTGTAAGATTATTCCAGATAGACCATGATGTTGCCGCTGATCTGCTGCAACGATATTTCGCACAGCTTGGTGTTGTACTGCGCCGTGAGGATGCGCTCCTCGGCGTCCAGCAGGCTCTTCTGTGCTTCGCGCATCTCGATGCCCGGCAGGTCGCCCAGCAGGTAACGCTCCATGGCGATGGCGTAATTCTCCTTGGCGGCGATCAGGTTCTCCTCTTCGAGCAGAATCACCTCGAGGTTGTTGCGGTAGGCCTGCCAGAAGTTCGACAGGTCGGCGCGCAGCGACTGCTCCAACTGCCGGCGGGTCAGCCGGGCGTTGTCGATGCCGATGCGGGCGTTGCGCTGTTCGCGGCGGCGGTTGCCGTCGAAGATCGTGAAGCCGACCTGCACTCCGGCGTTCAGCCCCAGCGTACTGCGCGAACGGTTCGCGGTAGAGCCGTAGCGGTTGTAACCGTAACCGTAGCCCGTCGTCAGATTGACATAGGGATAGTTGCGCGCTTGAACGGCTTTCAGGTCGAGTTCGGCCAGCGTGTTGTCGTGCTCGGCCATCAGCAGCGAGGCGTTTGCCGAGAGGGTCTTTTCGAGCAGGGTGTCCCACGCGAGGGTGCTGTTGACGCGGATCAGCGTGTCGCGGATGCAGAGCTTTTCGTCGAGGTCTTCGTTGGCCAGCAGTTCGTTGATGCGGATGCGCGAGGCGGTCACCAGCTCGTGCTGGGACATGTATTTCGAACTGTCGGCGTTGAAATCCACGCGGGCCTGCAGCAGGTCGAGGCGCGAGAAGTTGCCCACCTGCACGCGTGCCTCGGTGATGCGGAGCCGCTCGCGCGAGAGCCCCACGGCATAGCGGAAATTCTGCAGGCGGAGCGTCTGCTGAATGTAATTGTAGTATTCGGCCGTCAGGCTGGCCATGAAATCCTCGATGGTGATGCGGGTTTTGAGGGCGCCCATCTGCTGCATCTCTTTCAGCCGCTTGTAGTTGGTGCGGATGCGGAATCCGTCGAACAGCGTCCAGTTCACCGCCAGCCCCACGCTGGCCGTCTGGTCGTAGACGTTCGACTCGCTCACGGCGTCGCCCTCGCGCGGGGTGGTCGTGCGGTCGTTGTCGAGCGTTCCCGTATACCCGGCCGAAAGGCCGATCGTGGGGAGCATCCCGGCATTTCCGGCCGTGGCGTCGTTGTCGCTGATTTGCTCCTCGTTGCGGACGATGCGCACGTCGTAATTCTGTTCGAGCCCGATCTCCAGACATTTGCGCAGGGTCAGCGGAACGGACGCCTCCCGGGCCGACGGCATCTCCTGCGCCCCGGCTGCGGCGTATGCTCCCAGCAGCAGGACCGTTAATAATGCTCTTTTCATGCGTCGTTGTTTTTCGATTGCTTGATCCGGTTCGTCGAGACATAGCTGTAGATGGCCGGAACGATGTAAAGTGTCAGCAGCGTCGAGACCACCATGCCGCCCACCACGGCCACACCCATGGCGATACGTCCGTTGGCCCCCTCGCCCGAGGCGACGGTCAGCGGCAGCAGGCCCAGAATGGTCGAGGCCGAGGTCATCAGGATCGGGCGCAGGCGTTGCAGCGCCGCCTCCTCGATGGCGTGCATCTTGTTCATCCCCGCCTCCTGCTTCTGGTTGGCGAACTCGACGATCAGGATGCCGTTCTTGGCTACCAGTCCGATGAGCATGATGATACCGATCTGGCTGAATATGTTCATCGTCTGGTCCGTGCCCCACATGAACACCAGCGCTCCGGCGATGGCCAGCGGCACGGTGAGCATGATGACGAGCGGGTCCTTGAAACTCTCGAACTGCGCTGCGAGGATCAGGTAGATCAGTACGATGGCCAGCACGAAGGCGAACATCAGGCTCGAAGAACTCTCGCGGAACTCCTTCGAATCGCCGGCCAGCGCCGTGCGGAAATCGTCGCCGAGCACCTCTTCGGCGATGCGGTCCATCTCGTCGAGGCCCTGCCCGATGGTCTTGCCCTTGGCCAGTCCGGCCGACACGGTGGCCGAGAGGAAGCGGTTGTAGTGGTAGAGCTGCGGCGGTGCGACGTTCTCCTCGAGCGTGACGAGGTTGTCCAGTTGGATCATCTCGCCCTTATCGCTGCGCACATAGATCGAACGCAGGTCGGCGGGTTTGTTGCGCTGCTGGCGGTTGATCTCGGCCAGAATCTCGTACTGCTTGCCGTTCATGTAGAAATAACCCATCCGCTGGCCGCTGAGTCCGTACTGGAGCGTCTGGGCGATGTCGCGCGTCGAGATGCCCAGCAGGTTCGACTTGTCGCGGTTGATGGTGATGCGCGCTTCGGGTTTGCTGAACTTCAGGTCCACGTCGGCCATCTGGAACACGGGGCTTTCGTAGACCCGGGTCATGAACTCGGGCAGCACCTCCTGCAATCGTTCGAGATTGGTGGCCTGCAGGACGTACTGTACGGGCATGTTTCCGCGGCGCCCGCCGAACGTGCTCTGCTGCTGCACGAATGCGCGTGCTTTGGTTTTGGTGCGCACGGCGGCCGATACCTCCTCGGCGATCTCCATCTGCGACCGCTTGCGGGTCGCGATGTCCGTCAGGGCGATGCGGACGTTTCCGCGGCCGCTCGACACGCGCGCCGTCACGGCTTCGGTCTCCGGCACGAGCGAGTCGACCAGCCGGTTGATCTCCTCGGTGTAGTCGCGCATATATTCATAGGTGGCGCCCTCCGTGCCGCTGGTGTTGACCGAAATCTGCGACCGGTCCTCCAGCGGGGCCATCTCGGCCGGGATCGAACTCCACAGCCAGCCGATCACCGCGAGGGTCAGCGCGACCAGCGGAAGCGCCAGCCAGCGGCGGCGCAGGAAAGAGGCCAGCGTGCGGCTGTAAAAGCCGTTGAGCCAGACGAAGAAAGGTTCGGTCTTGCTGTAGAACCAGCTTTTCTTCTCCTGACGCACCAGCAGTTTGGTCGCCAGCATCGGGGTGATCGTCAGCGCCGCGAAGGTCGAGATGACCACGGCGCCCGAGATCACCATGCTGAACTCGCGGAACAGCCGTCCGGTCATGCCCTCCATGAAGACGATCGGGAAGAAGACGGCGATCAGCGTGATCGAGGTCGAGATCACGGCGAAGAAGATCTCCTTGGCACCCTCGATACCGGCGTCGCGGGGCGTCATGCCGCGTTCGATGCGGATGTAGATGTTCTCGGTCATCACGATGGCGTCGTCGACGACCAGTCCCACCGACAGCACCACGGCCAGCATCGACAGCACGTTGATCGAGAATCCCGCGACGTACATGATGAAGAACGTGCCGATCAGCGACACGGGGATGACGATGCAGGGGATGAGCGTCACGCGCCAGTTCCTCAGGAAGAGGAAAATGATGATGATGACCAGTATGAAGGCCTCGTAGACGGTCTGCTTCACCTCGTCGATCGAGGCGCGGATGAAGCGCGTGTTGTCGAATCCGTAGGAGGTCACCACGTCGTCCGGGAGGTCCTTTTTCATCGACTCCATGCGTTTGTAGACGGCGTCGGCGATCTCGATGTGGTTGGCGCCCGGCTGCGGAATCACCACCACGCCGACCATCGGGATGCCGTTCATCTTCATGTAGCTGCGTGTGTCCTGCGGACCCAGTTCGGCGCGTCCCACGTCGCTCAGGCGGATGATGCGGCCGGCGTCCTCGCGTATCACCAGATCGTTGAACTCCTGCGTGGTATGCATCAGACCCATCGTGCGGATGGTCAGCTCGGTGGTGTTGCCCTCGATGCTGCCCGAGGGCAGCTCGACGTTCTCACGGTCGAGGGCGTTCTTGATGTCCGTCGGGGTGATGCCGTAGCCGGCCATCTTGGCCGGGTCGAGCCACAGGCGCATCGAGTAGCGCTTTTCACCCCAGATCTCCACGCTGCTGACGTTGCTGATGGTCTGCAACTGCTCCTTGACCGTGAGGTCGGCGATCTCGCTCAGCTCCAGCAGCGACCGCTTGTCGCTCTGGATCGTGGCCATCAGGATCGGCTGGGCGTCGGCGTCGGCCTTGGCGACCGTCGGGGGATCGCAGTCGCGGGGCAGGTAGCGCTGGGCGCGCGACACCTTGTCGCGCACGTCGTTGGCGGCGGTCTCGAGGTCCACCGAGAGTTCGAACTCCACGGTGATGCGGCTCTGTCCCTGACGGCTGACGCTCGAGAGCGAGCGGATGCCCGGAATGCCGTTGATGTTCTGCTCGAGCGGCTCGGTGATCTGGTTCTCGATCACGTCGGCGTTGGCGCCCGGGTAGGAACACGACACCGAGATGATCGGGTTGTCGACGCTGGGGTACTCCCGCACGCCGAGGTAGCTGTACCCGATGAAGCCGAATAGCAGGATGATGATCGTCAGCACCGAGGCCAGAACGGGCCGCCGGATGCTCAGTTCGGAAATGTTCATGCGGCGGCGGGTTTATTCGACGGTGTCGAGTTTGACGGGGAGTCCCTCGCGCAACTGGAGCGTTCCGGAGGTAATCAGCGTGTCGCCGACGTTCAGTCCCTTGAGTATCTGTATCTCGGCGTCGGTCCGCAGGCCGGTCGTCACCTCCACGGCGTGTGCCCGGCCCCCTTTGCAGAGGTAGACCTTGTCCACGCCCATCTCGGGAACGATGGCTTCGGTCGGCACGGCGATGGCGTTCGGGATGTCGTGCAGGCGAATCTGCACCGTGACGAAGCGCCCCGGCAGCAGCCGTCCCTGCGCATTGGAGTAGTGCGCGCGCACGGCGAAAGTGTGCGTCGCCAGATCGATCTTCGACTCGGTGGCGTAGACCGAACCTTGGAAAGTCGCCTGCTGTCCGTCGACCGTGAACGAGAGTTTCGTTCCGGGTTTGATCTGGTTGGCGTAACGCTCCGGGACGAAGAGGTCGATCTTCAGCGGCTTTATCTTGGCCAGTTTGGCCACCACGACGCTCGGCGAGGCATAGGCGCCCTCGCTGACGTTCCGCAGGCCGATCACGCCGTCGAACGGTGCGCGGAGCTCCGTGAGTGCGATATTCGATTTCACGATGTCGATGTCGGCGTTGAGTGTTGCCAGTTCCGTGCGGGCCTGTTCGTAGGCCTCTTGGCTGACGGCATCTTTCTCCAGCAGGGCGCTCTGGCGGTAGACACGGTCCTCGGCCAGCTTGAGCTGCGCCTCGTAACGGCGGAGCTGGGCCAGCAGTGGCTGGTCGTTCACCTTGGCCAGCAGGTCGCCTTTCCTGACGGCGGTGCCCTCCCTGAAATTGATCGCCACGATCTTGCCCGAGGTCTCGAACGAGAGGTCCACCTCCTCGTCGGGCAGCAGGTTGCCCACGGTGGTGATTCCGTCGGTCAGTTGCTGGGGACGTATGACGAGCCCGTTGACGTTCAGAATGCTCGTCCTGCGCGGAGCGGCCGCCGCGGCTGCATCGGGCTCGGCCGATCCTTTACCGTTCATGAAGTTATAGAGGCCCAGTGCCAGACAGAATACCACGAGAATGACGGCCGTGATGATCCATTTTTTCTTTTTATTCATAACAGAGAGTACGGTTTGCGTTGAGGGTCGTATGCAAAGATACGATAAAATGCGGTTTTGTCAGCGATTGCCGCCGGCAAAACAAGCCTTTGAAATCCAAAATTACGGCTTCCGATGCTAATCGCCCGTGCCTCGGCGGGTGAAACGGAAAAAATCGGGGGTGAAATGTCTTGCTCCCCGGAATCCATCGCGTTGCGGAGCGTAATAAGGCTGAAGATGTAGAGGCTTATCGGGGTCTCAACACACAAATAGCCGCAACGAAAGTCAATATCACATAAATAGTCACGATCATATTGCCCTTTCTATAAGATTGCTCCGATTCCTGATCGTACTTGGCTAAGATTTTATCCTCTTTAATCGAAAAATAAATGGTGCAAAACAAGATTATAATAATCATTGCACCTGTGAGTACGGACTCTGGTAATTCTCCTGCTATCAAGTAATAAATTGTAGAAAAATTTATCATTAAAAGAACCATTGTAGCTCCGATCTGCGACATGGGATTGCCACCACCGCTAATATAGGATAAACCTTTATATACTTTGTAATATAAATAATCAAGAGGATTGATCATGTCAATTGTGTGGTTGGATCAGGGTTTCTACTCTGTTGCTGTGGTTTTGTGTTTTTTCAGACGGTCGGCGACTCGTTTTGTAACGACGGATTTTATGCTGTCTGCAAGATACAAAATAAGTTGTGAAAGAGGTGCTGTTTTTCCGCTTTTTCGATCTGGATTGTCCGGACCGTGATTTCGGTTTACAGATTAGTTTAAACAAATCCCCGATTTCGCCCTAAAAACCGCTCGAAACAAGACACGAAAAAACCACCTACATCGCTGTAAGTGGTTGATTTTGAGTGTGACACCGACAGGACTCAAACCTGTAACCTTCTGATCCGTAGTCAGATGCTCTATTCAATTAAGCTACGGTGCCGAATTGCAGGTGCAAATGTAGGGCAAAAATCCGAAACACGCAAATAATTCGACGGAAATTTTACCGAAAAAGATAATCCGGCCGGGCGTGGGGTGCCATCGGGCGGATTATCAGTAATTTATAGACTACTGCTGTTTCATCAGTTTCTCCAATCGCTCCTGCAGCAGGCTGCCGGGCACGTTTTTCGCCGCGATCGTGCCGTCGGGCGCGATCAGGAAATTGGAGGGGATGAAGCGGATGCCGTACATCGCCGCAGCGGGGCTCTCCTTGCCGCCGCCTTCGGAGATTACGTTCGTCCATGCGAGGCCGTTCTCCGCGACGAACTGCCGCCAGCGCTCCGTGTCGCCGTCGATCGACACGGCGTAAATCTCGAATCCGCGCCCTTTGAGGGCTTCGTAAGCCTCCTTTAAGTGCGGGATTTCCCGGCAGCAGGGACCGCACCATGTGGCCCAGAAATCCAGCAGCACCCAACGTCCGGTTCCCACGAACGACGCGAGGGCGATGGCTTCGCCCGCGGTGTTTTTCAGCGCGAGGTCCATGTAGGGCTGTCCCACGGCCGACCGCTCGACTGCCTCGATCTGCCGCCGCACGCTCTCCAGTACGGGATGGTGCTGTAACTCGGCGGGGAATTCCGCCAGCCGTTCGCGGGCGCGGGCCGGATCGGCGTCGGTGCGCCGCGAGTAGAGGAATGCTCCCAGCAGGTTGTCACGGTTGGCTTCCAGCGCGTCGCCCGGAATCTGGCGGTAGATGCGTCCCAGCGAGTCGAGCCGCTGTTTGCGTTCGGGGGTGTCGGGCTCGTTCTCCAACGCCTGCAGGACGTTGCCGAGCGATACCTGAGCGGCATTCATGGCGTTGAACGCCTCGTTCATCGGCGTGCCCGTGAACTGATAACTGCGCACATCGCCCGTCGCCTCGAGCCGGATATCGCCGGCTTCGAGCAGGATCGGGGCCCCGACACGGCTGTTGCCGTGGATCAGGTTGGCGATCATCGGCCCGTCCACATACCCGCGAATCCGAAAGGAGCCGTCGGGACGGACTACCGTAACGGCCAGCAGCGAATCGTCCTGATAGGGCGAGCGCAGGCGGAGCGTATCCCCGGGGGCGAAGTCGGTCCTGCCCGAAAGGGAGTAGTTGGGACCGCCGCAACTGCACAGCAGGGCGGCGAGGAGGAATAGCGTGGAGTGTCGTTTCATGGTCGGTTTTATTTGATCTCCCGGTCGGGATTCTTTTTCAGGAATTGCTCCCAGCTTTGCGATCCCCCTTTCGACGCCGCTTTCTTGCCCCCGCCGAGCCCTTTTACCCGTTCGCCGCCCAACGCCGCATTGAGCGGGCTGGCTGTGGTGAAGTAGTGGCACAGCGCGACGGCCATACCGTCCGTGGCGTCGAGACGCTTGGGGGGCTGGTCGATGGTGAGCATGCGGCAGACGATCGAGGCCACCTGTTCCTTGGCGGCCGATCCGCGGCCGGTGATCGACTGCTTGATGCGCATGGGGGCATATTCGAATACGTCGATCCCGCGGCTCAGCGCCGCCGCCATCGCCACGCCCTGCGCCCGTCCCAGCTTGAGCATCGACTGCACATTCTCGCCGAAGAAGGGCGATTCCAACGCCACTTCGTGCGGAGCGTACTCGTCGACCAGCGCCCCGACCCGTTCGAAGATGTAGCGCAGTTTGGCATAGGGGTCCGGGAGACGGTGCAGGTCGATGTCGCCCAGCACGACGGAACGCACGGTGCGTCCCTCGACCTCCAGCACGCCGTAACCCATATAGTTCGTGCCGGGGTCGATGCCCATGATGCGGTATTTTTCCGGAGTTTTCAAGAGTCTGTCAATGAACACCCCTCCTTCCCGCCGAAACGGAACGGAGGGGTGTGTGATCGGTTGTTTTTTATTGGGCCAGTAGCTCTGCGATCTTTTCGTAAAGCGCCTCGCCGCGGAGGTTCTTGGCGACGATCCTGCCGTCGCTGCCGATCAGGAAGTTCGACGGAATGCCCTGCACGGCGTAGTCCCGGGCGGCCTGATTGTCGAAGCCGTTCACCTCGCTGACGTGTACCCAGTTCATGCCGTTCTGGTCGACGGCTGCGAGCCACTTCTCGCGGTCCTTGTCGAACGACACGCCGTAAATCTCGAAGCCTTTCTTGTGGAACTCGCCGTAGGTCTTTTTCAGGTGGGGAACCTCGCCCATGCAGGGGCCGCACCATGAAGCCCAGAAGTCGAGCAGGACATACTTGTTGCCCGGAGCCTCTACGACCGATTTGAGCGACACCTCCTGCCCGTCGGCATCGGGTTGCGCGACATCGGTGTAAGGCTGGCCCACGTCGGTCTTGAGCTTGCTTTCGGCGTTCTCCTTGAGCGTTTTGAGCACCTTGCTCTGCTGCAGCTCCTCGGGGAAGAGGGCGATCTCCTCCAGCAGCTCCTGCCCCGAAAGTTCGTAGCCCAGTTCCTGTGCCAGCAGCAGCGCGCCGAAGATATTCGAGCGGTTCTGCTCCATCGTCGTGCGGGTCAGTTGTTCGTACTCCTCTTGAATGGCCTCGCGGCGCTCTTCGCTGGTCGCCTCGTCGCGGAACTCGTTGACCAGCGCATTGCTGGCGTCGGTATAGGCCGTGCTGGCGTCGTTGGCCGGGGTGCCCGTCACGCGTTTGTGATGGCCTTCCGGATTGTCCGCTATGGTGATTGTGCCCGGTTCGAGGAGTAGCGTGGTCCCGAATGTCGAGCCCTTTTCCCGAGCGTCTATCAGGTAATAAAAGTCCGGAGTTTCGACGGTGCCCGTGAGTCGGAACTTGCCGTCCTTGACAGCCGCCGAGTCGACGACGTTTCGCTCCGAATCGAAGAGGTAGACCATTTCGTTCGCGCCTTCAACGGTGCCCTCGACGGTGTATTTGTTTTTGTTGCCGCAACTGCACAGCATGGCCGCCGCCGTTGCGAGGATCAGGATCTTTTTCATTGCTTATTGGTTTTTGGTGAGTTCTGCGAGTCGTTTTTCCAGTTCGCGGACCTGCTTTTCCAAGTCGGGCAGCCGCTTGAAAACGGCCGACGAACGGTGGTACTGCATGCCCGGGAGCGCCGGATAGCCCATGCGCACCTCGTCGTCGGGGACCCCTTTGTCGATGCCGCTCTTCGAGCCGACCTTCACGCGGTCGCCGATCACGACGTGGTCGGCGATGCCCACCTGACCCGCGAGGAAGCAGTTGCGCCCGACGCGCGAGGTTCCGGCGATGCCGGTCTGGGCCGACGATACGGTATTCTCGCCGATCTGCACGTTGTGGCCGATCTGGATCAGGTTGTCGAGCTTCACGCCGCGGCGGATGACGGTCGAGTCGGTCTTGGCGCGGTCGATGCAGGTGTTGGCGCCGATCTCCACATCGTCCTCGATGACGACGTTGCCCAGCTGGGGAATTTTGTCGAAACCGCCCGCGGCGTTGGGCATGAACCCGAACCCGTCGGCGCCGATCACCGCGCCGGCGTGCAGGATGCAGTTGGCGCCCACGACACAGCCTTCGTAAATCTTCACCCCGGGATAGAGGATGGTGTTGTCGCCGACGGTGACGCCGCGCCCGAGGTAGACCTGCGGGTAGACCTGACATCCCTTGCCGATGCGCACGCCCTCCTCGACGACCGTGAAGTCGCCGATGTAGCACGCGTCGCCCACCTCGGCCTCGGGCGATACCGACGCGCGATCGCTGATCCCCTTGCGGCGGGGCTTCGCGGCGTTGTACATTTCGAGCAGTTTCAGGACGCAGGCCCCTGCGTCGTCGACTTTGATGAGCGTCGCGGCCACCGGCTGCGACGGCGTGAACGTGCGGTTCACGAGGACGATCGAAGCCCCCGTGGTGTAGAGGAACTGTTCGTATTTGGGGTTGGTGAGGTAGCTCAGCGATCCGGCCTTGCCCTCCTCGATCGACGAGACGGTGTGTACTTGGGCGTTTTTGTCGCCGACGATTTCGCCGCCCAGAAACCCGGCGATCATTTCGGCTGTAAATTCCATCATAAAGCGTATAATTTAGTTCGTATTTCAGTTTGTTCCCTTGTCCGTGCTAAACCGTATCGTGCCGACCGGACGGAAAGTACGCCATCTCCCTCCCTGAGGGAGGGTTGGGGTGGGGGCGGATTTGTAAATGACGCCGGAGGCGGCAAAAGCGGCGGTCGATAGCATTGCTGCGGGTGGTGGTTTATTGGGGATTCTTACAAATATTTGTTAATGTCTATTCCTTCGGGCATGAACTCCTCGACGTTGCGGCCGAACGAGAGCACCTCGCGCACGGTCGACGACGAGATGTCGGCCACGGGCGAGGGGGTGAAGAGCATGACGGTCGTGATGTCGGGATAGATGCGGTGGTTGGTGGACTCCATCGTGCGTTCGTATTCGAAGTCGGTGGTGTTCCTCACGCCGCGGATGATGGCGCAGGCGCCCACCGCCTCGGCGAATTCGCCCGTCAGCCCGGTGTAGATGCGGGCTTCGACGCGCTCCTCGCCGCGAAAGACGTCGTCGATGAGCCGTTTGCGGTTCTCGACCGTCAGCAGCCCCTGCTTCGAGGAGTTGTTGCCGATGCCGATTACCACGCGGTCGAAGAGATTCAGCGCCTCCTCGACCAGCGCGGCGTGTCCGCGCGTGAAGGGATCGAACGACCCCGGAAATATTGCTGTCCGTTCCATAATTATCAAAGGTGCCCTAAAAGGGGCATTATGCCTCTAAAGGTAGGGAAAAGTCGGATGGGTTCAAAACCGAATTGCTGTCCGGTTCTGCAAAACGCTCCGCTTCCCTAAAAGGGGCGTTACGCCCCCAAAGGTAGGAAAAAAACGGAAATACCCGCAGGTTTTCCCGTTTTATTCGTTTGGCGCCGTTGTGTCTTACCGCTCGATCTTCACATATTCGGCATGGACGATCCGTGTGTGGGGATTCGCCGAAACGATCTCCTGCCGGAGCGCTTTCGTGCCCCAGCGGATGAAGAGGAAGCGGCGGGGGATGCGGTGGATGACCTGCCGCAGGGTGTCGACGCTGCGGATGCGGCACGCGACCGAGTCACGGTCGATGCGTCCCTCGACCGAGACCCACGCATCGCGCCAGCGGAACAGCCGCACCGAGTCATGCACCGGCGCCGAGTCGCGTACCCGGATGACGACGGTGTCGCGCAGCGGTGCACGGATCGCGGCTTCGGTGGCCGTCACGGTCTTTGCGGCGGCTTCCAGCCGGCGGATTCTGAGCCCCAGCCGGCGGATTTCCTCGGCATCGGCGGCGCGCAGGGCCTCGAACTCCCCGCAGCGCAGCCGCAGGACCTGCGCCGAGGCGGCCTCCTGCCCGGCCCGGGTGCGGTAATGCGCGACGTCGGCCGCAAGGGCAGTCTGGTTCTGGATGAGCCGCCGGTTTTCGGCGTGGTAACGGCGGTAGGAAAATGCGAACAGCGCCGTCACGGCGACGGCGTAAAGCACAAGGTATTTTTTCATGGTTTTCGGGGTTTGGTTCCCCGAAAGATAAGGCGGCCGAACCGGTTCCGGTTTCTATTTTTTCGGAAAAAGGGGGCGGCGGCTCCTTGGCGGATAGCGTGTGTATGGCCTGTCGCCTTAAAACCCGCTTTCTAAGCGGGAGGAAATTCGTTCGGCGACGAGCGTCATCAGCGGCTGCCCGTCGCAGCGCGCGAGGGCGGTGATGCCCCGGTGGTCGGCGAAGAAGAGTTCGTCGATTTGCGGCAAATCCCCGCGTCCGAATGGCTCCTCGCGCAGTTCCAGCCCTGCGGCCCGCACGGCCTGCACGGCCAACGCGCGTTCGACACTCTCCGCACCGGGTGCGGCCAGCACCGTGTGCCCCGTGACGGCGAACAGCGGAGCGTCGTCGGCTTCGCGGAGGATTCCCTCCCGGTCGCAGCGCACGGCGATGTCGGCCCCCGCCAGCCGGGCGGCGCCGGGTGCGTACCGCCGGCCGAACAGTTCGCGCGACGCGGCGTCGAGCACGGCGACGTGCGCCTCCACGTTGCGGGCGTGTCCCCGGGCGAGGTGGACGGTCTGATATAGGTAGAGTTCCGTCAAAGCAGGAAGATTTTCAGCAGCAGCTCGCGCAGCAGCTCTCCGTCCGGAGCGCCTCCGGCATTGAGGCCCTTGCTCTTGGCGTCGTACTCGCGCAGCAGCCCCAGTATGTTGAACACCTTGCGGTTGTCCCACGCCGCGGAGTTCTGCTTGATCTCCCCGACGACGTAGACATTGCTTTTGCGCAGGATGCGCATCAGCTCCATATCCTGCGGAAAGGGCTGTGCCCGGTGCCGCGAGAGCCAGCGCAGGTAGTTGACCACGAAGATGTCGCGGAACTGCCCGAACAGCGCCATGATCGTCAGCAGCAGCGGGTTGTCCTTGGGGTTGCGGGCGAAGTGGTCGGCGATCATCAGCGCACGGCCCATGTCCTTGGTGACCACGGCTTTGCAAAGCTCGAAATTGTTGAAATCCTTCGAGATGCCGATGTTGGCCTCGATGTCGGCGTCGGTGATGCGCGTCACGCCCTCGGGCATCGACACGGTGAGCTTTTTCAACTCGTTGGATATCTTCGCGATGTCGGTCCCCAGATGGTCCGTCAGCATCGACAGCGCCTTGGCGTCGATCGTCAGCCCCTGTTTCTTGATGAACTGCTGCAGCCACGCCGCGATCTCGTAGTCGCGCGGCCGCACCGATTCCAGTACGGTGCCGTTCGCCGCACACCCTTTATAGAAGGCCGAGCGCTTGTCGGCGTTCTTCTCCTTGTGGCAGATCACGAGGATGGTCGTGGGCGAGGGTTTCTGGGTGTAGAGCGAGAGCTTGTCCAGCCCCTTGAGCTGCTGGGCCTCTTTCAAAATCACCACTTGGTACGACCCCATCATCGGCATCTGGCGGCAGAGGTTGATGACCTGCCCCGCCTCCGAGTCGCGGCCGTAGACGGTGATCTGGTTGAAGTCCCGCGAGGCTTCGTCGAGGATCGACGACGCCAGCCGCTCGGCGAGGGCGTCGATGAAATAGCTCTCCTCGCCCATCAGCAGGTAGATGCCGGAAAATCTGCGCGCCGCTATCTCTGCGGCGATACGCTCGTATTCGGCGACGGAATCCTTGAACTTTACAGCGCTTTTTGCCATGGTTTAAACGATCTCTTTGGTGATGCGCAGCACGTTTTCCGTGTCGGGCGTCAGGCGGTAACGGTCGTCGATGCGGCGTCCCACGAGCCACACGATGTCGTCGCCCGACAGCAGCACGAACTGCCGCTGTTTCTCGGCCACGGAGACCTTGGCGTCGACGAGGAAGTCCGACACCTTCTTGCGGCCCGTCATGCCGAACGGCACGAACCAGTCGCCGTCGCGCCAGCGGCGCAGCGTGAGCGGGAACTGCAACTTATCGGCATCGACTTGCGCGATATTTTCGGGCACGCCGAAATTCTTGATCGTGTCGATGTCGCAGTATTCGTAGTAGAGCGCCGAGTTGCCGCAGTAGCTGCGCAGGGCGCCCTTGCGCACCGTCGCGAGACACGCGTCGCCGGGGTCGATCGGCGCCACGACGATCCGTCCGCGGTCGATCGACGCCACCCGGTCGCGGGCGTAGAACCGCCGCCCCGTGGCCCCCTGCTCGAGGGCGTGGCACAGCGAGTCGATCACGTCGCCCTTGAACCCGTAGGCCGAGTTCAGCAGTTCGTAGATCACGAAGTTCTGCGGAAAGGCCGGGTCGAGGCGGTCGAGGTGGATCGTGTCGATCCCTGTGTCCGAGGTGACGGCCTCCGAGCGGATGCGCTCGATGCCGTGGTTGATGAAGAGCTGGGCGTCGGTCAGCCGCGCGAGGTTGCGGCTCATCAGGCTCGTGAACTTGGGGTTGATCTCTCGGATGCGGGGGATCAGCCCCAGCCGTATCTTGTTGCGCAGGTATTTGGTCGAACGGTTCGACGAATCCTCCCGGAACGGGATGCGGTTCTGGACGGCGTATTCGAGTATCTCCTTGCGCGATGCGAACAGCAGCGGGCGGATGATCTTCCCGACTTGGGTCGAGATACCCGTCAGTCCCCGCAGTCCGGTGCCGCGCAGGAGGTTGATGAAAAAGGTCTCTATCGAGTCGTCGGCATGGTGGGCGATGGCCACGGCCGTGTAGCCGTGTTCGCGGCTCAGGGCATCGAACCACGCGTAGCGCAGCCGCCGGGCCGCCATCTCCATCGACTCGCCCGTGCGCTCCATCTCGGCCTTGGTCTCGAAGCGCTTGTTGTAAAACTCCACACCGTGACGGCGGGCCTCCTCCTCCACCAGCACCTCGTCCTCGTCGCTCTCGGCGCCCCGCAACTGGAAGTTGCAGTGCGCCACGCCCACCGAGTAGCCGCAGCGGGTGAACAGCGAGAGCATCACCATCGAATCCACGCCGCCCGAGACGGTCAGCAGGATGCGGTCGTCGTGCGTGGCGAGGTTGTTCTCGTCGATGTAGCGCTGGAACGTTTCGATCAGGTTCATATAATTATAAGATGTTAACCTCCGTATCTATTTCGATGCCGAACTTCTCGCGGACCGTCTCCTGTACCTTGTGCGCGAAGGCGATCACCTCGCCGCCCGTGGCGCCGCCGTGGTTCACCAGCACCAGTGCCTGCCGCTCGTGAACCCCCACGGCTCCCTCGCGGCGGCCCTTCATCCCGGCCCGGTCGATCAGCCACCCGGCGGCCAGCTTCACGCGGCCTTCGGGAGCGGGGTAGTGCGGCATTTCGGGATATGTTTTCAGCAGGTTTTCGGCGACTGAAGTCTCCACGACGGGGTTTTTGAAGAAACTGCCCGCATTGCCCAGTACGGCCGGGTCGGGGAGCTTCGCGCGGCGGATCGAGCAGATCGCCTCGCGGATGTTGCGCAGCGTCACGCCCCCGCGGGCTTCGACCTCGCGTTCCACGTCGCCGTAACCCAGCCGGGGCCGGGGCGTGTGCGAGAGCGCTATTTCGACGGCGGTGATGATTACCCGGCCTTTCAGGTCGTGCTTGAAGACGCTCTCGCGGTACCCGAACCCGCAGTGCGCGGCGTCGAGCGTCAGCATCGCGCCCGTCTCGACGCAGTACATTTCGACCCGCCGGATCGCGTCCTTGGCTTCGCAGCCGTAAGCCCCGATGTTCTGCACCGGTGCCGCGCCCGCCTTGCCGGGGATCAGCGAGAGGTTTTCGATGCCCCACAACCCGCGCTGGACGGCCCATTCCACCAGATCGTCCCATTCGACGCCCGCATCGACCCGCACGCGAACCTCCTCGCCGTCGTCGCTCAGAAGGGCGATCCGCCGGGCGACGGGGGTAAGGAGCACGCCGTCGTAATCCCCGGTGAAGAGGATGTTGTTGCCGCCGGCCAGAACCATCCATTTCTCAGGGATTCCCGCGGCGAAGAACGTGCGCAGCTCCTCGGGAGTCTCGAACTCGACGAGGCGCGCTGCCTGCTGGTCGACACCGAAACTGTTGCGTGTGCGCAGGCTGATTTGGTGAAATTCTCGGATCATGATGTGCAAAGTTACGCAAATATTTCGTAACTTTATGCCACAAAATCGATAACCTATGTTTACTCAACAGGATTTACAACAGATCGCCGACCACGGCCTCACTCCGGAACAGGTCGAAACCCAACTGGCGAATTTCCGCCGCGGATTCCCGTTTCTGAACGTGGTGCGGGCCGCTTCGCCGGGCGACGGCGTGACGGTGGTCGACCGGGCGCAGGCCGTTGGGTTCTCTCCCGCCCCTTTCTGTGCGTCGTCTCGACAGAAACGCCTCGTCCCCGGCAAGACCCCCCTGGGGACCAGACGGAAGTTAAGGATTTCTTTTTGTCTCTCGTTTAGTTGGATAAATGCGTCGGTCCGCCTCGGGTGCCGCGACGCGCATGTTCAAGGAGTTGTTCGAGTTCGTCAACGACGGCAAGCGCGGCAAGGGCATCGATACCCTGCTGGATAACATCGAGAAATTCGCCTTCTGGCCTGAACTGAAAGCCGTGCTTCCGGCCGGGGCCGACGCCAAAGCCATTGTCAGCGCCATCGTGAACGACGGACTGAACTACGGCCGCAAACCCAAGGGGCTCGTCACGTTCCACGCCTATCCCGAGGGGGCCCGCAAGGCTGTCGAGGAGCATCTGGTCGAGGGCGCGACCTATGCCGCCGCAAAGGGTGTGGCGCGCATCCATTTCACCGTATCCCCCGAGCATGTCGCCGGATTCGAGGAGCTGCTCGCCGAGAAGGTGCCGTTCTATGAAAAACGGTTCGGCATCCGTTACGACATCACGTTCTCGGTGCAGAAACCGGCGACCGACACCATCGCCGTGAATCCCGACAATACGCCTTTCCGGCAGGACGACGGCTCGCTGCTGTTCCGTCCCGCGGGCCACGGGGCGCTGATCGAGAACCTGAACGAAATCGATGCCGACCTCGTGTTTATCAAAAATATCGACAACGTGACGACCGACGCCCTGCGCGGCGACACGATCCGTTATAAGAAGGTGCTTGCGGGCATCCTGCTCGACCTCGAGGATCGGGCTTTCGAGTACCTCAAGGCCCTCGAGGTGGGCGGAGCCGAGCTGGAGCCCATTGCCGAATTCATCGAAAAACGGCTTTGCGTAAAACTTCCCGCCGACTACGATTCGGCCCTGCTGCGCGCCGTGCTGGACCGTCCGATCCGCGTCTGCGGCATGGTTCGCAACGAGGGCGAGCCGGGCGGCGGGCCTTTCTGGGTCGGAAACCCCGACGGAACGGAGTCGTTGCAGATCGCCGAGTCGAGCCAGATCGCGCCCGAAGACCTGCCCTTGATGCAGTCGGCCACGCATTTCAACCCCGTGGACCTCGTCTGCGGCATCCGCGATTCGAAAGGCCGGAAATTCGATCTGCGCAAATACACCGACCCCTCGACGGGTTTCATCTCGTCGAAATCGTCGGGCGGCCGCGACCTGCGGGCTCAGGAGCTTCCGGGGCTGTGGAACGGCGCGATGGCCCGGTGGAACACGGTTTTCGTCGACGTGCCCGTCACGACCTTCTCGCCCGTCAAGGTGGTGCAGGATTTGTTGAGGCCCCAGCACCAGCCCGCCTAAGAGGCGGGTTTTAGGGCGCGAAAGAGGCGGCATCGCGTTGCCTGTCCGGTTCTGCGCCCGCTTAAAAAGCGGGTTTTAGGGCGGCCGGATGTCATCTTACTCTCGGCCCGGTTCTGCGCTTCCATGAAAAAGCGGATGGATAGTTCAACTATCCATCCGCTTTTTATTTAAGGGAGATAAGGCCGCAGGACGTCGACCCATACGGCGTAGCCCGCGGCGTTGAGGTGGATGCCGTCGACGGTGTATTCCGCGGGCATCTTCCCGTCGCAGGCCATCCGGCTCCGGATGTCGATGTAGTCGAGCCCGCGCCGCCGGGCCATGTCGCGCAGCAGGGCGTTGAAAGCCTCGATGCGGGCATTCTTGCCTGCGAAATACTCCTCGTTCTGTACCTCGTCCAGCGGCAGCAGGCTCTGGATGAAGACCGTGGTTCGGGGCGAGGCCGCGCGGATCGCGTCCAGCAGCCGCTCGTATTGCCCGAGTAGCGCTTCGGGGGTAATTTTCGAAAAGATCAGGTCGTTGACGCCCGCCATCAGGAAGAGGGCCCGGGGCTTTCCCGCGACGATCGCACCGAGACGCGCGGTCATGCCCGCCACGCAGTCGCCGCCGATGCCGCGGTTCACCACGAGACTGTCTTGCAGCAGGTCGGCCCATGCACCCCGTTCGGTGAGGCTGTTGCCCAGCATCACGATGTGCTGCGGCTGCACGGCGACGCGCTCCTGTTGGGCGCGTTTCGCGGAATAATAGTCGCTGCGGTAGTCGAGCGAATCGGGTTGTGCGCAGAGTGCCGTTGTGCCCGTAGCGAGGAGGAAAAATAGAGCCAGTTTCTTCATAGTCGTCGTTTTTACGGCCCTAAATTAGTAAAATTATCCGACGTGCGGGGACCTTCGCCGTATGGCGTCATGTATATTGTGCGGGTTTTGCTCCTTTTGAGTCGGAAACTTGTCAAAATAGGAAAATTGTCGTTTTTGGCCGAGGATTCTGCATAATCTTTTATATATTTGTACGTTAAAACGGAAAACAATAATCAAAACAAGATAACGCTATGGAAAACAAACTGCAACAGTTGACCCAGAAGCTCTACGACGAAGGGTTGGAGAAAGGCCGTGCCGAGGCCGACAAGCTGGTCGCCGACGCCAAAACCGAGGCTCAGAAGATCGTTGCCGAGGCCCGCGCCGAGGCCGAGGACATCGTTAAGAAGGCGCAGGTGAAGGCCGAGGATGTCGAGAAGAACACCATGACCGAGATCGCGCTGGCCGGCAAGCAGGCCGTTTCGAAACTCAAGCAGGAGATCGCGTCGCTCATCATCGCCAAGGCTACGGCTGGCGGCGTGAAGGAGGCTGTCGTGGACCCGGCGTTCATCAAGGAGATGCTCGTCGCCGTGGCGAAGAACTGGAACGGGGCCGATTCGGGCAAGGTCGAACTGCAGGCCCTGCTGCCCGAGGGTGAGCGCAAGAAGCTCGACGAGGCGTTCGGCAAGAGCGCTCAGGAATTGCTGGGCGCAGGCATCGAGGTCGGCTACTCGAAAGAGGTGAAGACCGGCTTCAAGGTGGGTGCCAAGGACGGCGGCTATTACATTTCGTTCGCCGACGCCGACATCGAGGCGCTGCTCGCGGAGTACCTGCGCGACAAGGTTTATCAGTTGCTGTTTAAGGCGTAAGCTATGTTTGCGACCGAATATTATTGTCTGGTAGCCGGGCTGAAGGAGTACTCGCTCGACGCCGACACCAAAGGGTTCGACGCCCGGGCCATCGTCTCCGAGATTCTGGAGGGGGTGACCGGGGACGACGCCCGCGAGGTGCGGCTCCTGTACGGCTACTACGACTGTGAGAACATCGCCGCCCTGCGCGGGGGACGCTCGGCCTACAATCCGCTGGGCAACCTTTCGCGCGAGGAGCTGGAGGAGGAGCTGAAAGCCCCGAAGCGGCTGCCCGGAGCGGTTGCCCGCGTGGTGAGGGCCTATGCCGATCCCGAGGGCGAGGACGCCGAGGAGGTCGACACCGCGCAGCGCTTCGAAAAGGAGCTGTTCGGCGCCTACTATGCGGCGTGTGCCAAGGCCGGGAGCCATTTCCTGCGCGAATGGTCGGCTTTCGACCGCAACCTGCGCAACGTCTCGGCCGCCGTTACGGCGCGTGCCGCGGGACGTGCCGTTGAAGAGGTCGTGGTCGGGGACGGCGACGTCGCCGAACAGTTGCAGCGCAGCTCGGCGGCCGATTTCGGACTGCGGGGCGAACTGCCCTATATCGACGCGGTGATCGCGGCCGTGAACGACGAGGCGAACCTCGTCGAGAAGGAGCACAAAATCGATCTCGTGCGCTGGAACGAAGCCACGGAGCTGGCCACGTTCGACTATTTCGACATTAACGCCATCCTTTCCTATCTGGCGCGGATCAACATCGTGGCCCGCTGGACGCAGCTCGACGCCGCCCGCGGCCGCGAGATGTTTGCCCGGCTGCTGGCCGAGCTGGACGGAAAGGAGCTGATCGACAAGAAATAAACAATAAAAAGATACAATGAAAACGACAGGACGTGTAAACGGTATCATCTCCAACATCGTGATCGTCAAGGCTGACGGAGCCGTGGGCCAGAACGAGATCTGCTATGTCTGGGCAGGGGATACCAAAATGATGGCCGAGGTCATCAAGGTCGTAGGCGACGCCGCCTATGTTCAGGTTTTTGACAGCACCCGCGGTCTGAAGATCGGCGACAAGGTGGAGTTCGAGGGGCACATGCTCGAGGTGACGCTCGCCCCGGGCATTTTGTCGCGCAACTACGACGGTCTGCAGAACGACCTCGAGAAGATGGACGGGCTGTTCATCGCCCGCGGTTCGATCACCGACCCGATCGACTTCTCGGCCGAGTGGGAATTTACGCCGCTGGCCAAGGCGGGCGACAAGGTTTCCGCGGCATCGTGGCTGGGCGAGGTGAAGGAGCAATGGGTGATGCACAAGATCATGGTTCCCTTCGCGATGACCGACAGCTATACGGTCAAGAGCGTCGCCAAGGCCGGCAAATATAAAGTGACTGACACGGTCGCCACGCTGACCGACGCCGAGGGCAAGGACCACGACGTGACGATGGTGCAGAAATGGCCCGTGAAGCAGGCCGTGCGCTGCTACACCGAGAAACCGCGCCCCTCGCGCGTGATGATTACCGGTGTGCGCGCCATCGACACCTTCAACCCGATGGCCGAGGGCGGTACGGGCTTTATCCCGGGGCCTTTCGGCGCCGGCAAGACGGTGCTCCAGCACGCCATTTCGAAGCAGGCCGATGCCGACGTCATCATCATGGTGGCCTGCGGCGAGCGCGCCAACGAGGTGGTCGAGATCTTCAAGGAGTTCCCCGAGCTGATCGACCCCCGCACGGGCCACAACCTCATGGAGCGCACGATCATCATCTGCAATACGTCGAACATGCCCGTCGCCGCGCGTGAGGCGTCGGTCTATACGGGTATGACCATCGGCGAATATTACCGCGCCATGGGTCTCAAGGTGCTGGTTATGGCCGACTCGACGTCGCGCTGGGCGCAGGCGCTGCGCGAGATGTCGAACCGTCTGGAGGAGCTTCCGGGTCAGGACGCTTTCCCGATGGACCTTTCGGCGATCATCTCGAACTTCTACTCGCGCGCCGGGCTGGTGAAGCTCGTCGGCGGCGATACGGGTTCGGTGACGTTCCTCGGCACGGTGTCGCCTGCGGGCGGTAACCTCAAGGAGCCGGTGACCGAATCCACGAAGAAGGCCGCGCGCTGTTTCTACGCACTTTCGCAGGGCCGTGCCGACTCGAAGCGCTACCCGGCCATCGACCCGCTGGAGTCCTATTCGAAGTACCTCGAGTACCCCGAAATCCGCGAGTACCTCGACGGTCAGATCGAGAAGGACTGGGTGGACCTCGTCTATGCCGGCAAGACCATCGTGCAGCGCGGCAAGGAGGCCAACGACCAGATCAACATTCTGGGCGACGACGGCGTGCCGGTGGAGTACCACGAACGTTTCTGGAAGTCGGAGCTCATCGACTTCGTGATCCTGCAGCAGGACGCCTTTGACGCGATCGACGCCAACTGCCCGATCGAACGCCAGCAGATGATGTACAAGATGGTGCTCGGCATCTGCAACCAGTCGTTCTCGTTCGCCGATTTCGAGGAGTGCTCGCAGTTCTTCAAGGGGCTTATCAACCTCTTCCGCCAGATGAACTACTCGGAGTGGAAGTCGGAGAAGTTCGAGGATTACCGCAAGCAGATCGAGCAGTATGTGAGTGAAAAAAACAAATAAGCCATGACAACACGAGCATTTCAGAAGATATATACCAAGATTGACAACATCACCAAGGCTACCGTGACCCTGCGTGCGCAGGGCGTGGGCAACGACGAGCTGGCCACCGTCGGCGGCCGGCTGGCGCAGGTGGTGAAGATTATGGGCGAGAACATCACGCTGCAGGTTTTCGCGGGTACCGAAGGACTGGCCACCGACTCGGAGGTCATCTTCCACGGCGAACCTCCCAAGCTGCGTGTCTCGGACAACCTCGCCGGGCGTTTCTTCAACGCCTACGGCGAACCGCTGGAGGGCGGCGAGATCATCGAGGGCGAGGCCCGCGAGATCGGCGGCCCGACGGTGAACCCTTTCCGGCGTATCCAGCCTTCGGAGCTGATCGCCACGGGTATCGCCGGCATCGACCTGAACAATACGATCGTCACGGGCCAGAAGATTCCGTTCTTCGCCGACCCCGACCAGCCTTATAACGCCGTGATGGCCAACGTGGCCCTGCGTGCCAAGGCCGACAAGATCATTCTCGGCGGTATGGGACTCACCAACGACGACTTCCTCTATTTCAAGTCGGTCTTCGAGAACGCAGGCGCTTTGGACCGCATCGTGTCGTTCGTCAATACCACGGAGAACCCGCCCGTCGAGCGACTGCTCGTTCCCGACATGGCGCTGACCGCCGCCGAGTACTTCGCCGTCGACAAGGGCGAAAAGGTGCTGGTGCTGCTGACCGACATGACGCTTTACGCCGATGCGCTGGCCATCGTGTCGAACCGTATGGACCAGATTCCGTCGAAGGACTCGATGCCCGGTTCATTATATTCCGATTTGGCGAAAATTTATGAAAAGGCCGTGCAGCTTCCCAACGGCGGTTCGATCACGATCATCGCTGTGACGACGCTTTCGGGCGGCGACATCACGCACGCCATCCCCGACAATACGGGTTACATCACCGAGGGCCAGTTGTTCCTGCGCAACGACTCCGATACGGGCAAGGTCATTGTCGACCCGTTCCGTTCGCTGTCGCGTCTGAAACAGCTCGTCATCGGCAAGAAGACCCGCGAGGACCATCCGCAGGTAATGAACGCCTGTGTGCGTCTGTACGCCGATGCCGCCAATGCCAAGACCAAGCTGGAGAACGGTTTCGACCTCTCGGATTACGACGAGCGCACGCTGAAATTCGCGTTCGACTATTCGGAGAAGCTGCTGGCCATCGACGTCAACATCGAGATCACCGAGATGCTCGACACGGCGTGGGGCCTCTTTGCGAAATACTTCTCCAAGGAGGAGGTCGCCATCAAGGAGGAGCTCATCAAAAAATACTGGAAGGAGGCCTAATCCGCAATGGCAATCAAATTTCAATATAACAAGACCTCGCTCGGCGACCTCGGCAAACAGTTGAAAATGCGCCAGAAGGCCCTCCCTACGATCAAAAGTAAGGAGTCGGCCCTGCGCTCCGAGGTGAAGAAGGCGAAGGACTCCGCAAGCGACTACCGCCGCCGGCTCGACGCCCTGAAGGCCGAGTACGACTACATGGTGTCGCTCTGGGGAGAGTTTGATTGTGACCTCTTGCGCATCGTCGATGTCGATTTGTCGATACAGAAGATCGCGGGTGTGCGCACCCCGGTCCTGCAGGATGTGAAATTCGAGGAGAAACCCTACGACCTGTTCTCCTCTCCGGTGTGGTTCGCCGACGGAATCGATATCCTCAAGCGCATGGCGCAGTTGGGCATCGAGTTCGAGGTGTACAACCGCAAGATGGAACTGCTGGACCACGCGCGCCGCAAAACCACTCAGAAGGTGAACTTGTACGAAAAGGTGCAGATACCCGGGTACGAGGACGCCATACGCAAGATCAAACGCTTCATGGAGGATGAGGAGAACCTCTCCAAGTCGGCCCAGAAGATCGTGAAAACCAAACAGCAGGCCGCCGGGGAGGGCGTGATGTTATGATAGCCAAAATGTCGAAATACAACTTTGTGCTCTATGCGGCGCAAAGCGAGGATTTCATCGAGAAGCTGCGCGAACTCGGCTTGGTGGACATCACCACCAAGGGCTGGGAACCCTCCGAGGAGGACCGCCAGTTGCTGCTCGACATCGAAGGCCATGCGAAAGCTGCGGAGTTCCTGAAGAACTTCCGCGCCGAGGAGGGCCGCTGCGACGCGAAGGCGAAAGCGTTTGCGTCGGGCAAGGAGGCTTATGAACACTATGCCGCTGCGCACCAGCAGGCTACGGCGCTCCATACCGAGATCGGCCGTCTGGAAAAGGCCGCCGAGGAGTTGCGCCCGTGGGGTGCCTTCGACGTGGAGCGCACGAAAAAACTCGCCGCCGAGGGCATCGTCCTGCGCTATTTCTTCACCCAGCGCAACACCTTCGACAAGCAGTTGGCCGAATGGTCCGAGACCTATACGATTTCGGAGGTCAGCCGGACGGATGCCATGGTGTGGTTCGTCGTCGTGGCCAAGCCCGGCGAGGAGGTGACGCTCGATGCACAGGAGATGAAGACCCCGACGATGGACATTCGTGGGGCAGAGAGCCGCATTGCCGACGCCAGAAAGAAACTCGGGGCCCTCGACGCCGAATTTTCGCGCGTGGCCGCTTCGGAGGAGCTGCTCGCAGAGCATGCCTGCTCGCTGAAAGAGCGTTTGCAGGGCGTGCAGGTGACAGCCACGGCGCAGGAGGCCGCCGACGGCACGCTGGTCGTCATGGAGGGCTGGGCCGAGAAGGAGACTTCCGACAAGGTGGATGCCCTGCTGGAGGAGTATCCCAACGTGGTCTACCTCAAGGGCGACCCCACGCCCGAGGACGAGACGCCCGTGAAGCTCAAGAACCGCTGGTTCGCGCGTATTTTCGAGATGGTGGGCGACATGTACGCCCGTCCGAAATACGGAACGATGGACCTCACGCCGTTCTTCGCACCGTTCTACATGCTCTTTTTCGGCATCTGCCTGAACGACGCCGGTTACGGCCTGATCCTGACCCTGCTGGGCGTGTGGATGCTGGCCAAGAACAAGAAGCCCGGCATGATGCATCAGGCGGCGTGGTTCGCCACGCTGTGCGGTCTGTCGACCGTCGTTTTCGGCGCGTTGTGCGGCTCGTTCTTCGGCATCAACATGAACGAATGGTTCCCCACGGTGAAATTCTTCGATTTTCAGGGACAGTTCTTCTCCATCGCGCTGGTTATCGGCGTGGTGCAGATACTCTTCGGCATGATGCTCAACATCTGGATGACCGTCCGCTGCTTCGGCCTCAGCCGTGCGCTGGGCATGCTGGGATGGTTCATCATCCTCGTCTCGTGCTGTCTGGCCATGGGACTCCCGATGGCGGGCCTCGCCATCCCGGGCTTCGGCTCCTCGTCGGTGGCTTTCTATGTGGCGTTGGGTGTCGGCGCGGTGCTGATGCTGTTGCTGAACGACCCGAAGCGCAATCCGCTCATCAACTTCGGTGCGGGGCTGTGGGACCTGTATAACAACCTCACGGGACTGCTGAGCGACGTGCTGTCGTACATCCGTCTGTTCGCCATCGGACTTTCGGGCGGCGTGCTGGCGC
This sequence comes from Alistipes provencensis, assembly GCF_900083545.1. Lineage (NCBI taxonomy): Bacteria > Pseudomonadati > Bacteroidota > Bacteroidia > Bacteroidales > Rikenellaceae > Alistipes > Alistipes provencensis. Next base: position 288,823 of record NZ_LT559262.1, on the reverse strand, counting down.
TGGTGTTCAACACGCTGGCCGCGGGCTTCGTCCCCGAGGGCTCGGGCATCGTGGTGCGGCTGCTGGTGATGATTCCGATCCTGCTGATCGGCCACGGCATCAACCTCTTCATGTCCACCATCTCGTCGTTCGTGCACCCGCTGCGTCTGACGTTCGTCGAGTTTTTCAAGAATGCCGGTTTCGAAATGGCCCCGCGCAATTTCGATCCCATCCGTAAAATGAATGATACTAACGAATAATAACAATTAAAAACTCAACTCATTATGGAAACAACAGCATTGGTATTGGCTTACGTCGGCGTAGCGCTGATGGTGGGCCTGGCAGGTGTCGCCTCGTCGATCGGTACCGCCATTACGGGTCAGGCCGCGGTAGGGGCCATGAAGAAGAACGGCGGGGCTTTCGGTAGCTACATGATCCTTTCGGCCCTTCCGGGTTCGCAGGGTCTCTACGGTTTCGTCTGCTTCTTTCTGGTGCAGAAGGGCCTGACGGCTCCGACGCTGGTGCAGGGCGCCGCTATCTTCGGTGCCGGTCTGCTGGTCGGTATGGTGAACCTCGCCGCTTCGATCTATCAGGCCAAGGTCTGCGCCAACGGTATCGCAGCCATCGGCAACGGCCACGACGTGATGGGTAAGACGCTGATCCTCGCGGCTTTCCCCGAGCTGTACGCTATCCTGACGGTGGCCGCCACCTACCTGATCGCCACGCTCGACGGTGTGAACCTCTTCTAAAAGAGCAACGACCGCATGCAAAAAGGGAAGCCCGAGGGCTTCCCTTTTTGCGTCGTGTGCGACAGCCTATTTACCTTTGCGGCGCGACGAGGTGCGGACCTTGGGACCGTGACCGCGGCTTTCGGACGACGCGGCGGTGCGGCGTGCGGCGGCCTCGGGCAGCAGCACCTCGAAGTCGAGCTGGCGCTTCTGCAGGTCGGCGCGCTTCACGCGGATGCGCACCGGACTGCCCAGCGTCAAGCGGATGCCCGTCGAGCGGCCGATGATCTCGTAGAGCTGTTCGTCGAACTGGAAGAAGTCTCCCTCGATGTCCCTCAGGAATGACATGCCCTCGATGTGGGTCTCGTCCAGCTCCACATAGACGCCCCACTCCGTGAGACCCGAGATGTGACCCTCGAACTCCTCGCCGATGTGCTCCTTCATAAACTCGACCATCTTGTACTTGATCGAGGCGCGTTCGGCCTCGGCGGCCACCACCTCGCGGTCCGAAGCCCGTGCGCAGAGGTCCTCCAGCATGGTCTTGTCTGCCGACTTGTCGCCCGCGAGGTAACGCGCCAGCAGGCGGTGGACCATCATGTCGGGATAACGGCGGATGGGCGAGGTGAAGTGCGTGTAGTAGGGGAACGCCAGCCCGTAGTGGCCGATGTTGTCGGTCGTGTAGTAGGCCTTGGCCATCGAGCGCACGGCCATCGTCGAGACGGCGTTCTCCTCGGTGGTGCCCTTGATCTGCTTGAAGAGCTTGTTCATCTCCTTGGCCACGGCGCGGCCTTTCGTGGCCTTGAAGATATGCCCGAAGCGGAGGATGAACTGGCGGAAGCGGTCGAGTTTCTCCTCGCTCGGGGAGTCGTGCACGCGGTATACCATCGTACGTTCCGTCGTGCGGCCGCTCTCGGTCTTGCGCTTGCCGCAGAACTCCGCCACGCGGCGGTTGGCCAGCAGCATGAACTCCTCGATCATCTGGTTCGACTCCTTCTGCTCCTTGAAATAGACGCCCAGCGGTTTGCCGTTCTCGTCGAGGCGGAATTTCACCTCTTCGCGGTCGAACGAGATCGCACCGTTTTTGAACCGCTCCGCGCGCAGCGCCTGCGCCAGCCGGTTGAGGGTCAGCACCTCCTCGGCATAATCCCCGCGCCCCGTCTCGATGATCTCCTGCGCCTCGGCGTAGGTGAACCGGCGGTCGGAGTGGATGACCGTACGGCCGAACCACTCCTCGAGGATGTCGAGGTTCTCGTTGAGGGTGAAGACCGCCGAGAAGCAGAGGCTCGTCTCGTTGGGGCGCAGCGAGCAGAGTTCGTTCGAGAGCCGCTCGGGGAGCATCGGCACGGTGCGGTCCACCAGATAGACCGACGTGCCGCGTTCCACGGCCTCGTCGTCGATCACCGAATGGGGCCGCACATAGTGGGTTACATCGGCAATGTGCACGCCGATCTCCCAGACGCCGTCTTTGATCTTCCGCACCGACAGGGCGTCGTCGAAGTCCTTGGCGTCGGCGGGGTCCACGGTGAACGTGACGACCTGCCGGAAATCGCGCCGCTGGGCGATCTCCTTGCCCGTCACGCGGGCGTCGATGGCCTCTGCGGCCTCTTCGATCTCGGGTTCGAAGCGGTAGGGGAGTTCGTATTCGGCGAGGATGGCGTGCATCTCCGTGTCGTTGTTGCCGGCCATGCCCAGCCGTTCGACCAGTTCGCCCACGGGACTCTTGCTCCCGGGCTGCCAGTCGGCGATGCGGACCACGACCTTTTCGCCGTCCCTGACGTCGGGATAGGTGCGCTTCGAGAGGTAGATGTCCATGGGCATGCGGCGCGAGTCGGCGCGCACGAAGATCTGGTGGAGCCCCACCTCGGCGACGCCCACATAGGGCTTGCGGTTGCGTTCGATGATCCGGGTGATCTCGCCCTCCATCTGCCCGTTGCGGCCGCGGTGCATCACCACGACCTCCACGCGGTCGCCGTTCAGGGCGTTGGCCGCGTTGCGCTGGTTGACGAAGATGTCGGCCTCGAGCCCCTCGACCTTCACATAGACCGAACCCGAGGGGGCCATGTCGGCCACACCCTCGTAATGGGGCAGGTGGTTTTGGGTGAGGCGGTATTTTTCGCGCGCGCACTCCTCGACGATGCCCTCTTCGAAGAGCCGGTCGAGGATTTCGAGTGTTTCGCGGCGGCCCTCTTTCGTGGCGCCTCCCGACGCCGACGCAAGGTGCTTCAGCGAGAATTTATTGTTGGGAAACTCGCGCAGCAGGTTCAGTATGACCGATGCGCGGTCTGTTTTCCGGGCTCCTTTTCCGGAGCGTTGGTTCTGTTTTTTCATCATTTTTCCAAAATTTGCAGGGCCAGTCGGCGCATAAAGCCGATGCCCACGTCCAAGGCCCCTTCGTCGGGTGAGAACGTCGCCGTATGGGGCCGTCCGGCTGCGGCGCCTACGCCCAGCCGGTAAAACAGCGACGGATATTGTTTGCAGTAGAACCCGAAATCCTCGGCCGTGGTCCTCAGGGGCAGCATCTCCACCCCGAGCCCTTCGGTCCGGGCCAGCGCGACGGCCTTTTTGACCAGCATCTCGTCGTTCACCACGCAGGGATAGCCCCGGCCGATGTTCACGTCGGTCTTCACGCCGTGGCGTTTGTCGATGTCCGCCGCGATGATCCCGATGCGGCGGTGGATGATCTCGCGCTCCCGTTCGTCGAACGTGCGCAGCGTCCCCTCCATGTACACCTCGTCGGGCACGATGTTCGTCGCCCCGCCGGCCTCCACGCGGCCGATCGACAGCACGCACTCCTCGCCGTTGAGGGCGATGAGGCGCGTCAGCAGTTCGGCACCCGCCGCCACGGGGTCTTTGAGTTGTCGGCGCATGGCCCCGTGACCGCCCGTGCCGTGCACGCGGAAACGCAGTTCGTCGCTGGCGGCCATGTATTTCCCGGCCCGGAAGCCGAGGGTCCCGACCTCTAACTGCGGCTCGACATGCTCGCCGACCACGGCCCGCACCTCATATTCGTCGAACGGCTTTTCGGCCAGCACCAGCGACGCTCCGCCGGGGTTGCACTCCTCGCCCGGCTGGAACAGTCCGAAGAGCGTGCCCCGGAAATCGGGCGCCGCGGCGAACTCCTTCAGTACGCCGAACAGCACCGCGGCGTGCATGTCGTGGCCGCAGGCGTGCATCACGCCCTCGTTCTGCGACCGCCATTCGCAGGCGTTCTGCTCCGTGATGGGCAGGGCGTCGATGTCGGCCCGCAGGACGACGGCACGGCGGTCGCCGGCGGCCGTCTTGCGGCCCCCGATGCGGGCCAGTACGCCTGTGTCGGCGATTCTGCGGTGCTTGATGCCCAGCTCCGTGAGCTGCTGTTCGATGAATGCCGCCGTGCCGTGCTCCCGGAACGAGAGTTCGGGATGCGCATGCAGGCGGCGGCGAAATTCGACGGGTGTCATAATCGTAGTTCTTTAAAATATCGCTTTCACGATCTTCTGGATGTTCGTCGTGCGGCTCATCGTGTAGTAATGCAGGACGGGCACGCCTGCGGCCATCAGTTCGCGGCTCTGGGCGATGGCCCACTCGGTACCCACCTCGCGCACGTTGTCCGGGTGCGCCTTCGCCTCGCGCACCAGCTCTTCGGGCAGCTCCACGCCGAACGTCTCGGGCAGGATTTCCAGATGGCGGAGCGTTGAAAGGGGCTTGATGCCGGGAATGACCGGCACTTCGATTCCCGCCTCGCGGCAGCGGCGCACGAAGTCGAAGTATTTGCGGTTGTCGAAGAACATCTGCGTGATGACATACTCCGCCCCGGCGTCGATCTTGGCCTTCAGCCGCTCGATGTCCGAGGTGATGTCGCGGGCTTCGGCGTGTACCTCGGGGTAGCCCGCCACGCCGATCGAGAATTTCGAGTGGTGGCACTCCTCGACCTCGCCGTCGATGAACTTTCCGCGGTTCATGTCCGCGATCTGGCGCACGAGGTCTACGGCGTGCGCGTGTCCCTGCGGATGGGGCATGAAGCGTTTTTCGTTCTGCGACTTGTCGCCGCGCAGCGCCAGCACGTTGTGCAGGCCGAGGAAGTCCATGTCGATGAGCGTGTCCTCGATGTCGTATTTCGACAGCCCGCCGCAGATCAGGTGCGGCACCACCTCCACGCTGTAGCGGTGCTGGATGGCCGCCGAGATGCCGACCGTCCCCGGACGGCGCCGCACGACGTGCCATTCGACGCTGCCGTCCTCACGCTCGGTCTCCTTGATCCCCTCGCGGTGGAACGTGATGTTGACATAGGCCGGGTCGAGGGCCATCAGCGGCTCCACGGCGGCGAATATCTTCTGCATGCCGTCCCCCTTGAGCGGCGGCAGCAGTTCGAAAGCGAAACGGGTGCGTCCGGTGGCGATCGCCTCGTTGATGATATCTACGACGTTCATACGTTGTTCGGTATAATCTTTTTTACGGTTTCAACCTCCATTCCGCGGCGTTCGGCATACTCCTCCAACTGCTGCGCGTCGATGGTCCCGACCGAAAAGTAGTCGGCATCGGCCAACAGCAGGCCGCACAGCGCCTCACCGGGGTCGATCATCCAGTTTTCGGTCAGCCGCATGCCGGTCGTCACCTCGGCGGCCAGCAGGTCGAAAACCTCGCGCTTTAACGAATGGTCGGGCGTCGCCGGGTAGCCGAAGGCCATGCGGCGGCCGCGGTACTCGCCGCGGACGACCTGTTTCGGGGTGAGCGGTTCCCCCGTTTCGTAGCCCCACATCTGCCGCCGCACGAACGTGTGCACCGCCTCGGCGAAAGCCTCCGTCAGCCGGTCGGCCAGCAGTTTGGCCATGATCGCCGAGTAGTCGTCGCCCTCGGCGCGGAACTTCTCGGTGAGCTCTTTCAGCCCGATGCCGGCCGTCACGGCGAAACAGCCGATCCAGTCGCCGGCCGGGGCGATGAAGTCGGCCAGCGAGCGGTTCTCCTGCCCGCGTGTCTGGTTGCGGAGCATCGGGAGGCGCTTTTCGCGGCCCTTGGTGTCCGTCACCCGGATGTCGTCGCCCTCGGAGCGTGCCGGAAAGATGCCCACGACGCCTTGCAGGGTCAGCAACCGCTCGTCGCGGATGCGCGCCAGCAACGCCTGCGCATCCGCGAAGACCTTGCGGGCCTCGGCGCCCCGGTCGGGGTGGTCCAGTATCTCGGGATAACGCCCCTTGAGTCCCCACGCCGGGAAGAAGAAATTCCAGTCGATGAACGGCTCGGCGTCGGCCACATCGAAATCCGGGAAGACCATGCGTCCCGGATGGAGCGGTTTTACCGGATCGTGTGGCCGGGCGCTCCGTCCCGCCTTGCGTGCCTCGGCCAGCGGCATGAGGTCGCGTATCCGCAGTTGGCGGGCGTAATCTTGGCGCAGGGCCTGCTGGTCGGCCTTTATTTTGTCGATGTAGAGGTCGCCGTCGGGGCCGAGCAACTGTGCCAAAATCTGGCTGTTGCTGCTGGCGTTCGCGGAATGGATCACTGCCCCCGAGTAGACCGGGGCGATCTTCACCGCCGTATGGAGGTCCGAGGTCGTCGCGCCGCCGATGATGACCGGGATGCGAAGCCCGCGGCGTTCCAGCTCTGCACAGACATGGGCCATTTCGTCGAGCGACGGGGTTATCAGGCCGCTCAGACAGATGCTCTGCGCACCCCACGCCACCGCCTCGTCGACGATGCGCTCCGACTCGACCATCACGCCCAAGTCCTTGATTTCATATCCGTTGCAGGCCATCACGACCGCCACGATGTTCTTGCCGATGTCGTGCACGTCGCCTTTCACCGTGGCGATCAGCACCTTGCCGGCGTTATGTGAAGTGCCGCCCGAACCCTGTTCGATGTAGGGCGTCAGCGCCGCCACCGCGCGCTTCATCACGCGGGCGGTCTTGACTACCTGCGGCAGGAACATCTTGCCCTCGCCGAACAGCGCTCCCACCTGCTCCATGGCGGGCATCAGCAGCGTGTCGATCACGGCCATCGGGCTGCCCAGCGCCTCGTAACCCTCCAGCGCATCCTGCTCGATGTAGTCCGCCACGCCCTTGAGCATCGCGTGGGCGATACGTTCTTCGAGCGTCCCCGCGCGCCACGCGTCGGGGGCCTGCGGCTGTGTCTGGGCCGTCTGCTGCACCTGCTGGGCATACTCCGTCAGGCGTTCCGCGGCGTCGGCCCGGCGGCAGAGGATCACGTCCTCGACCCGCTCGAGCAGTTCGGGTTCGATCTCGCTGTAGACACGGACCAGTTGCGGGTTGACGATGCCCATGTCCATGCCCGCGCGGATGGCGTGGTAGAGGAACGCCGAGTGCATCGCCTCGCGCACGGCGTTGTTGCCTCGGAAGGCGAACGAGAGGTTCGACACGCCGCCCGAGACCTTCGCATGGGGAAGGTTCTCCTTGATCCAGCGCGTGGCGTCGATGAAAGCCTTGGCATAGCCGTCGTGCTCGGGAATGCCCGTTGCCACGGCAAGTACATTGGGGTCGAAGATGATGTCCTCCGGGGGGAATCCGTTTTCGGTCAGCGTCCGGTAGGCCCGCTCCGCAACCTCTACTTTACGTTCGTAGGTGTCGGCCTGCCCCCGTTCGTCGAAGAGCATCACCACGGCAGCCGCGCCGAAGCGGTGAATCTCCCCGGCCCGGCGCAGGAACTCCGCCTCGCCCTCCTTGAGCGAGATGGAGTTAACCACCGACTTACCCTGCGTCACCTCAAGTCCCGCTTGAAGTACCTCCCATTTCGACGAGTCGATCATCACCGGCACGCGGGCTATTTCGGGCTCCGAGGCCATCAGGTTGAGGAACGTGCGCATCGCCGTGGGGCCGTCGATCAGCCCGTCGTCCATGCAGACGTCGACGATCTGCGCCCCGGCGTCGACTTGTGCGCGGGCCACCGAAAGGGCCTCCTCGTAGTTGGCTTCGCGGATCAGCCGGGCGAATTTGGCCGACCCGGCGACGTTGGTGCGCTCGCCGATGTTGATGAAGTTGGCTTCGGGGACGATCCGCAGCGGCTCCAGACCGCTCAGCACCGTCGTATGGCGGGGTTCGGGAAGGGGCCGCGGGGTGTATTGCCCGGCGATCTTCGACAGTTCGAAAATGTGTGCGGGGGTGGTGCCGCAGCATCCGCCCACGATGTTGACCAGTCCGCGCCGCAGGTACTCCCCGACGTCCTCGGCGAACATCTCGGGGGTCTCGTCGTAGCCGCCCATCACGTTGGGAAGCCCGGCGTTGGGGTGTGCCGAAATGCGTGTTTCGGCCACCGCCGCCAGCCGCTCGAGGTAGGGCAGGAGCTGCTTGGCCCCGTAAGCGCAGTTGAGGCCCACGGAGAGCAGGTGTGCGTGCGACACCGAGGCGGCGAATACCTCGACGGTCTGCCCCGAGAGGGTGCGGCCGCTGGCGTCGGCCAGCGTTCCCGAGACCATCACGGGAATTGCGCATCCCAGCTCCGCGCAGAGCGTGTCGATGGCGTAGAGGGCCGCCTTGGCGTTGAGCGTGTCGAAAACGGTCTCCACCAACAGGATGTCCGCGCCGCCGTCCACCAATCCCCGCGCCTGATCCGAATAGGCTTCGGCCAGTTGCGCGAAAGTCACTTCGCGGGCCGCGGGATTCGCCACGTCGGCCGACATCGAGGCCGTGCGGTTCGTGGGACCCATCGAGCCTGCCACGAAGCGGGGTTTCTGCGGGTTGCGGGCCGTGAACTCGTCTGCCGCACGGCGGGCCACCTCGGCCGCGGCTTTCGACATCTCGTAGGCCAGCCCCTCCATGCGGTAGTCGGCCAGCGACACGGCGTTGGCGTTGAACGAATCGGTTTCGATGATGTCGGCTCCCGCCTGCAGGTATTTTTCGTGGATTTCGCGCACTACATCGGGGCGCGTCAGCACGAGCAGGTCGTTGCACCCTTTCAGCAGCACCGGCCAGTCGCCGAAGCGTTCGCCGCGGTAATCCTCCTCCTGCAGTCCGTAGCCCTGAACCATCGTCCCGAAGCCTCCGTCGAGCAGCAGGATGCGTTTTTCCAGTTGTTCGTATAGCGTCGTTGCCATTTATTTTTCGATTAGTTCTATTTCGTAGAGCTTCGGCCAGTTCTTGCCCGTCACGAAGATACGCTCCCGTTCGGCGTCGTAGGCGATGCCGTTCAGCACGTCGGTCGCCGGGGTCATCTCCTCCTCGGGCAGGATGCCCGTCAGGTCCACGACGCCCTCCACGATGCCCGTCGCGGGGTCGATGATCACGATCTGTTCGGTGGTGTAGACGTTGGCCCATATTCTGCCCCCGATCCATTCCAGCTCGTTGAGGTAGTTGACCGGAGCGCCCTGAAAGGTCACCGTCACGCGCTTCTCGCGGCGGAACGTCGCGGGCTCCACCGTGTAGATCGTGGCCGTACCGTCCGACATGTAGAGTTTTGTGCCGTCGGTCGTGAGGCCCCAGCCCTCGCCGGGATAGCGGTGGTCGCGGATTTTTTTGCACCCGTTCTTCAGGTCGTAGACGTGTGCGGTGTTGGACTGCCAAGTGAGCTGGAAAAGCTCGTCGCCCACGCGGGCGATCCCTTCGCCGAACTCCGAGCGGGGCAGGCGTGTCAGCACGCTGGTATTGCCCGTCGTGAGATCGACGGTCTGCACGAGCGATTCGCCGTACTGCCCCGTTCCCTCCCATAGGAGGCCGCCGTCATAGTACAGTCCTTGGGTGTAGGCTGTTGTCGAGTGGGGATAGGTCGCCGCGATGCGGTAGGTGTATGTTTTGGGCTGCATCTGCACGGCCGCCGGTGAGGTCTGCGCCGGGCGTTTGGAACGCGCCGCGGAGCCGCCGCACGCCGGGAGCAGCAGCAGGGAAAGCAGGGATATGAAGATCGTTTTCATCGCTCGGAACAAAATAGCCTACAAAGATATAAAAAGCAAACTACATATCATAATTTCGCTATATTATACAGGGAATGTCTTGTCGGAAAGGGAATTATTTCGTATCTTCGCCTCCCGATTCTGAGCGAAAATACGAAGAATAACAAATATAATTCATTCACTATGAACATTGTAAGAGAACAACGCGGCGAGAATAACTCGCTGATTCGCGTGACTGTCGGCGAGGCGGATTACGGACAGGAGGTCGAGAAGTCCCTGCGCGAGTACAAGCGCAAGGCCAACATCCCCGGCTTCCGCCCGGGCATGGTGCCGATGGGCATCGTCAAGAAGATGTTCGGCAAGGGCGTCGTGGCCGAGCAGTCGTACCGCAAGGCGTCGAACGCCGCTTTCGAATACCTCGAGAAGGAGAAGATCGACTATCTGGGCGACGTGATCCCTTCGGAGGAGCAGGGCGATTTCGATTTCGACAACGCTACGGAGTTCGAATTCGTGTTCGAGATCGGCGAGGCTCCCGCTGTCAATCTGGAGCTCTCCGACAAGGATAAGCTGACATACAGCAAGATCAAGGTCGACAAGAAGATGCACGACGACTACCGTTCGAACTACCTGCGCCGCTTCGGCCGTCTGGTGGATGCCGACAAGGTGACTTCGGACGAGGCGCTGACCGTGACGCTCGACAACGGCGAGATGAACGTGGCCGACGCTTATGTGGGCCTGATTTCGATGTCGGAGGAGGATCGCAAGCCCTTCATCGGCAAGAAAGTGGGCGCCAAGATGAAGGTCAATCTCAACGACCTCTATAAGAACCCCGCCCAGCGCGCCGCCTGTCTGCAGGTCAAGGAGAACGAGCTGGAGGGCATCAACCCCGAATTCGAGCTGGAGATCACCAAGATCCGCAAGTTCGCCGAGCCGGAGCTGAACGAGGAGTTCTTCAAGATGGCGTTCCCGCAGGGCGGCGTCAGCGACGAGGCCGGCTTCGACAAGTTCATCGACGCCCAGATCGAGGGCGAACTGCGCCGCGAGAGCGACTATCTCTTCACGATGCAGTTGCGCGATTACCTCGTGAAGAAGGCCGGGCTGAAGATGCCCGAGGCGTTCCTCAAGCGCTGGCTCTACACCATCAACGAGGGTAAGTTCACGATGGAGGACATCGAGAAGGACTTCGACCAGTTCCTGAAGATGTTCACATGGAACTACCTCCAGAAGCACTTCATCAAGGCCGACAACCTCTCCGTTACGAAGGAGGAGGCACTGGCCGAGGCCAAGGCGCTGGCTGCCGCGCAGTTCGCACAGTACGGCATGCCGTCGGCACCGGACGAGATGCTGGCCGACTACGCTGAGAAGATCCTCGCCGACAAGGATCAGGGCCAGAAGATTTACGAGAAACTCTACGAGGTGAAGGTCGTCGAGGATGTCAAATCGAAGATTAAGGTGACGGAAAAAGCCGTATCTGCGGACGATTTCGCTAAAATGGCGAAGGAGCTTTAAGATTCGCGGATTTTTATGTATCTTTGGACTTTGCAGGCTTGATGTTTGCAAAGTCCTTTGTGCCTTGTGCCTTAAGAAGGCACTCTTTGGGGCGGTTGTGAGTTCTCGCGCTTTCCATCCGGTTCTGCGCTCCCGCCCGCTTAAGAAGCGGGTTTTGGAGGGCGATGGGCGGTCAGGGTGTTGTAACCGGTTTTGCCCGCTCCCGACGGATGAATGAAAAGTAAATAGATACAACTATGTCAGAATTTGAAAAATACGCACGGAACCACTGCGGGATCAGTTCGCTGAAACTGCACGACTTCCAGTCGATAAGCTCGGCCTATGTGTCGCCGACGATCATCGAGGAGCGCCAACTGAACATCGCTACGATGGATGTTTTCTCGCGTCTGATGATGGACCGCATCATCTTCCTCGGCGCGCCGATCTACGACGATGCGGCCAACATCATTCAGGCCCAACTGCTGTTCCTCGAATCGGTCGATCCCGAGAAGGACATCCAGATCTACATCAACTCGCCCGGCGGATCGGTTTCGGCCGGTCTGGGCATCTACGACACGATGCAGTTGGTGAACTCCGACGTGGCGACCATCTGCACGGGTCTGGCGGCTTCGATGGGCGCCGTGCTGCTCACGGCGGGCGCCAAGGGCAAGCGTTCGGCGCTGCCGCACTCGCGGGTGATGATCCACCAGCCGCTGGGCGGCGCGCAGGGGCAGGCTTCGGACATCGAGATCACGGCGCGTGAGATTCTGAAGACCAAGCGCGAGCTGTACGAGATTCTCTCGGCCCACTCGGGCGTTTCGGTCAAGAAGATCGAGAAGGATGCCGACCGCGACTACTGGCTCTCGGCCAAGGAGGCGAAGGAATACGGCCTGATCGACGAAGTGCTCTCCAAACGCGAAAAGTAAACCGCATGGCACAGAACAAGAACAACAATAAGAACGGCGGCGACTGCTGCTCGTTCTGCGGCGCCAAGCGCTCGGACGTGGAGATCATGTTCCAAGGCTCGGACGGCGCCAACATCTGCAACAAGTGCATCGAGAACGGCTATAAGATCATCGTTGACAACGATATCGCCACCGAGCACGGACGGCGTCCGGCGGCGGCTCCGCTGAAGATGGAGGAGCTGCTGAAACCGGCGCAGATCAAGGAGTTTCTCGACCAGTGGGTCATCGGGCAGGACGCCGCCAAACGCTATATGTCGGTGGCGGTCTACAACCACTACAAGCGACTGCTCTACGCCCCGAAGGAGGACGAGGTCGAGCTCGACAAGTCGAATATCGTGCTGGTGGGGCCGACGGGTACGGGCAAGACGCTGATGGCCCGCACGATCGCCAAGCTGTTGAAAGTGCCGTTCACGATCGTCGACGCAACCGTCCTGACCGAAGCCGGTTATGTGGGCGAGGACGTCGAGAGCATTCTCTCGCGGCTGTTGCAGGTCGCCGACTACAATGTCGAGCAGGCCGAGCGCGGCATCGTCTTCATCGACGAGATCGACAAGATCGCGCGCAAGGGCGACAACCCCTCGATCACGCGCGATGTCTCGGGCGAAGGCGTGCAGCAGGCCCTGCTGAAGATACTCGAGGGCACGGTGGTCAACGTTCCGCCCCAAGGCGGGCGCAAGCATCCCGAGCAGAAGTTCATACAGGTCGACACGCGTAACATTCTCTTCATCTGCGGCGGCGCTTTCGACGGCATCGAGAAGAAGATCGCCCAGCGGCTGAACACCCGTGCGATGGGTTACGGACGCCTGAACGCCGACCCCGTCGACCGTTCGAACCTGATGCAGTATGTCACGCCGCAGGATTTGAAGTCGTTCGGGCTGATTCCCGAGCTGGTGGGACGCCTTCCGGTGCTGACCTACATGCAGCCGCTGGAACGCGAGGCGCTGCGCTCGATCCTTACCGAGCCGAAGAACGCCATCGTCAAGCAGTACAAGCGGCTGTTCGAGCTGGACGGCGTGAAGCTCTCGTTCGACAACGAGGTGCTGGACTACATCGTCGACAAGGCCGTCGAGTTCAAGCTCGGGGCCCGCGGCCTGCGCTCGATCTGCGAGGCGATTATGATGGATACGATGTTCGACATCCCGTCGACCGATGCCCGGAAATTCACTGTGACTTTACCTTATGCAAAGAAAAAGATAGAAAAAGCAAATATTTTAGAGCTGAAACAAGTCGGGTAATTTCTTTTTCTATATCTTTACTGCGAAAAATACAAATTGAACGAATAAAAACACTAACTCCAATGTCTACAACGAACTCCAAACTCACACGCGTGGCCGACAATATCCGCATTCTGTCGGCTGCGATGGTCGAAAAGGCTAAGTCGGGACACCCCGGCGGTGCGATGGGCGGCGCCGATTTCATCACGGTGCTCTTCGCGGAATTCCTGCGTTACGACCCGGATAATATGGCTTATCCCTACCGGGACCGTTTCTTCCTCGATCCGGGGCACATGTCGCCGATGCTCTATTCGACGCTGGCGTTGACGGGTCACTACTCGTCCGAGGATTTGCAGTCGCTTCGCCAGTGGGGCAGCGTGACCCCGGGCCACCCCGAGGTGGACGTGATGCGCGGCGTGGAGAATACTTCGGGTCCGCTGGGTCAGGGACATGCCATGGCACTGGGCGCCGCCATCGCGGAGCGTTTCATGGCGGCGCGCTTCGGGGAGTGGATGGCGCACAAGACCTATGCCTATATTTCGGACGGCGCCGTCGAGGAGGAGATTTCGCAGGGCGTGGGGCGCATCGCCGGTCATCTGGGTCTGTCGAATTTCGTGATGTACTACGACTCGAACAACATCCAGCTCTCGACGAAGGTCGACGAGGTGATGACCGAGAACGTGGCCATGAAGTACGAGGCGTGGGGTTGGAACGTGCTGTCGGTCGACGGACACAATATCAACGAGATCCGCGAGGCACTGGTCGCCGCCGAGAGCGAGACGGAGCGTCCGACGCTCATCATCGGCCATACGGTCATGGGCAAGGGCGCCAAAGGTCCCGCCGGAGAGAGCTTCGAGGACAAGGTTTCGACCCACGGCCAGCCGCTTACGGCCGCCGGAGCCGATTTCGCCGCTACGGTCGAGAATCTGGGCGGCGATGCGAAGGATCCGTTCGCCATCTTCGCCGAGAGCCGCGAGGTCTTCGCCGAGCGTCGGGAGGCGCTGAAGGAGTGGGCCTCCAAGCAGGCCGCCGTCGAGAAGTCGTGGCGCACGGAGCACAAGGACCTCGCACGCAAGCTCGACGATTTCCTTTCGGGCAAACTCCCCGAGATCGACTATAAATCCATCGAGATGAAGGCCGGTGTGGCGACGCGCGCTGCTTCGGCGACGGTGCTGGGGGTCTATGCCGAGAAGATCGACAACATGATCGTGGCCTCGGCCGACCTGTCGAACTCGGACAAGACCGACGGATTCCTGAAGAAAACCAAGGCTTTCGAGAAGGGCGACTTCTCGGGTAAGTTCTTCCAAGCGGGCGTTTCGGAGCTGACGATGGCCTGCGTGATGAACGGTATGGCGCTGCACGGCGGCGTGATCCCCGTCTGCGGCACGTTCTTCGTCTTCTCGGACTACATGAAACCGGCCGTGCGCCTCTCGGCGCTGATGCGCCTGCATGTGGTCTATGTCTGGACGCACGATTCGTTCCGTGTGGGCGAGGACGGCCCTACGCACCAGCCCGTGGAACACGAGGCGCAGATTCGCCTGATGGAGCATCTGAAAAACCACCACGGCGAGCGTTCGATGGTCGTGCTGCGTCCGGCTGACGGCGAGGAGACCGTCATGGCGTGGAAACTGGCCGTTGAGGAGCACCGCCCCGTGGCATTGGTTCTCTCGCGCCAGAACATCAAAAACCTGCCGACGCTGGGCGCCAGCCGCCGCGAGGAGGCCGCACAGATCGCCAAGGGCGGTTATGTGGTGATGGATTCGGCCAAACCCGCCGCGGTGCTGATTGCCACGGGTTCGGAGGTTGCGACGCTGGTCGAAGGCGCCGAACTGCTGGCTTCGGAGGGAATTCCGGTCCGCGTGGTGAACGTCCCGAGCGAGGGGTTGTTCCGCGACCAGCCCAAGTCGTATCAGGAGAGCGTGCTTCCGGTGGGCGTTGCGCGTTACGGGATGACCTCGGGTCTTCCGGTGAACCTGCTGGGACTCGTGGGCGAGAAGGGTATGATCCACGGTCTGGACCACTTTGGCTATTCGGCTCCCTATACGGTTCTTGACGAGAAGTTCGGTTACAACGGCAAGACCGTAGCCGCCGAAGTAAAGAAGATGCTCGGGAAATAGCAGTAATCGTCGGACCTTCAGCGGCAACGATTTTGAGTAGCCGCCGAAGTAAAGAGGATGCTCGGAAAATAGTACCTTATATATAATGTGCAGAAGCCACCGCCCGATGCGGTGGCTTTTGTTTTGCAGATTCCGAAATTATGCCTATCTTTGCAGTCCCGTCTGTCAAGCGGGGAAATGTGGAAAGATTTGACTGATTGCAAACCACAATAAAAAATCGCTAAAGCAGCACATTTTTTATTTCCAAGCAGCCAATTTTTCCCATTTTATACGTTTAACCATTAAAATGTATGAAAATGGGCTTTTTATTTACATCGGAGTCGGTGTCCGAGGGGCATCCCGATAAAGTTTCGGATCAGATTTCCGACGCAATCCTCGACGAATTCCTGCGCCGCGACGCCAACTCGAAGGTCGCCTGCGAAACCCTCTGCACCACGGGACTTGTGGTCGTGGCCGGTGAAGTGCGTTCGGAAGCGTATGTCGACGTGCAGGCCGTCACGCGCCGCGTCATCAACCGCATCGGCTACACCAAGAGCGAGTATCAGTTCGACTGCAACTCGTGTGGCATCCTGTCGGCCATCCACGAACAGTCGTCGGACATCAACCAAGGCGTTGTCCGCGAAGCCGAGGAGGAGCAGGGCGCCGGCGATCAGGGCATCATGTTCGGCTATGCCTGCAACGAGACCCGCGAGATGATGCCTGCGACGCTGATTCTCTCGCATGTGATTCTCAAGGAACTGGCCGTCATCCGGCGCGAAGGCGAGGTGATGACCTACCTGCGTCCCGACTCGAAGTCGCAGGTGACGATCGAGTACGACGAGAAGACGAACAAGCCGCTGCGCGTGCATACGATCGTCGTTTCGACACAGCACGACGAGTTCATCCTTCCGGGAGAGGGCCGCAGCGAGAAAGAGGCGGAGAAGCAGATGCAGGATAAAATCCGCGAGGATGTGCGCACGATCCTCATTCCGCGCGTCAAGGCGCGTCTGGAACGCGCCGGGGACCAACTGGCGGAGCTGATCGGCGACGATTACATCCTGCATGTGAATCCCACGGGCAAGTTCGTGATCGGAGGTCCCCACGGGGATACGGGCCTCACGGGGCGCAAGATCATCGTCGACACCTACGGCGGCCGCGGCGCACACGGCGGGGGTGCATTCTCGGGCAAGGACTCCTCGAAGGTGGACCGCTCGGCGGCCTATGCTGCGCGTCATATCGCCAAAAACCTCGTGGCGGCAGGTGTCGCCGACCAGATTCTGGTGGAGCTGTCGTATGCCATCGGCATCGCCGAACCGCTGTCGATCTACGTCGAGACCTATAACTCGCCCCGTCCCGAGGCGTTGAAAGGCATGACCGACGGCGAGATCGCCCGCCGCATCGGTAAGCTCTTCGACCTGCGTCCCGCGGCCATCGTGAAGCGTTTCGGGCTGAAAAACCCGATCTTCGAGGCCACGGCTTCCTACGGACACTTCGGCAACCGTCCCTACACCCGGACCGAGAAGGTCTGGGAGAACGGCGCCGAGGTCGAGCGCGAAATCGAGTTCTTCGGCTGGGAGAAACTCGACGCCGTGGAGCAGATCAAACGGGAATTCGGCCTTTAACGGACGTGTACGCTGAAAAATCGGGGTGTCCGCTCAGGATGTCCCGATTTTTGTGCGAAAAGGACATACTAACCGGACGTTATTGTGCGTTTGTCCTACGAAATTGAAATCTAAACGCATAGCTTATGTAATGAAGTTGCCTCTGATTAATAGAACTTAACCACTTTAATTCATTATGAAAAAGGCATTTTTGATTTTAGGAATAGTTGCCGTGTCGGCCGCAGCCGGCGGACTTACGGCGTGGACCGTTGCGGGCGACCGCAGTGATTCGGTACAATATGTCGAGCGCGAGGTGGAACGCACTCCCGCGCTGGGCGCGCAGTTTACCTCGTATCAGGCCGAGCAGTATCCCGACCTGACCTATGCCGCCGAGAATGCAGTGAAAGCCGTCGTGAACATCGAGGCCATCCAACAGGTCGAGATGCCCCAGCGTAGGGGCGGTTACGATCCGTTCCTTGAGTTCTTCGGCATTCCGCAGGACTACGGCCGCGGCGACGGACGTCCGCAGTACCGCGAGCAGCGTGCGGGCGGTTCGGGCGTCATCATTTCGGAGGACGGGTACATCGTCACGAACAACCATGTGGTGGACGGCGCCTCGAAACTCAAGGTGAAACTCAACGACGGCCGTTCGTTCGACGCCAAGCTCATCGGCAAGGACTCGGCGACGGACCTCGCGCTGCTGAAGGTCGAGGCCGAGGGGCTGCCGACGCTGGCTTTCGGATCGTCCGACGCGCTACGTCTGGGCGAGTGGGTGCTGGCGATCGGTTCGCCGTTCGACCTGCAGTCGACCATCACGGCCGGCATCGTGAGCGCCAAGGCGCGTCAGTTGGGTGTGATTCCCAACGACTTCCGTATCGAGGCGTTCATCCAGACCGACGCGGCGGTGAATCCCGGTAACTCGGGCGGCGCGCTGGTCAACACCCACGGCGAGCTGGTGGGCATCAACACGCTCATCAAGTCGCAGACGGGCAGCTATGTGGGCTATTCGTTCGCCATTCCCGAGTCGATCGTCAAGAAGGTCGTGATGGACCTCAAGGAGTTCGGCGTCGTACAGCGCGCACTGCTGGGCATCCAGTTCCGCGTCGTGGATCAGGACTTCCTCGACGAGGAGGGCAAGGAGCTGGGTATTAAGGAGCTCGGCGGGGCCTATGTGGCCGGTGTGATCGAGGGCGGCTCGGCTTCGGAGGCCGGAATCCGCAAGGGCGACATCATTCTGGACATCGACGGCGTGAAAGTCACCGACCCCTCGACGCTTCAGGAGCAGGTTGCCAAGCGCCGACCCAACGATACGGTTAAATTATCGGTAAAAAGAGACGGCAAGGTGAAACAATTTGACGTCACTTTGCGTAATAAAGCTGGTAAAACGGAATTGGTTACCAAGGAGGATATCGACGTGGTCGAGGCCCTCGGAGGTAAGTTCGCCGATGCGGGCGCCAAACTGTGCCGCGAGCTCGATATCAAGGGCGGCGTACAGGTGGTCGGCATCAAGGCCGACGGAATTCTGGCCCGTGCCCGTGTTAAGCAGGGATTTGTAATTACTCACATCAACGACCGCCCGGTCTATGCGCTCAGCGACATGCAGCGGATGACGGAGAAGGTCACTTCGATCGACGGCGTCTATCCCAACGGACGCTCGGCAAGCTATACGCTGGTGGAGTAGGTACGGACCCGGGCGGGTTTTGCAGTGAAATAATTTTTAGGTAGTTAGAATAAATATGCGTCAATTAAAAATCACAAAGTCCATCACCAACCGCGAGAGCGCCTCGCTGGACAAGTACTTGCAGGAAATCGGCAAGGAGGAGCTCATCACGGTCGAGGAGGAGGTGGAACTCGCCCAGCGAATTAAAAAAGGAGACCAAGAGGCACTTGAGAAGCTGACCAAAGCCAATCTGCGCTTCGTGGTCTCCGTAGCCAAGCAATACCAGAATCAGGGGCTGAGCCTCCCGGACCTGATCAACGAGGGCAACCTCGGACTGATCAAGGCCGCCGAGAAGTTCGACGAGACCCGCGGCTTCAAGTTCATCTCCTATGCCGTGTGGTGGATCCGCCAGTCGATCCTTCAGGCTCTGGCCGAGCAGTCGCGCATCGTGCGCCTGCCGCTGAATCAGGTGGGGTCGCTGAACAAGATCAACAAGGCGTTCGCCCGCTTCGAACAGGAGCACGAGCGCACGCCGTCACCCGAGGAGCTGGCCACGGAGCTGGAACTTCCGAAGGAGAAGGTCACCGACACGCTGCGTGTCGCCGGCCGCCACGTCTCGGTGGATGCGCCGTTCGCCGATGGTGAGGACAACTCGCTGCTGGACGTGCTGGTGAATCCCGATTCGCCCAACGCCGACCGCGGGCTGATCAACGAGTCGTTGTCGACGGAGGTGGACCGCGCGCTGGAGACACTGACGGAGCGTGAGCGCGACATCATCAAGTATTTCTTCGGCATCGGCACCTCGGAGATGACCCTCGAGGAGATCGGCGAGAAGTTCGACCTGACGCGCGAACGCGTGCGGCAGATCAAGGAGAAGGCCATCCGCCGCCTCCGCCACTCGTCGCGCAGCAAACTGCTGAAATCCTATCTGGGATAGCGAATCCCGCAGTCCGTAAAAAATCCCGGCCTTGACAAGCGAGGCCGGGATTTTTGTGCTTTGGGGGGGGGTTACCACACGATCGGCTCTTTGCCGACAGTGCGGAGGTATTCGTTGGCCTGCGAGAAGTGACGGCAGCCGAAGAACCCGCGGTAGACCGACAGCGGCGAGGGGTGCACGGCTTTGAGGATCAGGTTTTGACGGGGATCGGCAATGGCGCCTTTCCGTTGGGCGTAGCTGCCCCAGAGCATGTAGACGATATTTTGCTTGCGCTCGGCGATGGCGCGGACTACGGCGTCGGTGAAGGTCTCCCAGCCGTGTCCGGCGTGCGAGGCCGCCTCGTGGGCGCGGACCGTCAGCACGGCGTTGAGCAGCAGCACGCCCTGCTCGGCCCAGCGGTCGAGGTTGCCCGTCGCGGGAACGGGCGTCCCGGTGTCGTCGGCGACCTCCTTGAAGATGTTTTGCAGCGAGGGCGGGAAGGGAATGCCGTCTGCGACCGAGAAGCAGAGCCCGTTGGCCTGTCCGGGACCGTGGTAGGGGTCCTGACCGATGACGACCACTTTCAGCTTTTCGAACGGGCATTTGTCGAAGGCCCGGAAGATGTTGCTGCCGCGGGGAAAAACGCGCCGTGTGGCATACTCCTGCCGCACGAACTCCGTGAGCTGGGCAAAATAGGGTTTTTCGAATTCCGGGGCGAGAAGCTCTTTCCAGTCGGGGGCTATCTTTACATCCATGGTTTTCGGGATAGTTTTTTTCGTTTTTGGTCGGATAAATATAGTGAAAAATTCAATCAACGCCAAAAACGGACGCTGTCCGCTCTTGGAGAGCGGATGGCGTGTTGGGGTGACCGGTTATCGTGGTTCATGGCGGTGGCTCCGACCGGGGAGGTTACCGAATCCATCGGACGGTCGTGTCGCGGCTCCGTTCGCGGAATCCGCACCGTTGCAGCAGCCGTTGGGAGGCGTATCCGTCGGCGTCCGTTTCGGCCGTGACATGGCGGACTCCCGGCTGTCGCAGGACCCAGCCGCAGAGGGCTTCGACGGCCTCGGTCATATAGCCGCAGCCCTCGAATGCCGGGCCCAGTCCGTAGCCGATCTCGACGCAGCCTTCGGGGTCGGGTCGGTCTTTGAAAAGCGCGGAACCGACGATGCTCCGGTCCGTTTTGCGGAGTATGAACCAGAAGCTGTGCCATTGTGGGTTTGCGGGATCGGCGGCAGTCGCCACGAGCTGTCCTTCGACGATGGTCCGGAACACGCCCGCGAGGGGTTCGGCCCGGTAGATGGCGTTCATCTCCCGCTCCAGCCGGGGCAGGTCGCCGAGCCACAGCGAGAGCTGCGTCGCGTCGAGAAGCCGGATTTCCAGCCGTCGGGTGTCGATCGTCATGGAGGGTCGGGTTACCGGAGCTGCCTTTCGGCTTCGTTGTCCTTTTCCGCTTTGTCGTCCTCCTCCCAGTCGAACCACGGGAAGTCGCGGCGCTCGCCGAGCGAAAAGCGGGTGTAGGTGATCGGGAGCCCCATGCCGAGGAAAAGCGTTTCGTAGGCGGTCTTGATCGAGAGCACCTCGTCGGCGTAGCCCGTGCCGTAGATATCCGGTTCGGAGACCTCGCAGGGAAGCCCGAAACGGCGGATCACCTCGTCGGTATAGGCGTAGAGGTGTTTGGAGTCGGTCTTGAGGTTGATGGCTCCGCCGGGTTCCAACAGGCGGGCGTAGTAGGTCAGGTAGACGGGCGAGGTGAGCCGCTTGCGGGCCCGCCGCGTCTTGAGCTGCGGATCGGGGAAGGTGATCCAGATTTCGGAAACCTCGCCCTCGGCGAATAGCGCATTGATGAATTCGATGCGGGTGCGCAGGAAACCCACGTTGTGCATCTTGCGGTCGGTGGCGGTCCGGGCGCCCCGCCACATGCGGGCCCCTTTGATGTCGATGCCGATGTAGTTGCGCATCGGGTCGCGTTCGGCCAGCGCCACGGTGTATTCACCCTTGCCACAGCCCAGCTCCAGCACGATGGGATGGTCGTTGTGGAAAAAATCGCGGCGCCAGTTCCCTTTCAGCGGGTGGTCGCGGTGGAACACCTCGTCGAATTCGGGTTGTACGAAACATTCGAAACTGAGATTCTCGCGGAACCTCCGGAGCTTGTCTTTGCCCATAAGTGATCAGACAGTTATCTAAGTAGTAATTCGGGGCGATCGCAATGGCGTCGTCGTCGGTTGTTCTTCGCGGCGTACCGCCGCGTTTGCAAATCCGACCCCACACCGGCCCTCCCTCAGGGCGGGAGATGGTGTACGTTGCGGACGGTTCATTCGCTTTTCTCTATGTTAATGCCCACGGCCTCGACCCCGCGGACGGGACGTGTCGGCGTGAGGATGCAGCGGTAGTCGCCGCTCTGTGTGAACCGGATGCGGATGCGGTAGGGTACGGCGACCTCGCGCATCAGGGGGGCCGGGCTCTCGCCGCGGGGGATGACCAGCCGGAACGGCTCCTCGAAGCGGAGCGAGTCGGGGGCGATGGTCGCGATGCGGAGCGTCAGCGTGTCTTCGGCGAAACGGTCGTTGCAGCGCAGGAACACCTCCGCGTCGCGCAGGGTGACCGTATCGGCGTTCGGCAGGCGGATTTCGGCTCCCCGCTCCCAGCGGAACGGATCGACGTCCGTAGCCGCCGACTGGTGAGGCGAGATGCACCCTCCGGCCAGCAGCGCGGCCGCCGTGGCCGCGGCGATATGCCGTGCCGAAGCTTTCACCGCGTTATTGGTTCTGGGGCGTTCCGCCGTTATTGCCGCCGTTGTTACCGTTATTGCCGCTTCCGTTGCTTCCGTTGCCACGGCGTCGGCGGTTGTTGCGGCTGCGGTTGCCGCCCTCCCGGTTGCCGTTGTTCTCGCGGGGTTCGCGGGGGCCGTTGTTGCCCTCGGGATGGTTGTTACGGGGCCGTTCGCCGCCGTTGTTGCCGTTGTTCGGGCGCTGCGGGCGGCGCTGGCGCTCCTCGCGTGCCTCTCCCGAAGCCTGTTGGCGGTTGTTGTCGCCGCCCTCCTGCTGCGGACGGTCGCCGCGGCCCTTGTTGTTGCGGCCTCCGCGCTTGCGGCGTTTGGCCTGATCGAAGCGGGTGATGCTGTCCTCCTCGGAGCGGTAGGTCGGCTCCTCGACCGCCGGGCGGATGTCGTCGGCGTTTTGAAGCCGGTCGACCTTCTTGCCCTGACGGTTCAGCGCCATGATTTCCCGCACGCGCGAGACGGGCAGCGTGGTGACATTGGCCATCGCCTCTTTCGACGACGAGAAGGTCATCGTGCCGGCCAGCACGTCGCTCTTGACGCAGAACCATTCGCCCTCGGCGGCCTGCAGCGGTTCGCGCAGCCGCGGGAACTCCTTGCGGGCGTCGACGTAGGTGTCGTATTCGTACATCATGCAGCACTTGAGCTTCGAGCACTGCCCGGCCAGCTTCTGGGGGTTGAGCGAGATGTCCTGCACGCGGGCGGCACCCGTGGTGACGCTCGAGAAACTCGACATCCACGATGCGCAGCACAGCTCGCGGCCGCAGGCGCCCAGTCCGCCGATGCGTCCTGCCTCCTGACGGGCGCCGATCTGCTTCATCTCGATGCGGATGTGGAACCGCTCGGCGAAGACCTTGATGAGTTCGCGGAAGTCAACGCGCTCGTCGGCGATGTAGTAGAAAATGGCCTTGATCTTGTCGCCCTGATACTCCACGTCGCCGATCTTCATGTTCAGCCCCATGTCGGCGGCGATCTGGCGCGAGGCGATCATCGTCTCGTGTTCCAGTGCGATGGCCTCCTGCCACTTTTCGATGTCGTAGGGTTTGGCCTTGCGGTAGATCTTCTTGTATTCGCCGTTGAAGGGGTTGAAGCCCGTGCGGCGCATCTGCCGCGCCACGAGGTCGCCCGTGAGCGACACCACGCCGATGTCGTGGCCCGGCGACGCCTCGACGGCCACGATGTCGCCCCGTTTGAGGGGCAGGTTGTTGGTGTTCTGGTAGAACGCGCGGCGGGTGTTCTTGAAGCGCACCTCGACCACGTCGGTCGGCACGTTGACCGGGTACTCCTCGAGCCAAGGGGTCTCGTGGAGCTTGAAGCAGCCGTCGCAGAGCTTGGCTTCGGCCTCCGAGCCGCAGTTACAGAAGGCGCATCCGCGGCCCACTTCGGGTTTGCAGGCGCCTGTATGTTGTTTTTCGGTATCCATTGGTGGGTATAATTTGCGTAAAGATACGAAAAAATATTTATTTCGCCATGTAGAGTTTACGGATGCTGCGGCGGATGCGCAGGATCATCATCACGGCGGCGGCCGAGAGTCCGAACGAGAAGCCCAAGAAGAGTCCCGAGGGGCCCATGCCCATCGTGAAGCCGAAGAGATAGCCCACCGGGAGGTTCAGCAGCCAGTACGACACGAAGGCGATGGGCATGATGATCTTCACGTCCTGAATGCCCCGCAGGATGCCTACCGAGACGTTCTGGATGCCGTCCGAAAGCTGGTACAGCGCGGCGAAGATCATCAGGTTCGAGGCGATGGCGATCACCTCGGCGTTCGAGGTGAAGAAGGTCGGAATGATGTTGCGCATCGTGATGAAGACGATGGCCGCAAAAGCGTTCCACGCCAGCACGAGGTGATACGACGCCTTGGCCGCCAGCGATAGTTCGCCGATGTTGCGCGCCCCGTAGCAGTGCGACACGCGGATGGTGGTGGCCGCACCGATTGACATGACGATCATGAAGGCGCAGTTGCCGATGGTCGTGGCGATCTGGTTGGCGCTCATGGTCTCCTTGTTGAACCATCCCATCATGATCCCCGTGCCGACGAAGGCCGAAGCCTCCAAGAACATCTGCAGCGAGATCGGCAGCCCCATGTGGAGCAGTTTTCTGACCGTGGCCCACGAGTAGTTGCGGGGCGAGAATCCGTCGAGGTAAGCGCGGTACTTGTCACGGCTGTAGAAGTACCCGATCATCAGGATCGGGGCGATGATGCGCGACATCAGCGTGCCGAGGCCCGCGCCCTCGGCGCCCATCTCGGGGAATCCGTAGCGGCCGTAGATGAAGACCCAGTTGAAGCCGATGTTCGCCAGATTGGCGACGATCGTGACGACCATTTCGACCTTGGTGTTGCCCACGCCCTCGAGGAACTGCTTGAAGGTGAAGAACAGCATGATGAACGGCATGCTGTAAACCAGCATCTTGTAGTAGGGAATGGCCATGTCGACCACTTCGGCGGGTTGGCCGAGGTGGTACAGCAGCGGGATGGCGGCATACTGCACGACGGCCATCGCCAGACCGAGCAGCCCGTAAAAGAGGATGCCGTTTTGCAGCAGGCCCGCCGATTTCTCGCGGTCGCCCTGCGCGTAGAGTTCGCCCACGAGGGGCGTCATGCCGAGTGCGATACCGATGGCGGCGATGAAGAGGATGAAAAAGACCGCGCCGCCGAACGACACGGCGGCCAGCGGCGTGGGGTCGTCGCCGCCGTAGCGGCCGACCATCAGGTTGTCGGCTACCTGCGTCAGGATTTGCCCCAACTGCGTGAGCACCACGGGCAGCGCCAGCTTCAGGTTGGCCTTGTACTGGTCCTTGTATGTTGCGAAACTGTACATTCGATTCGGGTTTTAGGGTGCAAAGATAGCGAATTCTGCCGGGAATACAATTTCCGGTACCCCTCCGGCGCGGAAAAACCGCCGGAAACCCCTTCGGTGTGTCAGTAGGGAAGTTCGATCAGGATGCGGCACCCCTCGCGGTACTCGGGGCAGACGCGGATGGTGCCCCCGAGGCGGGTGACGATCTGCCGCGAGAGGTAGAGTCCGATGCCCGAGCCGGGCTTGAACGGGTCGACCTTGGTGAAGCGTTCGAAGACCCACTCCTGCTTCTCGGGCGGGATGCCGATGCCCGTGTCGCTGACGGCGATGTGCAGCGTGCGGCGCTCCCCGTCGTTGCGGCAGGAGAGCGTGACGCTTCCCGCGGCGGTGAATTTGGCGGCGTTGTGCAGCAGGTTATCGACGACGCGCGTCAGGTAGAAGGCGTTGGTGGGTATCTCGATACCCCCCCCCGCTTCGCAGACGTATTCGATTGCCGGGTTATCCGTAAGCTGCTTTTGCAGTTCCAGCCGTTCGGTACAGAGCAGGCAGACGTCGGTCTGGGCTACCGGGAGCGGACCCTCGGTACTGATGAGCTGCGAGAGTTCGAGCATGTTCTCCAGCAGGGTGGTCAGAGCTTTGGTGCTCTTGCCGATCTCGGTCTGGAAAGCCTGCCGGGTCTCGGGGTCCTCTTCGGTCAGCAGCAGCTCGGAGAATCCGTTGATGGCGTTCAGGGGCGTGCGTATCTCGTGGCACATCGAGTTGATGAACGCCGTCTTCATCTTCTCGCTCTCCTGTGCGCGGCAGCTTTGCCTCCGTGCCTCCGCATTGGCCGCGGTGAGCTGTTCGCGGGTGCGTTCCAGCCGCCGGACCATGATCTGCTGGTAGATGATCCACCCGATGAGCACCACCACCACGATGCCGCCGGCGATGAGCAGGAAAAACTTGTTACGGTCGGCCAGCCGGGCCTTCTCGAGCTCGAGGCGGTTGACGTCGTAGAGGGCCTGCATCTCGGCCAGCTTGCCCTGCGCTTGGTCCATGCGGTTGTAGTAACGGAAATCGTTGCCCTCCCGCACGGCTTTGAGGGCCTTTTCGTATTCGCCAGCCTTCTCGTACATGTGCGACTGGGCTATGTAGATAGAGCCGAGGTCCGCCTTTTTGCCGGTTCGGATATAGAAGTTCAGCACCGAGTCGGCGTATGCTGCGGCCTGCAGGTTGTCGCCCATGCATTCGTAATAGCGGGCGCTGGTGCCGTAAATCTCCTCGCGGTCGTTCCGCTCCCGGGCCAGCCGCATGCATTTGTCGTAATATTCGGAGAGCTCTTCCCGGGGGATGAGATCGAGCAGGAAGACCATCTTGCCGTAGGAACGCATCAGGTATTCCGTCGTATCGCGGCGGGGCCGTTCGAAACGCGTGTCGGCCGCCAGCCACGCGCGGTGCAGGTCGATGTTTCTGCGAATCTGGTCGGCCGCACGCGGGTCGTCGGCGTAGAGGTAGATGTCGCTGAGCTCCTCGCGGCAGAGCTTTTCGAGGTGGACGCGCTCTTCGAACGGGTATTTTTCAAGTTTGGCGAGGGCCTTCTCCACATAGGGGATGGCTTGGGGGATGTTGCCGTAGGCTTCGGTGGCGATCGACGAATAGTCGATCGAGAGTCCCGTCAGGAACTCCCATTCGATCTGCTCCTCGGGAGTGAGGCTGCCCGGCCGCCGTTCGCGGAACTCAGCCAGCGCACGGTCGATCGCCTCGAACGAGTTGGCGGCGGACATCTGTTTCCAGAGCCAGAAAGCGTTGAGCGACGAGCGGAACAGGGCGTAACGGCGCTCGGGAAGGAGACTGTCAGCCAGATGGACGTATTGCAGGGCCCGGTCGGGCTCCCGGACGGCCAGCTTCTGCACGAGCCGGTCGAGGGCCTCGCGGCATCCGTAGTCGTCACCGGCCTTGACGGCTTCGGCGAGCGCCTTCTCCCAAAAGGATGCGGCGAGCGGGAGGCTGTCGGCGCTGAGATCGGCCAGTTGTACATAAATTCGCTCGCGGTCGGCGGCGGTGTGTGCTTCGGGGAGTGCGGCCGACAGGCTGTCGGCGGCGGGTACGGCGGCTCGCGCCGTCAGGACGGCGCAGAGGATCAAAGGCATGAGTCCCGCAAGGACTCGCAGGAAAATCGGACGCATGTCGGTTCGAAAGGACGTTTTGAAAAATTCAGGACAAATTTAGTCATAAAAATGGTAAATTCCAGCGTACTCCGGCAAAAAACCGGTTTCGGGGAGCGAAAAAAGGGGCCGGATCAGGCGATCCGGTCCCTTTGCAAACACTCTGTGGCTCAGGCCACGCGCAGCTTCACGCCGTGGGCCTTGTCCGACTCCACGACTACGGTGTCGCCCTCGTGGAGCTTGCCGTCGATAATCAGCGCCGAGAGCGGTTCCTCGACGTTGTCCATCAGCGTCCGCTTGAGCGAACGCACGCCATAGCGCGATTCGTAACCCATGGCCGCCAGACGGCGCTTGGCGCCCTCGGTAATCTTCACCTTGTAGCCCAGCTTCTTCGTGCGGTTGAGCAGTCCCTGAAGCTCCAGCTCGATGATGCGCTCCACGTCGCCGATCTCCAGCGTGCGGAACAGGATGATGTCGTCGATGCGGTTGAGGAACTCCGGGGCGAAGGTCTGTTCCAGCGCCTTGCGGTACTCGCTCTGGGGCGTCAGGTCGGCCACGGCGCTTTTGGAGGTGGTGCTGTAACCCACCTGCACCGATTTCCGGACCACGGCCCGCGAACCCACGTTCGAGGTCATGATGATGATCGTGTTGCGGAAGTCGACCTTGCGTCCCGAGCCGTCGGTGAGGTGCCCCTCGTCGAAGATCTGCAGCATGGCGTTGAAGACCTCGGGATGGGCCTTCTCGATCTCGTCGAAGAGCACCACGGCGTAGGGCTGACGACGCACGGCCTCCGTTAACTGGCCTCCTTCGCCGTAACCGACGTATCCGGGGGGCGAGCCGATCAGGCGCGCCACGTTGTGTTTCTCGCCGTATTCGCTCATGTCGATACGGATCAGTCCGCGGTGTTCGTCGAACAGCCATTTCGACACCTCCTTGGCCAGCAGGGTCTTGCCCACGCCCGTGGGACCCACGAAGAGGAAGACTCCGATGGGGCGGTTCTCGTCCTTGAGCCCCGCGCGGGAGCGCTGGATCGTCCGCGAAATCTTCTCCACGGCCTCCTGCTGTCCCACTACGCGCCGGGCGAGGTGTTCGCGCAGGGTCTGCAGGCGGGTCATCTCGCCGCCCGAGACCCGCTCGGCCGGGATGCCCGTCATCGCGGTGATGACCTGCTGGATGTGCTCCGCGGTGATCTCCACGGGGTTGTTTTCCAAAGAGCGCTTCCACTCGGCGCTGGTCTCGCCCAGCTTCGAGCGCAGCGCGATCTCGCGCATGCGGGCCGACGCGGCCTTCTCATAGATTAGCGCCTCGACCGCTTCGCGGCGTTCGCGCTTGGCCTCGCAGAGCGCCGTCTTCATGGCCTGCAGTTCCTCGGGCTCGCGCGCCGACTGCAGGTGCGCCCGCGATCCGGCCTCGTCCATGACGTCGATGGCCTTGTCGGGGAAGTAGCGGTCGGTGATGTAGCGTCCGGTGAGGTTCACGCATGCCTGCAGCGCCTCCTCGCTGTAGCGCACCTTGTGGTGCTGCTCGTAGTGGGGAGCGATGTTGTGCAGAATCTGGAGCGTCTGTTCGGGCGTCGTGGGTTCGACCATCACCTTCTGGAAGCGCCGCTCGAGGGCCGAGTCGCTCTCGATATTCTCGCGGTACTCGTCGAGCGTCGTCGCGCCGATGGTCTGCAGCTCGCCGCGCGCCAAGGCCGGTTTGAGGATATTGGCCGTGTCGAGGCTCCCCTGCGTCGAGCCGGCACCGACGATGGTGTGTATCTCGTCGATGAAGATGATCGTGTCCTTGGCCTTGCGCAGTTCGTCGATCAACTGCTGCATGCGCTCTTCGAACTCGCCGCGGAACTTCGTGCCCGCCACGAGCGACGAGACGTCGAGCGAGAAGAGCGTCTTGTCGGCGATGGTGTAGGGCACCTCGCCGCGCGCTATGCGCAGCGCCAGCCCCTCGACGATGGCGCTCTTGCCCACGCCGGCCTCGCCGATCAGGATCGGGTTGTTCTTCTTGCGGCGCGAGAGTATCTGCACCACGCGCTCGATCTCCTGCTCACGACCCACGACGGGGTCGATCTTACCCTCGCGGGCCTGCCGCGTAAGGTTCACGCCGAATTTGTCCAGCAGGTGTTCCGACTCCTTCCCGGCGGATTTGTTCTCCTCGCCGAAGTCGAGCATGTGGACCTGTATCTCGGAACGGAAGTCGTCGCCCACGGAGAACTTTTGCAGGTCTTCGGCTACGGTCTCCGGGGTTACATGGTACATCTCCAGTACGCGCGCGGTGGCCGTCGTGCGGTCTTTGACGATGGCCAGCAGCGCGTGGGCCGTGGAGACGCTCCGGGTGGCACCCGACGTCGAGAGAAGCTCCTCGGTGAAATCATGGAAGAAAGTTTCCGGAGAGAGCGTCTCCTGCGGTTTGATGTTGATGAGTTCCCGCTCGATGCGCAGGCGTACCTGATAAAGCTCCCAGTCCTTGAGCCGGGAGGATAAAAGCTGATAGGCGAGCGACCCCTCTTCGCGGAGCAGCTCCAGCGTGAGAAAGTCTTTGAGCGAGTGCGTCATACCCGCCTTCGTCGTGTTGAATGCCGAACGGGCGATGATACCCTCCAGCGTCTTTGAAATTTTCAGTTGCATGTTGCGTCGTCGTTAATGAATTCGCTATACTAACGGCGAAGCGTATGTGATTATTGCCGGAGCGTTTTTGTTTGGGTGCTGGACGATGTCTTTTGATTATGAGATCGTTCCGCGTTTTGAACCCGTCCCGGTCCGAACCCAAGGATTGGGGCTACAGGCTGTTTATCAGTCGATTGCGGGCTGTATTGGGTTTCGTCTGGCCGGAATTGTATAAAATGGGCCGTTCTGTGGGGTGTCTCGGGAGAATGTGGTATTTATTGCTTTGACTATCAGTGTTGTCCATCCGGAGTGCTATCCCGGCTTTTTTTGACATATAAATTGCTTTCGGGCGGGTGGGTAGCTGAAAAAGTCTGTCTGAGCAATCACTTTTGGCTCGGGTGAAATCCGATCGTTCTATTTTCGCGGCCATTCGCCGACCTCCATGTCGCGCATCTCCGTGCCGTCGATCACAAGCCGCACGGCGGTGCGGACCTTGTGGAACCCGAACTCCCCGGCGGCTCCCGGATTGACCGCCAGCAGGTCGTAAACGGGGTCGTAGGCCACCTTGAGTATGTGGGAATGTCCGGCGATGAAGAGCTTCGGGTGTACGGACTGGATTTTGGCCACGGCGCGCGGATCGTAGTGGCGCGGATAGCCCCCGATGTGGGTCATCAGCACCCGGACGCCCTCGCATTCGAACGAGAGGAACGTCGGGTAGACGCGGCGTGTCATTCCGCCGTCGATGTTGCCGCTCACGGCCCGGAGCGGTTTGAAGGCGGCGATTCGGTCGGCCAGCTCGATCGACCCGATGTCGCCCGCATGCCAGAGTTCGTCGACGTCGCGGAAGAAATTCATCAGGGTTTCGTCGAAGGTGCCGTGGGTGTCGGACAGGATGCCGATGCGTTTCATGGGATTTGTTTTCGGCAAAGGTAACGATTTTTCCGCGTTCAGACATATGTATGATCGTTTCAATTTAATGTACGATTGTTTCAACCCGCCTCCGGGGGCTTGCCTAAATTTGTACATATACCTAAAACTTCAACGTTATGCAGTACAGATTTACCCCCCCCCACGCCTCGGGGGACCGATACACGGCTCCTGCCGTTACGGTCGTAGAGGTAGCCGTGGAGCGCGGTTTCGCCGCTTCCACCGATTACGATGACCTGACGCTTCCCGAATTCGGCGTCGTGGACGAGGACAAATGGTAAACCCGATAAACACGACGGCCATGAAAAAACTGACTTTCCTTGCAGGTGCGGCACTGGCGTGCGCCCTGCTGTTTCCGGGTTGTTCCGGGGACGGATTCGATGAAATGAACGGGACGCCCGACGCCGGGAATCCCGATACTCCTGCCGTCGGGGACGGCATCCGCACGCTGACCGTCGGCATGGCGGAGTTCGGCGCGTCCGGAACCCGGGCGTCGTTCGGCGACGAAGCCGACGGGAAACTTCCCGTGTTCTGGGATGCGGAAGACCGGATCATCGCTTACGAAACGGTGGAGGAGCATGCTGTCGGACATGCCTATAAACTGGTAGGTTCGGGCGGCTCCGGCAGCGGCACGTTTACCTATGACGACGACCAGACGCCTCCGTCGGCCATTGCCGAGATTTATTACCCCGCGGAGCTGGCTGCGAGCGAATTTGCCGTGCCTGCGGCGCAGACCTATACTCCCGGCAGTTTCGATCCCGCTGCCCATGTCATGCGGGCCGAGGTCGGTAATTCGGGCGAGCCGATCGTTTTCGAGAGTAAGGTTTCGGTCGCCTGCCTCCGGCTGACCGGCGACGGTGAAAAGGTGACCTCGGTGCGTCTGGACCTGACGCCTTCGGGCGGAACGACGAAAAGCTACACGCTCGCGTGTCCCGGTGACGGCGTGACGCTTTCGGCGACGGCGGCGACGTTTTACATTGCGGTAGAAGGTTCGGCAACTCCCTGCGACGCCGTCTTTACCATCTCCGTGGACGGGGTGGAGAAGATGGTTCAGAAGACCACCTCCGCCAAGACCTTTGCGGCTTCGACCGTGGTGCGCCTTCCGGTGGTCGCCTATCAGCGGAATCTCTATCAGATAGCGGACTATTGGCCCAACGACACAGCGCCCGAGGGTATTGTTTTCTCGGTTTCGGAAAGCGGTTTGCACGGTGTAATCTTGTCCCATCAGGAGAAGACCGGGAACTGGGGTCCGAATCAGAGCGAAAAGAACAACGGCGTAACGTTGATGCGCGAAGAGCCCGAGGATGGATGGATTGTAACGCAGCAACTGATAGGTTTGCGTAAGGATGTCAATTTCGCAACCGAATATCCGGGTTTCGACTGGGTACTGAATACGAAGAACGGTGGTGATGTTGATGGCGTTTGGTATGTGCCTACGCGTCCGGAATTGCGGGAACTTTATCTGGTGATGTGCGGAATGGATCCTACTGCTCACTCTGAGTGGAAAGCGACAGCAGATAATGTTGCTTTGAATGGATATAACTCCTCGGATGCTGTGGCGGCGCGTCAGTTGTTTAAAACGAAACTCGATGCTATTTCAGGTTCGAATCCGCTCGTTCTGACCGGTCGTCTGTATTCTTGTTATGAAAATGGAGACGGAGATTCCGTTTGGTCTATCCAACTGGATCAGGGAATGTATCGGGTGATGCCGAAAAATGGCGGACAATATTGCCGCATCCGGCCCGTAAGACGATTCTGATCCGGTTATCCCGAAAACGAAAGCGGTCCGTCACAAGGCAGACCGCTTTTTTTACTTGTATTTGTCTTTCCAGAGCTGCGCCATCCGTTCGGCGATTTTCGCCTCGGTGGCGTTTTGCAGGTCGGGTTCGTAGAATTTCGTCCCCGAGAGCGATTCCGGCAGGAACTCCATTTCGGCAAAATGCCCCGCGTAGTCGTGGGCGTATTTGTACCCTTTGCCGTAACCCGCCTTGTCCATCAGCTTCGTCGGGGCGTTGCGCAGGTGCAGCGGCACGGGACGGTTCGTCGTGTCGTGCTCGACCAGCGCTATGGCCTTGTTGATGGCCATGTAGGCCGAGTTGCTCTTAGGACTGGTGGCCAGATAGATCGTCGTCTCGGCCAGTGTGATGCGCGCCTCGGGCATGCCGATCTTGTGCACCGTGTCGAAGCAGGCGTTGGCCAGCAGCAGGGCGTTGGGATTCGCCAGTCCGATATCCTCCGAGGCCAGAATTACCAGCCGCCGCGCCAGAAACCGAGGTTCCTCACCGCCCGCGAGCATCCGCGCAAGGTAGTAGATCGCCGCGTTGGGGTCACTGCCCCGGACCGATTTGATGAAGGCCGAAATGACGTCGTAATGCTGTTCGCCGTTCTTGTCGTAGAGGGCGATATTCTGCTGAAGGCAGTCGGTGACATATTGGTCGGAGATCGTCACTTTGCCCTCCGTGGCTCCGACGACGATGTCGAGGATGTTGAGCAGTTTGCGCGCGTCGCCGCCCGAAAACTTGAACAGCGCGGCGGTCTCCGCGACCTCGATCTCGCGCTCTTTCAGTTCGATGTCGGTCGAAAGGGCCCGGTCGAGCAGCACCTGCAAATCCTTATCCTCGAGCGATTTGAGGATGTAGACCTGACAGCGGCTCAGCAACGGGGAGATCACTTCGAACGAGGGGTTTTCCGTGGTGGCGCCGATCAGCGTGACGACGCCCTGTTCGACGGCTCCTAAGAGCGAATCCTGCTGCGACTTGTTGAAGCGGTGGATTTCGTCGATGAACAGAAACGGCGGCCGTTGGTCGAAGAACCGCTGTTTGCGGGCCGACTCGATCACCTCGCGTACGTCCTTCACTCCGGACGTGACGGCCGAGAGGGTGAAGAAGGGGCGTTCCAACTGCGTGGCGACGATCTTCGCCAGCGTGGTTTTGCCTACGCCCGGAGGTCCCCACAGGATGAACGAAGGGACGTTGCCCGTCTCGAAGAATTTGCGGAACACCCCGTTTTTGCCCACGAGGTGCTCCTGCCCGATATATTCGTCTATCGTGCGGGGGCGCAGTCGTTCGGCTAAAGGTGTGGACATGGCAGGTTCGTTTTATGGTTCAAAGATACAAATTTTCGAGTATTTTTTTTACATTTGTTATCAAGTCAAACCAAACTTTGTGCAAATGGAGAATACTTACTGGGAGAAAAGCGTCGGCACATTGATCGGTGCTATCTGGCTCTACACGCTGGCCGACATCGCCGGGAGCGTCACGGGCTTTGTGAACGGTCTGCTCTCGCCCGGCGACATGATGGGGATGCTGGCCTCGATGATGGACAGCGGCGGTTCGGCGTTCGGGTTAGGCGATCTGCTGGAATACCTGTTCCCGCTGCTGGTGCTACTGGGCTACTGGCTGTTTTACAGTTCGCTGACGGATTTTATGCGCCTGCAACGCAGCGACGCCGACCGCGAGGCGGTCGCCAAGGTCCGCAAATCGTATATTCTGATGCTTGTCGCCATTCTGGTCGGTTATCTGTGGATTCCCGGCAAGATCGCCGCGCTGGTGCTGGTGATCGTGGCCTACGTCAAGATGTTGTCGGGCTACCGGGGGCTGAAGCACTCGGAGACTTTTCCCGAGGAGGCCCGCCGCGGTGCAGGACTGCTCTTTGCATCGACCGTGTGGCTGCTGGTCGGGTATGTGATCGGTGTGATTCCGTTCGTGGGTGACGCCATCGAGTCGGTGATCGGTATCGTGGTCTTCTTTTGCGTGCTGGCGGGCTGGGGACGTATCCGGCGCGGCGCTCCCGTGTTGAACGAGGCCGAGGCCGCCGAGTTAGAACGGGCGGATGCGTTGCCGTGGAGCGAAGCGAAAAAGGCGAAGGTCCTCGGATCTGCTTGCCTCTTTTTGCTGGGTATGGCCGTGATTCCCTTACTGTGGAGTCTGTGTTCCGATTATGGTATGACTGAAGGTGTGGGTGTGGTGTGGATTTGCAACGAACCGTATTCCATGCTCCAGATCATAAACTTCTTCATATTGGTGTCGACACTTGCGTTGTGCGGCTATTTGAGATCGAACCGCAAACTGGAGTTGTCCGGATCGGCGAAAACGGGTCTTTTGTTGACGGCATGCAGTTGTCTGTTCTGCTGGATCTTCAATATACATATGGGTACGCAACTGCCTTGGGCGGATTTATATTATTATTCGACTCTGCCTTTTATTCGGGATGAAGTCGTTAGTTGGGTCTATCCCCTTTTTGCTCTGTTGTATTTTGTCGGGGCCTGGCTTTTCGTGCGGCGTGTTCCGGTGAATCGGTGGGGCAAGATCGGATTCCTCGTGGCGATCGTATGGATGTGTTGCGGATTGTGGGAGTGGATCCGGATTTTTACCATTCCAAGCGAGGATGGGGTATTTTGGGGCATTTTGTGGTTGATGCTCCTGTCTTGGCTGTTCCTATTCCGGAACCGGAAACAGGTGCAATAGAACGATGCTGTCGCATTGGTTGTAAAAGCGGAAGAGGGCCGAAGTTTAAACTTCGGCCCTCTTCCGCTTTATCTCGCCGGGTTATTCCTCCGGCTTCTTCAGCTCCAGACAGAGCTCGTCGAGCTGCGACTGGTCGATGCAGCCCGGGGCGTCGAGCATCACGTCGCGGCCGGCGTTGTTTTTCGGGAAGGCGATGTAGTCGCGGATCGACTCCGAGCCGCCGAAGAGCGAGCACAGACGATCGAAACCGAACGCCAGTCCGCCGTGAGGGGGCGCGCCGTATTTGAAGGCGTTCATCAGGAAGCCGAAGCGCTCCTGCGCCTGTTCCGGGGTGAAGCCCAGCAGCCCGAACATCTTGGCCTGCAGGGCCGAGTCGTGGATACGGATCGAGCCGCCGCCGATCTCCGTGCCGTTGCAGACGAAGTCGTAGGCGTTGGCGCGCACGCGGCCCGGATCGCTGTCGAGGAATTCGACGTCCTCGAGTTTGGGCGAGGTGAAGGGGTGGTGCACGGCGTAGTAACGCTGTGTCTCGTCGTCCCACTCGAACAGCGGGAAATCCACCACCCACAGCGGGGCGAACTTCTGCGGGTCGCGCAGGCCCAACTGCTGGGCCACCTCGAGGCGCAGGGCGCACAGTTGCGTCAGCGTCTTGAACTTTTTGCCGCAGAGGATGAAGACCATGTCGCCGGCCTTGGCGCCGCAGCGTTCGGCCATGGCGCGCACCTCCTCGGGGGAGTAGAACTTGTCGATCGACGACTTCACGCAGCCCTCCTCGACGCGAATCCAGACGAGGCCTTTGGCGCCGATCTGCTGCCGCTTGACGAACTCCGTCAGCGCGTCGATCTGCTTGCGGGTGTATGCGGCGCAGCCCGTGGCGGCGAATCCGGTGATGTATTCCGCATCGTCGAATACGCTGAAACCGTGGCCTTTGGCAAGGTCGGTGATGTCCGCGAACTCCATGCCGAAGCGCAGGTCGGGTTTGTCCGAGCCGTATTTCTCCATCGCCTCGATCCACGGCATGCGGCGCAGCGGCTCGGTCAGCTCGATGTTCATCACCTGCTTGAACATGTGCTTGGCCCAGCGCTCGAAGATTTCGAGCACATCCTCCTGCTCGACGAACGACATCTCGCAGTCGATCTGCGTGAACTCGGGCTGGCGGTCGGCGCGCAGGTCTTCGTCGCGGAAGCAGCGTACGATCTGGAAATATTTGTCGTAGCCGGCGACCATCAGCAGTTGCTTGAGGGTCTGCGGCGACTGCGGCAGGGCGTAGAACTGGTTGGGCGACATGCGGCTCGGCACCACGAAGTCGCGGGCCCCCTCGGGCGTGGAGTTGACCAGATAGGGGGTCTCGATCTCGAGGAATCCCTCGGAGTCGAGGAAGCGGCGGATCTCCTGAGCCATCTTGTGGCGCAGGATCATGTTGCGCTGCAGGGGCGGACGCCGCAGGTCGAGGTAGCGGTACTTCATGCGCAGGTCGTCGCCGCCGTCCGAGGTCTCCTCGATGGTGAAGGGAGGAAGCTCGGCTTCGTGCAGGATGACCACCTTTTCGGCGGCCACCTCGATGTCGCCGGTGGCCATCTTCGGGTTCTTCGACTCGCGTTCGATCACCTTGCCGACCACCTGAATCACCCACTCGCGGCCCACCGAGCAGGCCACGGCGCGCGCCTCGGCGGGGGAGTGCTCCTCGATGACGACCTGTGTGATGCCGTAGCGGTCCCTCAGGTCGATGAAGGTCATCGCTCCGAGGTTTCTGACTTTCTGCACCCACCCGGCTAAGGTGACGGTTTCGTTGACGTTGCAGGCCCTGAGACAGCCGCAGGTATGGGATCTGTACATTTGGAATTGAATAGATTTGTTCGTTTTGTCCTTATGACCCGCAAAGTTATATAAAACTTGCGAAATAAGGATGCCCGGCGGCGGGATTTTGTTACTTTTGCACAAAATACGAAAACGATGGATCAGCAGCAAACCGACGAAAAATTCATGCGTCTGGCACTAAACGAGGCGCAAAAAGCGTTAAAAGAACAGGAGGTGCCCATCGGGGCGGTCGTCGTGGCGGGAGGGGCCGTCATCGGGCGGGGCCACAACCTCGTCGAGACGCTCGCCGACCCCACGGCCCATGCCGAGATGCAGGCCCTGACGGCCGCGGCTTCGACGCTCGGGGGCAAATACCTGCAGGAGTGTACGTTGTATGTGACCGTCGAGCCGTGCATCATGTGCGCCGGGGCCATCGGATGGGCGCAGGTGAGCCGCGTGGTGTGGGGCGCCGACGACCCGAAGAAGGGGTACCGACGTTACTCCGAGGGGGTGTTCCATCCCAAAACCACCGTGGCACGGGGTGTGCTTCGGGAAGAGTGCGAAGCGCTGATGAGCGATTTTTTCGCGGGTTTGCGCGGATAGATTTGGTAAAAAAGGAATTTTTTTTATACTTTTGCATCCGACGCATTTCCGGAAGGGGTGCATGAACTGAAAAACTATAAAAACGATAGGAGAGAACAATGAAAAAGTTATTCGTACTGGCAATCGCGCTGCTGGCGGCGGTGTCGCTCCCGGCGCAGGATCTGACTGCAATCTACAATGAGGCTGCGGCCGCTTACGGCGCCAAGAATTATGCCGGCGCTGCCGCGAAGTTCGAACAGGTGATCGAACAGGGTATGGACAGCGAGGAGGCTGCTTCGCTGGTGGCCACGGCCAAGAAGACGCTTCCCAACTGCTATTTCTACTTGGGCGGCGGAGCTCTGAAAGCCAAGAATTACGACGAAGCGCTGAAGAATTTCACCAAGTCGGCTGAACTGGCCGAGCTCTACGGAGACATGAACCAGATGGCCAAGGCCAACGGCTGGGTCGCCAAGATGTACCAGATACAGGGCGGCGACGCTTTCAACAACAAGGATTATGTGACGGCCGCCGGTATTTTCGAGAAGGGCTACAAGGCCGACCCCGACAATACGGACATGGCGCTGAATCTGGCGATGAGCTACTGCGAGATGTTCATGAACACGGGCGACATGGCGCAGTACGAGAAGGGTATGGACGTCTACGAGGCGATCGCCGCCAAGACGCATCCCAAATACGCTGAGGCTGCCGCCAAGGCCAAGGAGATGATGGCGCTCTACACCACTAACATGGTGGCCAAGTTGCAGGAGGCCAACAATTTCGACGGCATCATCGCTGCTGCCGACGCCATGCTGGCCAAGAACCCGACCAGCGCACTGGCCGAGAAGGTCCGTTTGCAGGCCTATGCCAACAAGAAGGATTTCAGCAAGGTGATCGAACTGGCCGACGGCGCTGCCAACGCACAGACCGATCCCGAGGACAAGAGCTTGATGTACTACCTGCTGGGCGCCGCCTACAACGCCAAGGAGATGAAGCCGCAGGCCATCGCCGCTTCCCAGAAGGTGACCGCCGGTCCCGCTGCCGAAAGCGCCAAGGCCGCACTGGCCGAGCTGTCCAAATAGTTCGCGGGCAGACAAGCCATACGGCGGGTTCCGGATTTCCGGAGCCCGCTTTTTTGTGCCGGTTCCGCCGGTCGGGTTCGGCATGGTATGTGTTCCTTTCGGAAGTGTCTGACAAAAAATCGGAGAGATGGAGAAAGAGAACTATTTGCGGCCGGAGGTCGGGGTGGCGGAGATTCGCACGGAACGCGGATTCGCCGGCTCGACGGTGACCGGCGGGGTCGAGGGTTTCGACCGGGAGGATTGGAATGAGTAGGTTTTTGACCGCGGCGGCGGTCGTGTGTGGACTATGCGCCTGCACAGCCGACCGGACCGGAGACCCGGTTCCGCCGCAGACCCTGACGCGCAGCATCCGAATCGCGGCCGCCGCTCCTGCGACCCGCACCGAACTGGCTCCGGACGGCTACAACATCCTGTGGACTCCCGGCGACCGCATCGGCATCTATGTCAAGAGCGGCGACACATTCACCACGGTCAACGCCCCGCTGACCTTCGAGGGGGCGCAGGCGGCCTCCGAGGGGACTTTTGCGGGCGACATTACCCTCGCCGCAGGGGCTTCGGGCTATACGCTCTATGCCTATTACCCTTATTCGGAACAGGCGTCGGACGACGCTTCGGACATTGCATTCACCCTTGCCCCGCAGCAGACACAGTCTGCGGCGGGAGACTCGTCGCATCTGGGCGACACGGACTTCCTTGTCGCCGGGGCGGTGCAGAGTCCGACGGGCGACTTCGGGACGTTGGCATTCCGCCACGCCTTTGCGGTCGTGGAGGTCGACCTGACGGCTTCGGGGGAGATGGCCGGGAAACGGCTCTCCGAGGTGACGCTCTACTGCACGGACGCCGCGACGGTCGATGCCGCGGGCAATCTCGGGGAGATGTCCAACCTGACCGGGGCGTTCACGTTCGACCTCACCGCGGCGTCGGGCAACAACACGGCGGCGTATGCGGGCGGCTCGGCGCAGGTCGATTACTGCTCGCTCGGGTTCACGGAGCCCCCGGTGCTGGGAAGCGATGCGGTGAAGGTGTGGCTGACGGTCAATCCGGCCGATTATTCGCGCGGCGGCGGGAAAGTCTATGTCGCGGTGCGGACCGACGACGGCTATACGGCGGCCTACACCCGTCCGGGGCTGGTAATCGCTCCGGCACAAATGAAAGTCATCACGCAGGACATTGCCGCAGGTGAGGCTCCGCAGCCGGCCGTCGACCTTTCGGGCGGCGGTCCCCGCGCCAACTGCTATGTGGCCTCGTCGGCCGGGCAGGAGTATTCGTTCGACGCCACCGTCGCCGGCAACGGATACATCTCGCAGGCGCTTGCCGCAGCCGTCGAGCGTTACGAAGGCCGCACGCTTTCGGCATCGCTGTCGGGCACATCGGCACGCCTGCTGTGGCAGAGCAATCCCCGTCTGATCGATCCCGCGAGCCTGCGCGTCGAGGGCGGACATATCTATTTCACGCTGACGACGCGCCCCACGCTGCTGGGCGGCAACGCCGTCATCGGGCTCTATGCCGACGCCGCGTCGGATGAGGCGCTGTGGAGCTGGCACATCTGGATCACCGATGCGGACAACGCCGCGCTGACGGCCCTTGCCGAGACCTATGTGCTTTCGGCCGACTACGAGGCCGACTACGGTTCGGGTTCGGTGCAGATGATGGACCGCAATCTGGGGGCCGTTTACAAGGAGGACGGGCCCTATGCCCGTTCGTTCCGCGCGCCGCTCTACCAGTGGGGCCGCAAGGACCCCTTCCCGTGGGGAAAGGTGGCATTCGACGCGCAGGATGCGCCGCAGACCTACATCACCTACCGCAGGCCGGTGCAGACTTCGGGAGCCTTGGGGCAGTACGCCGGTTACACGGGCAACACGCATTACGCCACGGCGCACCCCGACACCTTCATCGTCACGATGGACGGGACTTCCTACGACTGGTATTACGGGGCGGGCAAGGGCAACGGACCCTCGTTCCGCAACGACGAATTGTGGGGCAATCCTATGGGGTACGAGGCGGGGCAGAAGACCGTCAAGACCCTGTTCGACCCCTGTCCCCCGGGGTGGGCCGTGCCGCATCCCTACGTCTTTACGGCCTTTACCAAGACGGGCGCCTCGGCGTCAGTCGCCAGCGGCGAGGTGCGTATGCGGGGGACGTTCGTGCAGGGGTGGAATTTCCTCTACAACGGCATCGATGCGACCTATTATCCCGGTGTGGGGTATCGTTACGACGAATTAGGACTTTTCGTATTCACGCCTTCGGGCTACTACTGGTCGAGTTCCCCGGCGCCCGCCGACACGTTCGGGGCGTGGGTGTTCGGACTGACCGCGGCGAATGTTTACCAGCGTATTCCCGATCCCCGGGGCTTCGGACTTCCGGTGCGCTGCATGCGCGACCTCGCTACTCCTTGACGTTGCGTCGGATGCGGGCCAGTCCGCTGCGGGTCAGCGGCGTGCGGCCGCAGAGGTCGTCGAACGCCGCTTCGTCCATCCCGAGCCACGCCGCAGCATCCATCGACAGCGGGTCGAACACGGGGTCGAACGCCGCATTGCGGTGCTGCGGGGCCCGGAGATTCCAAGGGCAACTGCTCTGACAGCAGTCGCAGCCGAAGATCCAGCCGTCGAGGTCCACGCCGGTCGGGGGTTCTTTTTCGATCGTGTGGCACGAGATACAGCGCGCGGTGTCGATGGTCCGGTCCGGGGCGACGGCTCCCGTGGGGCAGGCGTCGACGCACCGGCGGCATGTGCCGCAGCGGTTTTCGGCGAACGGCGTGTCGTAGGCATCGGCCTCCTCGGTGAGAATCAGCTCGCCCAGCAGGACGTAACTCCCGAAACGGGGCGTCACCAGTAGCGACTGGCGCCCGATCCAGCCCAGCCCGGCTTCCACGGCCAACTGTTTCTCGGCCAGCGGCGCCGTGTCGACGAACGCCCGGCCCCGGAGTTCCGGATGCGTCGTGCGCAGGGCGTCGAACAGTTGCATGAGCATCGTGCGGATGGTCGTATGGTAGTCTGCCGTGCAGGCGTAGGAGGCGACTTTGGTGCGGTGCGAGGCGGGGTAGCCTTCCGAGGCGGCGTTCTTGTACGAAACGGCGCAGACCACCGCCGTGCGGGCCCCCTCGACCAGCAGCCGGGGGTCGAAACGCTTCTCGGTGTTGCGCTCCATGTAGCCCAGCGACGACTGTCCGCCGCGTGCCAGCCATGCCCGGAACCGCGCCTCGCCGTCGGCCAGATGGCGGCACGGGGCGACTCCGCAGAGGTCGAAACCCGCATCGGCGGCAAGTTTTTTGATGTTCAGAAAGTCGAGCATGGTGTTATTTTGTTTCAAAAATAGTGTTTTTTCACCGGAAATTAGTAATTTCGCCCCGGACTTTTGCGTTATCTGAACGCACATAAACAAGAACGTACTATGACGATCAATACACTGTACGAACTGGCCCGCAACAGCGTGGAGAAGTTCGCGTCGAAGATCGCCTTCTCGATGTTCGAGGGTGAGGACGTGACTTACGCCGAGGCGGGTCGTCGTATTGCTAAGGTGCAGGAAATTCTGACCGACGCGGGGCTCCGTGCCGGGGACAAGGTGGCTCTGTTGAGCAGCAACATGCCCAACTGGGGCGTCTGCTACTTCGCCGTGACCTCGGCCGGCATGGTCGCCGTGCCCATCCTGCCCGACTTCTCGGGCGAGGAGCTCGACATGATTATCGAACACTCCGAGGCCAAGGCCCTGCTGGTTTCCGACAAACTCTTCACCAAACTCTCCCGCGAGACCATCGGGCGGCTCAACGTCGTGGTCCGCACCAAGAACCTCGGCGTCATCGCGCAGCGGGTCAGGGAGGAGGGTTCGACCGGCATCCCCAAGCCCGACGACATCGCCGTGATCATCTACACCTCGGGAACGACCTCGAAGCCCAAGGGCGTGATGCTGACCCATGCCGCGCTGTGTGCGCAGGTCACCATTTCGTCGTCGATCTTCCCGGTCGACGGCGACGACACGTTCCTCTCGGTGCTGCCCCTGTCGCACACCTATGAATGTTCGATCGGCATGATCTATCCCTTCTCGATGGGCGCCCGGATCGTCTACCTCGACCGTCCGCCCACGGCCTCGGCGCTGATGCCCGCACTGCGCGCGGTCCG
The DNA here is from genome assembly GCF_900083545.1 of Alistipes provencensis. Lineage (NCBI taxonomy): Bacteria > Pseudomonadati > Bacteroidota > Bacteroidia > Bacteroidales > Rikenellaceae > Alistipes > Alistipes provencensis. The sequence continues at coordinate 246,074 of NZ_LT559262.1, read as the reverse complement.
TCCCACGGTGATGCTGATCGTGCCGCTGGTCATCGAGAAGATTTACCGCCATCAGGTGCTTGCCAAGTTCAATTCCACGCGTTTCTGGCGCACGCTCTACCGCATCGGGTTCATGCGCCGCTATCTCAACCGCATGGCCGGGAAGAAACTTATGAAGCTCTTCGGAGGCCGCCTGCGCTTTCTCGGCATCGGCGGGGCGAAGCTCGACGGCGGAGCCGAGAAGTTCCTGCTCGAATCGAAGGTTCCCTACGCCATCGGTTACGGACTGACCGAGACTGCGCCGCTGCTGGCCGGAGCCGCTCCCTCGCAGGTGCGCCTCGGCTCGACGGGGCCTCAGGCCCCGGGCGTCGAACTGCGGCTGGAGAACATCAACCCCGAGACGCGGCAGGGCGAAATCGTGGCCCGCACGCCGAGCGCCATGGTGGGGTATTTCAAGAATCCCGAGGCCACGAAGGAGGTTTTTACGACCGACGGCTGGTTCCGCACGGGCGACCTCGGGGAGTTCGACAAGGACGGATGGCTCTATATCAAGGGGCGTCTGAAAAATATGATCGTGGGCCCCGGGGGCGAGAACATCTATCCCGAGGACATCGAGACGGTACTGAACTCGCACGTCTGCATCGCCGATTCGATCGTCACGGAGCAGGAGGGCCGTCTGATCGCCCTCGTGCATTTCAACCGCGAGGAGATCGAGTCGATGATCGACGGCTGGCGCGAGGAGTGGGAAGGCAAGAAGGAGGCTTGGGAGGCCAAGACCGAGCAGTTGAAAAAGGAGATCATGGATTTCGTGAATGCCAAGGTTAACCGTTTCTCGCGCATCTCGGAGGTGGTCGAGGAGAAGGACGATTTCGTCAAGACCCCCACGCAGAAGATCAAGCGATTCCTCTACAACAAGAATAAAAAGGACGGTAAAACCCCCGATCAGCCCGCTGCTGGTAAGTAAAATAAAGCCCCGCTCTCAGAGCGGGGCTTTATTTATTGGTTGAGTTCGTTGAAAAATTCTTTCAGCGAGGTGCCGTAGAATTTGCAGAGAATATCCAACGTAATCAGGGATACGGTTGTCGTGCTGGATTCGCTGCGTTGTATGTTTACTCCGGTGTTTTCCTTTACATATTCCTGCGAGAACCCTTTGGCAACGCGGAGTTGTTTCAATTTCCACGCAACGGCTGAGGTCAATGAATTGTTCACTCTTTTTGGGCTTCTCGGCTTCATGCTGCAAAGATGACTTGCAAATAAAATTTTATTACACCCTATATAGTGTGTAATGGGAAATTTTATTTACCTTTGTCGTATGGAATAGCAGATACCGGGCCGGAATGGTTATGCGGCGGAGCAAAGGTGTGAGTTGCGTCACTGGGTACTGAATTCTTCATAGAGTCCTTTGCCCGCCGTTTTTTTTCGATGCTACACTCGATAGGATTCCGACTTGATGCCGGAGCCGTTAAGCGACGGACCGGCTAAAAGCGCGAGCGGAGGGGACGGGGCGCGTGCGCCCCCGCGAATAGTCGCCCGGAGCCAGCGTTAGACGGTTCGTCGCAGGCGGAGGTATCCGTCGGAGAGTTTTTGGTACTTTTTGCGGAAAAAAGTACAAAGAAATCTGCGTCGAAGACGCTATAAAAGCAAACCCCCGCTCCGAGAGCGGGGGGGGGTGACGCGGAAATCGGGCGTTGCTATGCAAAATGCTATTGTAGCCGCTAAATCCCACCTCTTAGGTGGGGAGCGGAAATGAGTTTCCGATATGCAAGATGCTTCAGCAGCCCCTAAAACCCGCTTCTTAAGCGGGTGGTTTTGGTGCTACCTTTTGACATCAAAAGGTAGTCGGCAATCACTTTAAATAAATACCGTGAGCGGCACATTCGGCGATCATCTTCTCGGGCCAGATGCTGACCTGCACCTCGCCGATGTGGGCGCAGCGCAGATAGAACATGCAGAGCCGCGACTGGCCGATGCCGCCGCCGATCGAGAGCGGCAGACGTCCTTCGAGCAGCATCCGGTGGAACTCCATTTCACGCCGTTCGGGACAGCCGCAGAGCGCCAACTGGCGTTCGAGAGCCTCCTTATCGACGCGGATACCCATGCTCGAAAGTTCGAAAGCACTCTCCAGAACCGGGTTCCAGACGATGATGTCACCGTTGAGGCCCTTGTAACCCCCTTCGGTCGGGGTGCTCCAGTCGTCGTAGTCCGGGGCGCGGCCGTCGTGACGCTCGCCGTTCGAGAGTTCGCCGCCGATGCCGATGAGGAACAACGCGCCGTATTTGCGCGCGGCGGCCTGCTCGCGCTCCTTGGGCGTGAGCGCGGGGAACTCCTGCAACAGCTCCTCGGCCTGCAGGAACGTGATCCGCTCGGGCAGGATGGGCGTGATGTGCGGGTAGAGCTCGTAAACCTCCTCCTCGACGGCCTTCATCGCCTCGTAGATCGTCTCGACGGTCGCTTTCAGAAAGCCGAGGTTGCGCTCCTCGGGGCGTATCGTGCGCTCCCAGTCCCACTGGTCGACGTAGAGCGAGTGGATGTTGTCCAGCTCCTCGTCGGCGCGGATGGCGTTCATATCGGTGTAAAGACCGTATCCGGGGGCGATCTTGTAGGCTCCGAGCTTCATGCGTTTCCACTTGGCCAGCGAGTGCACCACCTCGGCCCGGCGGTCGCCCAGATCGCGGATCGGGAACGACACGGCGCGTTCCACGCCGTTGAGGTCGTCGTTGATGCCCGTGCCCGAGAGCACGAACAACGGGGCCGTGACGCGGCGCAGGTGCAGCGTGCGGGAGAGCATGTCGGGGAAAATCTCCTTGAGGTAGCCGATGGCCTGCTCCATGGTCTCGGGAGCGAGCTTGGCGGTATAGTCTTCCGGAATGAACAGCGGCATAAGTTCGGGGTTTTGAAATTCGTATTTTGCAAATATATAAAAAAGTGTGCGTAATCGGGTGCAAACCGAACAAAAAACGCACGGAATAATCCGTGCGTTCCGCCCGCCTAAGGGGCGGGTTTTAGAATGGGGCGTAGCGCAAATCTTGCTCCGATACGGAAAATCAGGCCGTCGCGCCCTAAATCCCACCTTTCAGGTGGGCGGAGTCGGGCTGCGGGGTCTTGTCGCCCACGTCGATGAGGTTCTCCTCCGAGACCCCCAGCGAACGGTAGTAGGTATTCAGTTCGGCGATGACCTCCTTGCGGCCCGCATAGCTGGCCAGATAGTAGACGTCGCCCAACTGGTCGAGCTTCTCGTCGATGATGCCCGAAACCATGTCGCCCTGCGCACCTTCGAAACGGAGGTAGTGCTCGATGTACTCGATCAGCGTCTGGGCATACTCCCTCAAAAGCGCGTCGCCCTTGTCGGCGGCCGTCTCGTCGCCCATCGCGGCGGCGGCGTAGTAGGCTTCGAGGAACGGATAGGTGTTGGTGTCGGTGAAGCGCACCTGCCATGTCGGCATCCGCTCCAGTCCCAGATCGAGCAGCTCGACGGCCTCTGCGACGCGGTCCTGCCGCAGCATCTCCTTGGCCACGCGGGCGAAGGCGTCGCGGGCGTGCGAGGCCGAGAGGTTGTACTGGATGAAGTAGTCGGCGTAGACCCTCGGGTCGGCCAGATTACCGTAGCGGAACGTCTCCTTGAGCAGCGGAGCCGCATAGTCGGGGTCGATGCGCCCGATCTCATAGGGGTTCTGCGCCGGGGTGAGGATCGGTACGAAACGGTAGGCGTAGCCGTCGAACTGGAGGTAGTCCATCAGCCCGAAGTCCTGCAGGATATAGACCTGCGTGAGGTAGATGGGGCGTTTCCAGTCGAAGTTGGCCAGCATGTCGAGGATCATCAGTTGGTTCTTGTCCAGCGAGTTGCGCTTGAGGTTGATATACACCGTGTCGACCATCTTGTCGCGGTCCTTCTCGGCGACTATGCCCGAGGCGATGGCATTCTCCTTGTTCACCGGCAGCGCGATGCGCTTGGTGGGGATGTAGTCGGTCATCGAACCGTCGGAGAGCTTGAGCTGGCTGCGCGGGTCGTCGCTGCGCACGAAGTCCATCACCTCGCGGATGTCCACCGTCCGGTCCACACTGTTGGTGACGTAGATCATGTCGTTGTTGTAGGTGTACTTGTGCTTGGGCAGCGAGAACGGAACCCCCGGAGCGTCGTTGGCCTTGGTCTTCATCTCGTCGATGTACCACTCGCCCCCGAGGTAGGAGGTGTTCATGATCCGCACGTCGGGACGCACGCCGTAGACCTCCTGATTGTTCCACAGCGGGAAGGTGTCGTTGTCGCCGTAGTTGAGGATGATCGAGTTGGGGAGCGTCGACATAAGGTAGTTCCAGCCGATGTCGCGGGCCATGGTGCGGTGCGAACGGTCGTGGTCGTCCCAGTTCTGGGCTGCGAGGATCACCGGCACGCCCATCGAGAGGACCGTTGCGGCGGCCGCCGCGGTGACGTTGTTGCGCTTGGTGATCCATGCGATGAGGTCGCGGATGGCCAGCACCCCGAATCCGATCCAGATCGAGAAGGCGTAGAACGACCCCGCATAGACGTAGTCGCGTTCGCGCGGCTCGCCGGGCGAGGTGTTGAAGTAGAACACCAGCGCGATGCCCATCATTACGAACAGCCACATCACGATCGAGAAGTTCCGCTGGTCGCGGTTCAACTGGTAGATCAGTCCGATCAGACCCAGCAGGAAGGGCAGGAAATAATAGGTGTTACGGCCTTTATTTTCGGCGATTTCGCGCGGGAGGTTGTCCTGCGGTCCGAGGTACATCTCGTCGATCCACTTGATGCCCGAGAGCCAGTTGCCGTCGGTGATCGTCGTGCGCGAAGGCTGTATGTCACTCTGGCGTCCCACGAAGTTCCACAGGAAATAACGCCAGTACATGTACGAAAGCTGGTAGTTGAAGAAGAAGTTGAGGTTTTCGCCGAACGTCGGCTCCGTAACCGTGCGGGGTTCGCCGTAGGAGTCGGTGTAGACCTTCTTGCGGCCGAAATCGAGCACCTCGCCGCGTACGGGGCGGCCCTGCGCGTCGCGGCGTATCTCGCCGTTCTCGTCGCGCAGCGTCTCGGTCGTGGTGCGGTAGGCGGCCCACTGCTTGTACTCCTTTTCGCCTTTCGAGTAGTTCCACATGCGCGGGAACAGCGTCATGAACTCCGGTGAGTGGGTGTAACCCGTCAGCACCGTGGCGGTCTTGTACTTGCCGTCCTCGTCCAGATACCACACCTTCTTCTCCTTCACGCCCTCGGGGGGAGCCGAATACTGGGCGCCGTAGAGCAGCGGACGGTCGCCGTACTGGTCGCGGTTGAGCAGCGACAGCAGGGCGTGGGGGTTGTTGGGGTTGTTGGAGTTCATCGGCGGGTTGGCCGCGGCGCGGATGGTCACCGAGGCGTAGGACGAGTAACCCACGAGGATCATCGTCGTCGAGAGCAGGAGGATGTTCAGCACGACGCGGCCCCGCTTGTGGGCGACCCATGCGGCCCATCCCATGCCGACGATCAGCGCCAGTGCGAAGAGCGTGATGCCCGAGTTGACGGGCAGGCCGAACGTGTTGACGAACAGCGTGTCGATCTGGGCTCCGAACCAGACGGTGTAGGGGATGATGAAGTTGTTGACGAAGACGATCAGCGCGCCCGAAATCACGGTCGACCACGCGATGCCTTTCCATGTCACCCGTTCGGTCTTGCGGAAGTAGTAGATGAAGACCAGCGCGGGAATGCAGAGCAGGTTGAGGATGTGTACGCCGATCGACAGCCCCATCAGGTAGGCGATCAGCACGATCCAGCGCGAGGAGTGGGGCTCGTCGGCCTGCTCCTCCCATTTGAGCATCAGCCACACCACCAGCGCCGTGAACATCGACGAGAGGGCGTAGACCTCGCCCTCGATGGCCGAGAACCAGAAGGTGTCGGTGAAGGTGTAGGCCAAGGCCCCGACGGCTCCGGCGCCCAGCACGGCGACGGTGTTGACCACGGAGAGTTCGCTGCCGTCACGCGTCACGAGGCGGCGGGCCAAGTGAGTGATGGTCCAGAACAGGAACAGGATGCAGAAGGCGCTGGCCAGCGAGTTCATGGCGTTGACGGCGATGCCCACATAGTCGGGGTTGCCGAACGAGAAGAGCGTCGCCAGACGCGCCAGCATCATGAACAGCGGGGCTCCGGGAGGGTGTCCCACTTCGAGCTTGTAGGAGGTGGCGATGAACTCCGAGCAGTCCCAGAGGCTCGACACGGGTTCCATGGTCATCAGGTAGACGATTGCCGCAATGGCGAACACCGCCCAGCCCGTGATGTTGTTCCAGCGTTTAAAAACGTGCATATCCGAGATAACTTTTTTCGTAACTACTTATCGTGCAAAAGTAATGATTTAACGCTTTATTTCAAACCTTATTTTCCGGAAAGCCCGATTTTACCACATTTTCCACCAACTCTTTCGCGGAGCGGCTTCTGCGGCGGGTTTGGCGGCCTGCGCCTGCGCCGGTTTCGCACCGCCTGCGGGGCGGCGTTTGCGGCGGCGGGACGACGCCGATTTCGAAGCGCCCTCCGGGGCGTTTGCGGCGGCAGGTTTGTTCCCGGCGGGTTTCGGGGCGTTGCGCTCACCTTTCGGGGCGTTGCCGGAACCTTGCTTCCGTTCCTGCTTGCGGGGCGTGTCGGCCGAGCCTTTGTCCGTGGACTGGACGGGCGTTCCCGGTGCGGGGCGCGTGCCCCGTCTGTGGCGGGAGCGCGACGACCGGGCGGGCGGGCCCTGTCCCCTTTACACATCTAGAAGTGTATAAGAAACAGGGATTCCGTTTGGGCGTGACCTCCCTGCGGCCCCCCCAACTGGGCCGGTAGGTGACCCCGCCCCACCGTGTGCGCTTCTCCTCGCTGGTTCCCCGCGGCGGCCGGGCGGGCTGCCCGGCGGCATCCTGCGCGGGGGCCTGCTTCGGCTCCGGATTGCGGGCCTGTTTGGGCGCGGCGTTCCGGGCGGACCGCTGTTCCGTGCTGCGGGCGGGTTGGGGTGCGGCTTTCTGTGCGGGTTTCCGGGCCGGGGCGGCGGACTGCCGTGCGGCGAACTCCGGAACGGGCCCCTCGACGGGGATCGTCAGTCCGGTGAGCTTCTGGATGTCTTTCAGGTAGTCGAACTCGTCCTCCGAGCAGAACGACCACGCGGTGCCCTCGTATCCGGCGCGGCCCGTGCGGCCGATGCGGTGGACATACGTCTCGGGAACCTCCGGCAGGTCGTAGTTGATGACCAGCGGGAGCTGGTCGATGTCGATGCCCCGCGCTGCGATGTCGGTGGCGATCAGTACGCGGCAGGCGCCGCCCTTGAAGTCGTTCATGGCCTTCACGCGGGCGTTCTGCGACTTGTTGCCGTGGATGGCGCTCGACTGGATGCCGGCGCGGTTGAGTATCTTGGCCAGCTTGTCGGCGCCGTGCTTGGTGCGTGTGAAGACGAGCACCTGCTGAGCGTCGGAGCCTTCCAGCAGGTCGATCAGCAGTTGGCTCTTTTCGGCCTTCTCGGCGAAGTGGACCCGCTGCGAGATGGTCTCGACCACCGAAGCGGGCGGGGTGACGGTCACCAGCACGGGATCGTGCAGGATTTTGGCCGCCAGTTGGGCGATATCCGAAGGCATCGTGGCCGAGAAGAAGAGCGTCTGCCGCTGTGCGGGCAGCAGCGGCAGGATGCGGCGGATGTCGTGGATGAAGCCCATGTCCAGCATGCGGTCGGCCTCGTCGAGCACGAAGAAGCGGATTTTGTCCAGCGAGATGTAACCCTGCCCGATGAGGTCCAGCAGCCGGCCCGGGGTGGCGACCAGCAGGTCTACGCCCCGTTGCAGCGCATCGACCTGCGGGCGCTGGTTGACGCCTCCGAAGATCACGCAGTGGCGGATGGAGAGGTAGCGCGCATAGTCGTGGCAGCATTCGTCGATCTGGATGGCCAGCTCGCGCGTCGGCGTGATGACCAGTGCGCGTATTTCGCGGCGTCCCTTGGCGGCGGGTTCTGCGGCTAAAAGCTGGAGGATGGGCAGCGTGAAGGCTGCGGTCTTGCCCGTCCCGGTCTGTGCGCAGCCCTGCAGGTCGCGGCCTTCGAGTACGGGAGGGATGGCTTGTTGCTGAATGGGGGTCGGATCGGTGTACCCCTTTTCCCCGATGGCGCGTAACAGCGGCTCGGAGAGTCCTAAGTCTTGAAATTTCATAATAATCGGCGGTAAAGGTACGATAATTTCCCGGTTCCTGCGTCGGAGGGCGTATATTTCTTACCTTTGCGGGACGATAATTCGCAAATATGAAACGAAAACTCCTGCTGGCGGCGTGTGCCGTCCTGCTCTGCACGGGCGTCCGGGCGCAGGGTGCGACCGATCGGAAAATGCGCGATGCGGGATTGGTCGACGTGCTCGGCGTGGATTCCACGCTGCGCGTGCGGCTGATGTACTCCACGGAGGACAATTTCATGGGCCGCGACGTGTACGGCGACCTCGAACGGGCCTACCTGCTGCCGCATTTCGCCGACAAGGTGGCCCGGGCTCAGGCGTTGCTGCGTGAGCGGCGTCCCGGGTGGCGGCTGCTGGTCTGCGACGCGGCGCGCCCGATCAGCGTCCAGCGCTATATGTACAGTCTGGTCGAGGGAACTCCGAATCAGGTCTATGTGGCCAACGGCGCCCGCGGAGGACGCCATAATTACGGCGTGGCGGTCGACGTGACGCTGCTCGACGCCGCGGGGCGCGAGGCCGACATGGGTACGCCGGTCGATTTCTTCGGCGAGGAGGCCCACACCGGAGGCGAGGCCGCGCTGGTCGCCGCGGGGAAGATCTCCGCCACGGCGGCCCGCAACCGCGAACTGCTCCGGTCGGTCATGCGCGGGGCGGGGCTGGTTCCCTACCGCCGCGAATGGTGGCATTACGAGGAGCCGATGCCGATGCCCGAGGTGCGCGAACGCTTCCGGTTGCTCGATTTTTGAGCCCGAAGAGCGGATGTTTGCGGAAAAAGTTGTAATTTTACCCGTTCAAAACGTTAATTCACGAATATGGATTCCAAACTCGTACTTTACAATACGCTCACCCGCCGCAAGGAGGAGTTCGAGCCCCTCGTTCCGGGCCGCGTGGGCATGTATGTCTGCGGCCCCACGGTCTACGGCGATCCGCATCTGGGCCACGCCCGTCCCGCCGTGACGTTCGACCTCCTGTTCCGCTACCTCAAGGCCGCGGGCTACAAGGTGCGCTATGTGCGCAATGTCACGGATGTCGGCCACTTGGAGCACGACGCCGACGAGGGCGAGGACAAGATCGCCAAGAAAGCCCGGCTCGAGCAGCTCGAACCGATGGAGGTGGCGCACTACTACACGGAGCGTTACCACCGCGCGATGGATGCTCTCAATGTCGAGACCCCCTCGATCGAGCCCTACGCCTCGGGTCACATCATCGAGCAGATCGAGTTCGTGAAGAAGATCCTCGCCGACGGCTACGCCTACGAGTCGAACGGTTCGGTCTACTTCGACGTGGAGAAATACAACGCCAAATACAACTACGGCAAGCTCTCGGGCCGTAATCTCGACGACATCATCGCCAACACGCGCGAGCTGGACGGGCAGTCGGACAAACGCCATTCCTACGATTTCGCGCTGTGGAAGAAGGCGGCGCCCGAACACATCATGCGGTGGCCGTCGCCTTGGGGCGAGGGATTCCCGGGCTGGCATATGGAGTGCTCGGCGATGTCCACGCGCTACCTCGGGGAGCGTTTCGACATCCACGGCGGCGGTATGGACCTGATGTTCCCGCACCACGAGTGCGAGATCGCGCAGTCGACCGCCGCACTGGGCCACGACTCGGCCCGCTACTGGGTGCACAACAACATGATTACGATCAACGGCCAGAAGATGGGCAAGTCGCTGGGCAACTTCATCACCCTCGAAGAGCTCTTCACCGGGTCGCACAAACTGCTGGCGCAGGCCTATTCGCCCATGACCATCCGCTTCTTCGTCTTGCAGGCGCAGTACCGCTCGACGCTCGATTTCTCGAACGAGGCCCTGCAGGCCGCCGAGAAGGGGCTGGACCGTCTGATGAAAGGCATCGAGGCTTTGGAGAAGATCAAGCCTGCGGACTCCTCGACGGTCAATCCCGTCGAGCTGGAGACCCGCTGTGCCGAGGCGATGGCCGACGACCTCAATTCACCGATGGTCATTTCGGCGTTGTTCGACTGGGTGCGCATCATCAATCAGTTGGTCGACGGTTCGCAGACGATCACCGCCGCCGATCTCGAGGCGCTGACGGCCACCGTGCGCCGCTATGCCTTCGACATTCTGGGCCTGCGCGACGAGAAAGCCGCCGGAGCCGCTTCGGGCAGGGATTATGTGACGCCGCTGGTCGAGATGCTGTTGGACGAGCGGCTGAAAGCCCGTGCCGCGAAGGACTGGGCCGCTTCGGACCGCATCCGTGACGGTCTCGCCGCCGCCGGAATCCGCGTCAAGGACGGCAAGGAGGGCTCGGATTGGTATCTGGAGTAATTTAGCGGCCTCCTTTGACCCTTTCCCGGGAGAAAGGGTATAGAAAAATTAAGGTATTTATGGCAGAACTTAAATCGGCAGCACTGGAGCTCGGGACCGAGCGTATCCGGAAGTTGCTCGTACAATATGCCGTGCCGGCGATCATCGCCATGACGGCTTCGTCGCTCTACAACATGATCGACAGTATCTTCATCGGTCACGGAGTGGGGCCGCTGGCCATTTCGGGCCTTGCGCTGACCTTCCCGCTGATGAACCTTGCTGCGGCGTTCGGTTCGCTGGTGGGCGTGGGCGCCGCGACGCTGGTCTCGATGCGGCTCGGGCAGCGGGATTATGAAACGGCCCAGCGGGTACTGGGCAATGTGCTGGTGCTCAATCTGATTATCGGCGTTGTGTTCGGATTGGTGGCGTTGCTGTTTCTCGATCCGATCCTCTACTTCTTCGGAGCCAGCGAGGCCACGATCGGCTATGCCCGCGAATATATGACCGTTATCCTGCTGGGCAACGTCGTCACGCACATGTACTTGGGTCTGAACTCGGTGCTGAGGGCTTCGGGACACCCCCGCAAGTCGATGTACGCCACGATCATCACGGTGGTCATCAACGCCGTCCTCGACCCGATCTTCATCTTCGGATTCGGATGGGGCATCCGCGGTGCGGCCATCGCCACGGTGTTGGCGCAGATCATCGCGCTCGTGTGGCAGTTCCAGATACTTTCCAATAAACGGGAGCTGCTCCACTTCCGCCGCGGCATCTACCGCCTGCGGAAAAAGATCGTGCGCGATATGCTCGCCATCGGCATGTCGCCCTTCCTGATGAACCTCGCGGCCTGCTTCATCGTCATCCTCATCAACAAGGGGCTGAAGGAGTACGGCGGCGACCTGCAGATCGGCGCCTACGGCATCGTCAACCGGCTGGCGTTCTTCTTCGTGATGATCGTGCTGGGCGTCAATCAGGGCATGCAGCCCATTGCGGGTTACAATTTCGGTGCGAAGCAGTACGACCGCGTGATGCGCGTGCTGAAGCTGACGATCATGGGTGCGACGTGCGTCACGACGGCGGGATTCATCATCGGCGTGTTCATGCCGCGGCTGGCCGTGGGGATGTTCACCTCCGACGAGGAGCTGATCCGCCTTTCGGTCGAGGGCATGCGCATCGTCTTCTTCTGCTTCCCGATCATCGGGTTCCAGATGGTGGCCACGAACTTCTTCATGAGCGTCGGCATGGCCGGCAAGGCGATCTTCCTGTCGCTGTCGCGGCAGTTGTTGTTCCTGATGCCGGGGCTGATCTTCCTGCCCCACATTTTCGACGTCTACACCGAGTGGAACGGCAGTTGGGGCGTGTGGTGCGCGATGCCGCTGTCGGATTTTCTGGCGTCGCTCGTGGCGTTCTTCATGCTGACTTACCAACTGCGGAAATTCCGGGCCATCGGCGCCGCGAATGCCGCCAAAGAGGGATAGGAATATGGAAAAATTCGTCATCAACATAGGCCGTCAACTGGGCAGCGGCGGCAAGACCGTCGGGGAGATCATCGCCCGCCGGCTGGGTATCCGTGTCTACGATAAGGAGCTGATAAACTTGGCCGCCAAGGAGAGCGGCATCTGCCCCGAGATTTTTGAAAGGGCCGACGAAAAGGAGTCGCGCGGCGTACTCTCGACGATGATCGGCTACCTTCGCGCCCCGTTTGCGGGCGACGACGCGGGCATGACGAACGTGCTGTCGAACGATGCGCTGTTCAAAATACAGAGCGACGTGATCCGTAAGGTCGCCGCCGGGGAGTCAGCGGTTTTCGTGGGCCGCTGTGCCGACTACATCCTGCGCGAGGAGCCGCGCTGTGTCAACGTCTTCATCACGGCCGACGACGAGAACCGCTGCCGCCGAATCTGCGCGCGGCAGGGCTGCACTCCGGCCGAGGCGCAGGCCCTGATGGAGCGTGTGGACGCCCGTCGCGCCTCCTATTACAATTATTACAGTTCGCGGACGTGGGGCGTGGCTTCGACCTACCACCTCTGCGTGAATTCCTCGCCTCTGGGCGACGAGGGCACGGCCGATTTCATTCTGGAATTCGCCGCACGGAAACTGCACGAGAAATTTTAAGCGATATGGTACTTGCCGAACAGATCAAGGAGATCGAACAGCGCCGGGAGGCGTTGGAACGCTGTCTCGACATCGAACAGAAGCGCATCGACCTGCGCAACGAGGAGGAGAAGACTCAGGAGCCGAATTTCTGGGACGAGCCCGACAAGGCGCGCGAACAGCTGCGCAAGGTGGCGGCGATCAAGGCGTGGGTCGACGATTACGACGCCGTGCGCAAGGATGCCGAGGACCTCGCGCTGATGCCCGACTTCGTGAAGGAGGGCGTCGTGACCGAGGAGGAGATGGACGCCCACTACGCCGCGACGCTCGAGAAGATCGAGAACCTCGAGATGCGCAACATGCTGCGCCGCGAAGAGGACAAGCTGGGGGCGATCCTCGACATCAACGCCGGGGCGGGCGGCACCGAGGCCCTCGACTGGGCGTCGATGCTCCTGCGCATGTACACCCGCTGGGGCGAGGCCCACGGCTACAAGGTCAAGGTGCTGGACTATCAGGCAGGCGACGAGGTGGGGGTGAAATCCTGCACGCTGGAGTTCGAGGGCGAGTACGCTTACGGTTATCTCAAGAGCGAGAACGGCGTGCACCGCATGGTGCGTCTTTCGCCGTTCAACGCCAACAACAAGCGGCAGACGACCTTTGCGTCGGTCTTCGTCTCGCCCGCCGTGGACGACACGATCGAGATCACGGTCAACCCGTCGGATATCGAGTGGGATACCTACCGGGCGTCGGGCGCCGGGGGGCAGAATGTCAACAAGGTCGAGACGGCGGTGCGTCTGCGCTACCACGGCAAGGATGCCGACACGGGCGAACCCGTGGAGTTCCTGATCGAGAACATGGAGACCCGTTCGCAGTTGATGAACCGCGAGAATGCCATGCGCATCCTCAAGTCGAAACTCTACCAGCGCGAGCTGGACAAGCGCATGGCGACGCAGCAGGCGCTGGAGGCTTCGAAAAAGAAGATCGAGTGGGGTTCGCAGATCCGCTCCTACGTCTTCGACGACCGCCGCGTGAAGGACCACCGCACGGGTGTCCAGACCTCGGCTGTCGAAGCGGTGATGGATGGCGATCTGGACCAGTTCATCAAGGGCTATTTAATGGAATATGGCGCGTCCGTCTGATTTTATGGGGCACTTGCGACACATCCCTTGGCCGTCCCGAACGGGAAATACTGCTTGTATGTCCCGTCCGGCCCGCCCTTCACGATGCGCCACATCTGCATCCCTAAAATGCAGACGGCTTGTCGTCGTGCTTGTCGCCTGCGTTTCGGGTATTTTCAATGTTCCGGCGCAGGGAACTCTCGTGGGCATGACCGACACGGCGGCCTATTTTCCGCTTCTCCGGGGACAGCGCGTCGCGGTGCTGGCCAACCAGACCTCCGTGGCGGAGATGCCCGGAGCGCCCGGGGCCGATGCCTCGGGGAGGGTGCATCTGGTCGATCTGCTGCACGGCGAGGGTTTCGACGTCGCCGCCATCTTCTCGCCCGAACACGGATTCCGCGGCACGGCGGATGCCGGGGAGCATGTCAAAAGTTCGGTCGACGTCCGGACGGGCATTCCGATCCGCTCGCTCTACGACGGCAACACGAAGCGTCCCTCCGACGAGGCGATGCGCTCGTTCGACGTACTGGTCGTGGATATGCAGGACGTGGGACTGCGATTCTATACCTACTATATCTCGATGCTGCGGATGATGGATGCCTGCGCCGATTTCGGATGCCGGGTCGTGGTCCTCGACCGTCCCAATCCCAACGGGCACATCGTCGACGGGCCCGTGCTGGACATGAAATACCGGTCGGGCGTCGGGGCGATTCCCGTGCCGGTGCTCCACGGCCTGACGATGGGCGAGATCGCCCGCATGGCCGTCGGCGAAGGGTGGGCGAAGCCGTGCGACCTGACGGTCGTGAAGTGCCGCAACTACACCCACGCGACCGAATACCGGCTGCCCGTGGCTCCGTCGCCCAACCTGCCGACCGCGCGTGCCGTCTACCTCTATGCCGCGCTGTGCCCCTTCGAAGGCACCGTCGTGAGCCTCGGACGCGGGACCGACAAGCCGTTTGAAATCTACGGACATCCGGACCTGACCGGGCGCACCTTTACGTTCACACCCCGTCCGACGGCCGGGGCCAAGCATCCGCCGCTCGAAGGACAGTTGTGCCGGGGCGTCGACCTGAGCGGCATGCCGCTCGCCGAAGCCCGCGAAGTGGGATTTTCGTTGAAATATGTGATCGATGCCTATGCCGACCTCGGGTCGGGGACCAAATTCTTTACGCCGATGTTCGAAAAACTGGTCGGCGTGGGGTGGGTGCGCGAAATGATCCTTGCCGGAGCCCCGGAGGGGGAGATACGCGCCCGCTGGGCCGATGATGTGGAACGCTACCGCGAACGGCGAACGAAATACTTATTGTATGAGAATTGAAAACAGCCCCGGATTTCCGGGGCTGTTTTTCGTAAGAAGCGGGGCGGCCGCGGCTTCAATGGATTCTATGAAGAATTAGTGACGCACGGCCGTGCTGAGTTGCCGCCCCGCGAGTAAAAAGGCTGCGAATAAGCGCAGCCTTAGATTGGTTTGGTTTCTGCAAAGGTAATCAAAAAAACGAAAAAGACGAATTCGTCTGACTGTTTTTTTCGATTTGACGAGTCCTTTGCATTATGAAAGGCCAGAAACATTATGATACTGCTATAAAATCGGTAGCCGAAAGACTTCGTGCTGTGCGGATTGCCCGGGGGTTGACTCAGGAGGCGGTGTATTTTAATACGGGCCTGAATATGCGTCGTGTTGAAGGCGGAAAAACGAATTTGTCGCTGTCGACGCTCTGTGAATTGTGTAAATTTTACGGGATAACTTTGGAAGAACTCTTCAAAGGGCTTCCAATCGAATAAAAAGCGCCCCGTTTCGGGGCGCTTTTCCTTTTTTCTTTAATATACTTCCGCTATCCGGTCCGCTTCGGTGATCTCCCGCAGGACCCGGCAGGGCGACCCGACGGCGATCACTCCCGCAGGGATGTCGCGCGTGACGACGCTTCCGGCGCCGATCACCGTGTTGTCGCCGATCGTCACGCCCTGCATCACCACCGTGTTGCCCCCGATCCAGACGTTGTTGCCGATGGTGATCGGCAGCGAGCGCATGATGCCCGCGTTGCGCTGGTCGGGCACAAGGGCGTGGGCGACGGTGTAAAGCCCCACGTTGGGGCCGATAAAGACGTGGTCGCCGATCGTCACGGGAGCTTCGTCGAGGATCGTCAGGTTGTAGTTGCCCACGAAATGGTCGCCGACCGCGATCTGTTCCCCGAAATCGCAGTGGAACGGGCTGTGGATGGTGAATTCCCGGCCGATGCGCCCGAACAGGCGGCGGATGATCGCCTCGCGCTCCTCGCGGCGGCTGGGCGGCAGTCGGTTGAGTTCGAAAACCAGTTCTTCGGTCTGCCGCAGGGCGTTGCCGATCTGCGGCGTTACGGCGTAGAGCCAGAGTCCGGCCCGCATTTTCTCAAGATCGTCCATAGCTGTCGTTTAAACTGAAAGCACACCCTGCGGCCGAAACTGCGGGGTGTGCTTTTTGCGGATATTCCGTTCGTTACTCCGAAACGATTGCTTCGCTCGGGCAAACGCCTGCGCAGGTGCCGCAGTCGATGCATTTGTCAGCGTCGATGACATAGATGTCGCCGGCCGAAATAGCCTCCGTGGGGCACTCGCCGATGCAGGTACCGCATGCTACGCACGCGTCGGTAATTTTGTAAGCCATTGGTTGAAAAATTTATTTGTTAATGTGTGTGAGTGCAAATATAAAAACTTATTTGATAAAATCAAAACCCGTGTAGGGAACCAGCACCTCGGGGATGCGGATGCCTTCGGGGGTCTGGAAGTTCTCCAGCAGCGCCGCCACGATGCGCGGCAGGGCCAGCGAGGAGCCGTTCAGGGTGTGTGCCAGTTGGATTTTCTTCTCTTCGTCGCGGTAGCGGAGCTTGAGGCGGTTGGCTTGGAACGATTCGAAGTTCGACACCGACGACACTTCGAGCCAGCGTTTCTGGGCTTCGGAGTAGACCTCGAAGTCGTAGGTCAGCGCCGAGGTGAACGACATGTCGCCGCCGCACAGCCGCAGGATGCGGTAGGGAAGGCCCAGCGACTTGACGATTCCTTCGACATGGGCCACCATGCCGTCCAGCGCTTCGTAGGAGTTCTCGGGCAGCGACAACTGCACGATCTCCACCTTGTCGAACTGGTGCAGGCGGTTCAGGCCGCGCACGTCCTTGCCGTAGGAGCCGGCCTCGCGGCGGAAGCAGGGGGTGTAGGCGGTCATCTTCACCGGGAAATCGGCCTTCTCGAGGATCACGTCGCGGTAGATGTTCGTCACGGGAACCTCGGCTGTGGGGACCAAGTAGAAATTGTCCACCGTGGCGTGGTACATCTGCCCCTCCTTGTCGGGAAGCTGCCCCGTGCCGAAGCCCGAAGCCTCGTTGACCATCACGGGCGGCTCGACCTCCAGATAACCGGCCTTGGTGTTGCAGTCGAGGAAATAGTTGATAAGCGCGCGCTGGAGCCGTGCGCCCTGTCCCTTGTAGACGGGGAATCCGGCGCCGGTGAGCTTCACGCCCAGATCGAAATCGATGATGTCGTATTTGCGGGCCAGCTCCCAGTGGGGCAGCGGGTTTTCGGGAAGCGCCGTGTAGTTCTCCTCGAGTTTCACCACGAGGTTGTCCTCGGCGGTCCTGCCCTCGGGGACGATCTCGGCGGGGAAGTTCGGCAGCGAGACGATGGCGGCCTGCAGCTCCTGCTGGGCGTCGCACAACTCGGCCTGCAGGCGCGAGGATTTCTCCTTGAGGTCGGCCACGAAGCGTTTGCGCTCCTCGGCCTCCTCGCGGCGGCCCTGTCCCATCAGCGCGCCGATCTCCTTGGCGGCTTTGTTCTGGGCGGCCAGCGTGTTGTCCATCTCGAGCTGGATGGCTTTGCGCCGGTCGTCGAAGTCGATGATCTTCTCGATGACGGGTGCGGCGTCCACGCCTTTTTTCGCCAACTTGCGGACGGCGGCCTCTTTGTCATCGCGGATTTGCTTTATCGTAAGCATAATATCGGGTGATTTTTGTGTTTTCGCGTTACAGGTGGCAAAATTACAAAACAATTCCTAAAATTGTCTTATTTTTGTGCAAAATTCCGTATTCGTGAAAACCGTCGAATTGTTAGCCCCCGCCAAAGATTATGCCTCGGCCGTGGCCGCCGTGGATTACGGCGCCGACGCCGTCTATATCGGCGGTGCGAAGTTCGGGGCCCGGCAGGCCGCGGGCAATGCGGCGGAGGAGATCGCCCGCGTCGCGGAGTACGCCCACCGCTTCGGCGTAAGGGTCCACGCCACGCTCAACACGCTGCTGTGGGACGACGAACTGGAGGAGGCCGAACGGCAGGCCCGCGAGCTGATCGCCGCGGGTGTCGATGCGCTGATCGTACAGGACATGGCCCTGCGGCGGATGTCGCTGCCCGTCGAACTCCACGCCTCGACGCAGGTCTGCAACTCGACGCCCGAGGGGGCGCGGTTTCTGGGCGAGACGGGTTTTGCCCGGGTGATCCTCGAACGGAACCTGTCGCTGGACGAAATCCGGGCGATCTGCTCGGCCACGACGGCCGAGGTCGAATGTTTCGTCCACGGGGCGATCTGCGTGGGGTACAGCGGCCGCTGCTTCCTTTCGCGGTCGATGTCCGGACGCAGCGGCAACCGGGGTGCTTGCAGCCAGCCCTGCCGGTTGGCGTGGGACCTCACCGACGGAAAAGGACGCACATACATCCCCGGTAAGCACCTGCTGTCGGTGCGCGACATGAACCTCTCGCAACGCATCGGCGACCTGCTGGATGCGGGCGTCACCTCGTTCAAGATCGAGGGCCGTCTGAAAGACACCAATTATATCAGGAACGTTGTGGCTTACTACCGCTGGGCGGTGGACGAGGCGCTGGCCGTGCGGCAGGGATTCGTGCGGTCGTCTGTCGGCGAGAGCGTTCCGGACTTTACGCCCGATCCGTCGAAGAGTTTCACGCGCGGGGAATCCGAATATTTCTTTGCCGGAAAGCGTCCCGGCGTGGCGTCGTTCGACACCCCGAAGGCCGTCGGTGAGCAGGTGGGGCGTGTGGCGAAGGTTGTCGGGAGCGGGTTCGTACTCTCCGGAGAGGCTGAACTGGCCCCGGGCGACGGCATCTGCTTCATCTCGCCCCGCGGGGTGACCGGAACCAATATCAATGCCGTGGAGGGGCGCCGCATCACTCCCAACCGCATGGATGGGATCGTCGCGGGGGCGGCGGTTTACCGCAATTCCGATAGGCTGTTCAACCTCCGGCTGGAGCGCAGCCGCACGCGGCGGGTGATTCCCGCTGCGGCCGTCGTAGAGGCTTCGGCGGAGGGATTTACGATAACTTACACCGACTGCGAGGGCGTTGCGGCTTCGGCCGGGCGCACTGTGCCGCTCGACACGGCGAAGAACCCCGGCGCCAATGCTTCGGCACTGCGTGTGCAGGCCATGAAGTCGGGCGACACGATCTTCACGGTGCGGGATGCGGAGGTGCGGGGTGCGGAGTGGTTCGTGCCGGCGTCGCTGGCCGCCGAGGTGCGCCGCGAGGCTTTTGCCGCCTTGGACGAGGCGCGCCGGAACAGGCCGCTGGAGCACCGCATCCTGCCGGACGATCCGGCGGCGCGGTATCCCTCGGAAGAGCTGACGGCCGAGGAGAATGTCACCAACCGGCTGGCCGAGGCGTTCTACCGCGACCACGGGGTGGTGCGGATCGAGCGGGGGCTGGACCTTGCGCCGACGACCGCCGGGCATCGGGTGATGCGTTCGGCCTACTGCATCCGCCGCGAGATCGGCGAATGTCTCAGGGAGCGTCCGCAGTTGCGCGGCGATCTCTATCTGGAGCACGGTGCGCACCGTTACCGGCTGGAATTCGACTGCGCGGCCTGCGAAATGTCATTGATTGATTGCACGAAAAACCGGAAATAATGCAGGAACTTTTGACACCCGATTTCGGGGATTACGAACTGATCGACACGGGCGATTTCGAGAAACTGGAACGCTTCGGGCGTTATGTGACGCGCCGTCCCGAGCCGCAGGCCATCTGGCGGCGGACGCTTCCGGAGGAGGAGTGGCGGGAACTCGGGACACCCGTTGTGGGGGAGTACGGGCTGCTGTACTCGGGCGATTTCGAGCAATGGGCGGGGTGCGGGCGGTACGTGACCGGCCGGCCCGCGATGCTGGCGAGCTGGCGGCGGACGCTTCCGGAGGAGGAGTGGTGGCGCGCGGCCGACGCCGCGTTCCTGCGCGACGCCCGCAGCGACGAGCGGGGCGAATGGCGCCTTGCGCCCAAGACTCCCGACCGCTGGACGGTGGAGTATGCCTACCGGGAGATGCGGCTGCGCATGCGGCTGGGGCTCACGTCGTTCAAGCATGTGGGCATCTTCCCCGAGCAGGCCGCCAACTGGAACTTCATCTACGACGAGTGCCGGGCGCTGGCCGGGGATTCGGGCGGTGCGAAGGTGCTGAACCTCTTTGCCTATACGGGCGGAGCGACGCTGGCGGCCCGTGCCGCCGGGGCCGAGGTGACGCACGTCGATTCGGTGAAGCAGGTGGTGACGTGGGCGCGCGAGAACATGGAGCTGAGCGGTCTGGAGGGTGTGCGGTGGATCGTCGAGGATGCGCTGAAATTCGTGCAGCGCGAAGTTCGCCGCGGCAGCCGCTATCGGGGTATCATTCTCGATCCCCCGGCTTACGGGCGCGGGGCCAACGGCGAGAAGTGGGTGCTGGAGGACAACATCTGCGAGATGCTGGCCTGCTGTGCGCAGTTGCTGGAGCCGGAAAACGCCTTCCTCGTGCTGAACCTCTATTCGATGGGGCTTTCGTCGACGCTGGCCCGCACCGCCGTCAGGCAGGCGTTCGGGGCCCCGCGCACGGAGCAGTGGGGCGAACTGTACTTCCCGGACCGGGCCGGCAAAGAGCTGCCGCTGGGGACTTATTACCGGTTCACGCGATAGACGCCTTTTGACACTGATGAATTAAAACACGAGATATGAGCATTCTGACGCTGGTATTCGGACTTCTGAGCGGCTGTTTCCTCTCCGTACTGGTGGGGATCATCGGCAGCCGCCGGCGCATCGGCTTCGGCTGGGCGTTCCTCCTGAGCGTGATCTTCACGCCGCTGGTGGGGCTCATCATCGCCCTGCTGACCGACCCGCTGCCGGGCGGCGATCAGCGATGGGGGTGCATCGGGACCTTCATCGCCGTGCTGGGCATGCTGTTCCTCGCGGTGTTCCTGCTCATGCTGTTGACGGGCGGCGCCCTGATAGCGGCTCTTTAGAGGCCGAAGACGTAGTAGATCAGGATTCCTGCGGCGGCCGAAAGGACGATCAGCAGGATGGGGTTGACCTTGCGCCACGACCCCGCGAAAACTCCGCCGAACAGCACCCAACTCCAAGCGTCGATGAAATTCTGGTCGCCGGGGGCGTCGCTGTGGGGGAAGATCAGCAGCAGGGCCGCCGCGGCGATCATCCCGATCACCGCCGGGCGCATGCCCCGCATGGCCCCCTCGACCAGCCGGTTGTGTTTGAGGCGCATGAAGAAGCGCGCCACGAGGATCATCAGCGTGAGCGACGGCAGGCAGACGGCGAAGGTGGCGATCACCGACCCGAGGATGCCGCACCAGATGTGTCCGGTCTGGACTCCGACGCTGTAACCCACATAGGTCGCCGAGTTGATGGCGATGGGGCCGGGGGTGATCTGCGACACGGCGACGATGTCGGCAAACTGGGCGTTGGTCATCCACTGGTGCTGTACGACCACCTCGTTCTGGATCAGCGACAGCATGGCGTAGCCTCCGCCGAACCCGAAGAAGCCTATCTTGAGGTATGATAGGAAGAGTTGCCAGAGGATCATTGCTTTCCTTTCTTTTTAACGATAATCAGTTCCCATGCGATGCCCAGCAGGGCGGCGGTGACGAGCACCCAGATCGGTGACAGCCCCAGCCCCCAGACTGCGAGGGCCGCGACGGCGATGACCCCGAACATCGTCCAGTGCATGCCCCGGGCCAGCGAGATGACCGGGCCGATGATGAGCGCCACGACGGCCGGGCGCATGCCCTTGAAAGCGGCGTCGACGACCGGGTTCTGGCGGATGTCGGCGAAGAAGAGCGCGATGGCCAGAATGATGGCGAACGACGGCAGCACGGAACCCAGCAGGGCCGCCACGGCGCCGCCCAGACCGCGGACCTTGTAGCCCACGAACACCGAGGTGTTGACGGCGATGGGTCCCGGGACCGACTGCGCGAGGGTCAGCAGGTCGAGGAACTCCTTCTGCTCGATCCACTTGCGTTTGGTGATGAGTTCCCGCTCGATCAGCGGCAGCATGGCGTAGCCGCCGCCGAAGGTGAAGAGCCCGATCTTGAAGAACGACAGGAAAATGGTGTGGAGACGTTGCATAGGCGCGTGGGGTTATCCGTTGACGACCGAGGCCATGACTGTTGCCACGAGGGCCGCTGTCTCGGTGCGCAGACGCTGGGTGCCGAGCGTGACCTCCTCGAATCCGTTGGCGAGGGCGAAATCGATCTCCTCGGGTGAGAAATCCCCCTCGGGGCCGATGAAGACCGCAGCGGCCTCGCCCGCGCGGAGCGTGTCGGGCAGGTAGGCCTTGCCTTCGGGCGACCGGGCCGGGGTGCAGTGGGCGATGAAGCGACGCCCTTCGAAGGGGCGCAGCACCGCCTCGCGGAACGGCGTGAGGGGATGCAGTTCGGGACGGTAGGCTTTCAGCGACTGTTTCATCGCCGCGGTGATGACCTTCTCGCCCCGCGAGGGCTTGAAGACATGCCGTTCGCTGTGGGCCGTGTCGAGGGGCAGGAATTCGGTCGTTCCGACCTCGGTGGCCTTTTCGAGCAGCCATTCGAAGCGGTCGGGATTTTTCGTCGGCGCGACAGCGAGGGTCAGCGCATAGGGCATTTTTTCGAACTCATGTTGGGTGCTGACAACCCGTACCGTACAGCGTTTGGGGTTGTCGTCGGTGATCTCGCAGCAAAATAAATTGCCCCGTCCGTCAGTTATATGGATGCGCCCGCCGCTCCGCAGACGCAGTACGCGGACACAGTGTTTCGACTCCTCCTCGCCCAACGTGTGCAGGGGCGGCATGATGTCCGGTGCGTAAAATAGTTGCATGATCGGAGGCGTTATTTTGGGAATTTTATTGTAACTTTGTAAATAATATGCGGCAAAGTTACTAAAATAACACGACAGGATGAAACGTATTACCGCTTTCTTAACACTTTTTCTGGCCATGTCACTCGCCTCCTGCAAGTCTGATAAAACCGTGGGAGAAAATCCCTTTTTCACCGAGTGGGACACTCCCTACGGGGTGCCGCCGTTCGACCGGATCGTTCCCGCGCATTTCCTGCCCGCTCTGGAGCGCGGCATGTCGCTGCACGACGCCGAGATCGACGCCATCACGTCGAACAACGACGCGCCGACGTTCGAAAACGTCATCCTCGCCTACGACGATTCGGGGCAGATGCTCGCGCAGGTAGGGCTGATCTTCGGTATGCTGTGCGAGGCCGAGAACACCGCCGAGATGCAGGCCCTGCAGGAACAGGTGATGCCTCTGCTGGCGGCGCATGCCGACAAGATACTCCTGAACGAAAAGCTCTTCGAGCGGGTGAAGGCCGTCTATGACCGCCGCGCCGCGCTGGAACTCGACGCCGAACAGAGCCGTCTGCTGGAGAAGACCTACCGCAAGTTCGTGCGCGCCGGGGCGCTGCTCGACGCCGAACAGAAAGCCCGCCTGAAGGCCATCAACGGCGAACTGTCGCTGACGTCGGTGAAGTTCGGGCAGAATATCCTCGCCGAGAACAACAACTACGCGCTGATGCTCGAGTCGAACGATTTGGACGGTATCCCGACCACAGCCCGCGATCAGGCCCGCGAAAAGGCCGAGGCGATGGGCAAGAAGGGCAAGTATGCCTTCACGCTGCACAAACCCAGCCTGATCCCGTTCCTGACCTACTCCCAGAAGCGCGAGCTGCGCGAGGAGATTTACAAGGCGTATCTCAATCGCTGCAATAACGGCGACGAGTATGACAACAAACAGTTGATCAACGATTTCATCCGCCTGCGCACGGAGAAGGCCCATCTGCTGGGTTATCCGTCGTATGCCGACTACGTCGTGGCCGACGAGATGGCCGGGACGACCGACGCCGTCTACAAACTGCTGAACGAGATCTGGACGCCCGCGCTGGAGAGCGCCAAGGGCGAGCTGGCCGAGATGGAGGAGCTCTTCAAGAAGGATCATCCCGACGGGGAGTTCGCTTCGTGGGACTGGTGGTATTATGCCGAGAAGGTCCGCAAGCAGAAATACCAGTTGGAGGAGGAGCAGTTGCGGCCCTATTTCTCGCTGGAGAACGTGCAGGGAGGCATCTTCTTTCTGGCGAACCGGCTGTACGGCATCACGTTCCGCCCCATTGTCGTGCCGCTGTACCACCCCGATGCCATTGCCTACGAGGTGCTCGACGCCGACGAATCGCATCTGGGCGTGCTCTATTTCGACTACTTCCCGCGCGACGGAAAGAGTCAGGGTGCGTGGTGCGGCAACTATGTGGAGCAGACTTACAAGGACGGCAAGCGCGTGGCGCCCGTGGTGTCGATCGTCTGCAACTTCACCCGTCCCACGTCGAACACCCCGGCGCTGCTGACGCTCGACGAGGCCGAAACGCTGTTCCACGAGTTCGGGCATGCGCTCCATTTCCTGTTCCACGACGTGAAATACCGCGGTCTCACGGAGGTCGAGGGCGATTTCGTGGAGCTGCCCTCGCAGTTGATGGAGAACTGGGCCTTCGATCCCGAGGTGCTGAAGCAGTACGCCGTGCACTACCGTTCGAACGAGGTGATCCCGGAATATCTGGTCGCGAAGCTGCGCCGCAGCGGGCTGTTCAACCAAGGCTTCATGACCACCGAACTGATCGCCGCGTCGCTTTCGGACATGGACATCCACTCGATCCCGGAATACGAACCGTTCGACCCGACGGAATTCGAGCGCAAGGCCCTGACCGAAAAGCGGGGGCTGATCCCGCAGATCGAACCGCGTTACCACTATCCCTATTTCTCGCACATCTTCGACGGCGGATATTCCGCGGGCTACTATTTCTACACATGGGCTGCGGTGCTGGACAAGGATGTCTTCGAAGCCTTCCGCGAGAGCGGCGATTTGTTCAACAAGAAGATCGCCGACGACTTCCGCCGCAAGATCCTCGCCCGCGGCGGCTCGGAGGACGGCATGACCATGTACCGCGACTTCCGCGGCAAGGACCCCGACAAGCGGGCGATGCTCCGCAGCCGGGGGCTGTGGACCGACCCCGAGCCGGTCGATTCGCTGGCCGGCTCGCCTGAGCCTGCCGAAGGCTTCCGCGTAAAGGCTGTTCCCGAAAACTGACCGGACGAAACCCATTCAGAAAGAAACCGCAAACCGAAATAAAAAATGAAAAAAGTACTGTTTATTATGGCTGTTTCCGCTATGGCGGCAGGCTGTGCCGACAATTCGATTCCCAAAGCACAACTGCCCGAACTCGATATGTCGAATCCCCTGCTCGCGGCGTGGGATACGCCCCACGAGACCCCGCCGTTCTCCGAGATAAAGCTGGAGAACTACGAGCCGGCGTTCGACGCCGCAATCGCCTGCTCGCGCGCCGAGGTCGAGGCGATCGTCAAGAACCCCAAGAAGCCGACCTTCGGCAACACGATCGTGGCGCTGGAGCGTCAGGGCGAGTTGCTCAACCGCATCTCGGGGCTCTTCTTCAACCTGCTCGAAGCCGATTCGTCGGACGAGATGCAGGAGATCGCACAGCGCGTGCAGCCCAAGCTGACGGAGCTGTCGAACGACATTTCGCTCAACCCCGAATTGTTCGCCCGCGTGAAATACGTCTATGAGCATCCGGGACGCCTCAAGAAAGAGGATAAGAAACTGTTGGAGGATACCTACAAAGGTTTCGCCCGCAGCGGCGCGGCTCTCTCCGACGCCGACAAGGAGCTCTACCGCCAGTACTCTTCGGAGCTGTCGGCGCTGACGCTGCAGTTCGGGCAGAACGCCCTCGCGGCGACCAACGCCTTTACGCTCAACATTACCGATCCGAAGGTGGTGGCCGAGCTGCCGGCATTCGTGAAGGAGGGGATGGCCGCCGAGGCCAAGGCCCGCGGCGAGAAGGGCTGGACGGTGACGCTCCAGTACCCCAGCTACCTGCCGTTCATGACCTATTCGTCGAACCGCGCCCTGAAGGAGAAGCTCTGGCGTGCCAGCGGCTCCAAGGCGCTGGGCGGCCAGTTCGACAACACGGAGATCGTGAAGAAGATCGTCAACACGCGGTTGAAGATTGCCAACCTGCTGGGTTACAAGTGTTATGCGGATTATGTGCTCGAAAACCGCATGGCCGAGAACACCAAGACCGTCAACGATTTCCTTGCCGAACTGCTCGCCGAAACCAAAAGCTATGCCGACGCCGATTACCGCATGGTCGCCGACTATGCCGCGTCGCTCGGCTTCAAGGGCGAGCTGATGCCTTGGGACTGGGCTTACTACACCGAGAAATACAAGGATGAGAAATATGCCCTGAACGACGAGTTGGTGAAGCCTTACCTGAAACTCGAGAACGTGAAGAAGGGCGTCTTCATGCTGGCCAACAAACTCTACGGACTGAATTTCACACCCAACGAGAAGATCGCGGTCTACCACCCCGACGTGACGGCTTACGATGTGACGGATGCCGACGGCCGCTTCATGGCGGTGCTTTACCTCGATTTCTTCCCCCGTGCCTCGAAGCGTTCGGGTGCGTGGATGACCGAGTTCCGCGGTACGAAGATCGAGGACGGTGTGGAGACCCGTCCGCTGGTGTCGCTGGTGATGAACTTCACCAAGCCCACCGAGACGACGCCTTCGCTGCTGACTTTCGACGAAATGGAGACCTTCCTCCACGAGTTCGGCCACGCCCTTCACGGCATGCTGGGCGAGGGCAGGTACGAGTCGCTGACCGGAACGAGCGTCTACCGCGACTTCGTGGAGCTGCCCTCGCAGATCATGGAGAACTGGGCCACGGAGAAGGAGTTCCTCGACCTGTGGGCCGTGCATTACGAGACCGGCGAGCCTATCCCGGCCGAGATCGTCGACCGCATCGTCGCTGCGCAGAACTATCTGGCGGCTTACGCCAACGTGCGCCAGCTCTCGTTCGGCATGACCGACATGGCTTGGCATACGCTCACCGAGCCGTTCGAAGGCGACGTGGAGCAGTTCGAGGTAGCTTCGATGGCTCCGACACAGGTGATGCCCGTCATTGCGGGAACCGCGATGGCGCCCTCGTTCGGACACATCTTCTCGGGCGGGTACGCCGCAGGCTACTACGGTTACAAGTGGGCCGAGGTGCTCGAGGCCGACGCTTTCTCGCTCTTCAAGGAGAAAGGCATCTTCAGCCGCGAGGTGGCCTCGTCGTTCCGCGACAACATCCTTTCGAAAGGCGGTACGGAGCATCCGATGAAGCTCTACGAGAAGTTCCGCGGTCACAAGCCCGAAACCAAGGCCCTGATCGAGAAAATGGGGCTCGGAAAATAGTCGTCCGACACTGTTTATATAAGGAGGAGAACCCCCCACGGGTTCTCCTCCCTTTTTGCACGGGGTGTCCGAATTTGTTATATTCTCGCGTTTTTTTTGTATATTTGTCCCCGGGACAGAGAATTATTTTACGACAAGACTATGACAGAATTATCGAATACCGCGTTGATTCGGGCGATCCATGCCCATACGCCGCCGGATTCGACGCCGGCGTCGGTGCTGATGGATGTACTCAATATCGGCCGCGAAGCCGCATACCGCCGCATGCGCGGCGAAGTGCGGTTCACTTTCGGTGAGGCCAGTGCGCTGAGCGCGCACCTGCGTTTCTCGCTCGACGGCGTCATGGGCTCCTCCGTCGGAGGGAATGCCCTTTTCAGCTTGGCGTTTACCGAATTCGACGCTTCGCTCGATCTCTACAACGGAATTCTCGGGCAGAACATCCGCTTTTTCCGCGAAATAGCATCCGACCCCACGACGGTCTTTGCCTCGGCGGTCAACTCCATTCCGGCCGAATATTACCTCAAGTACGAGAACCTGACGCGCTTCAAGCTCTTCAAGTCGCTGTATCAGCACGAGATGGGCGATGTGTCGGTGCCGACGTTCGAGGAGCTGAAACTGTCGCCTTCGCTGCGCCGCAATGCCTTGGAATATGTGCAGAGCGTCCAACTGGTGGCCCAGTCGCACGTCATCTTCGACGAAAGCGGGTTCACGCACTGGGTCAACGCCATCCGGGCTTTTAGGGCGATGCACCTGATCTCGGATCAGAGCGTGGCCCTGCTGAAGAAGGAGCTGTCCGAATTGATACGGGATTTTGAAAAGATGGCCGCCGAGGGCGAATACGAAAACGGCAACAAGGTCAATTTCTACCTCTCGGAGGTGGACCTCGAAGCGTCGTATGCCTATATCTCGTCGGAACGTTACAAAGTGGCCGGAATCGCGCTCTTTTCGCTCAACTCCATGCACACGTTCGATCCGATGATGTACGAGTATGTGAGGAGGTGGGTCCGCAACCAGCGGCGTTTCGCCTCGCTGATCTCCGGGACCGGGGAATTGTCGCGCATCCACCACTTCAAACGCCAGCGGGAGATCCTCGGACGGTTGGAGTAGCACGCGGCGGCAGGAGCGGCGGGGACGGCGGCAGAGAACGGGAAAAGAAAAGAGGGAGAGTTTCCCAACTCTCCCCCTCGAAGCCTTCCGGATTGATGAACAGTGGTTGCGTCAATATTCGGCAATCCTTTCAACTTCTGTGGGCGTCACTCCATGCAAATGAATTCTTCATAGCTCCTTTCGAAACTTGATACAAACATACAGCGTTCGAGGCGCGGAATCAAGGCGCGTACCGAAAAAATGATGTTTTTAAATCGGCTGATTTCGTGTATGTTGTGACCAAACGGGGTATTTGCCACGAAATGCGTGTATAAAATATTGTATGTTTCGGTATTCGAAACGGAATTGTACTTGCCGGCCCGTTTATCGAAACGTGCATTTCGCGGGAAAAGCCGTGGACGGCTTGTTTACGGATACCCGCCAGAATCGTGCCGGAATCGGGGCGGGAGGGCCTGAAAACGAAAAAAAGGATGTCTCTTTCGAGGCATCCTTTTTGAGTTGAGCTACCAGGATTCGAACCTGGAATAACAGGACCAGAATCTGTTGTGTTACCATTACACCATAGCTCAGTAGATTTTGGTGATGCAAAAGTAGGACTTTATTTTTCAAATGCAAAGAAAATTCCGAAAAAATTTTCGTACATTTGTTTTAATCCCGCAACGGGAAACCGCTTGAAACTTTAAATTTATACTAAATCAGAAAATTATGGGAATTAAATTCCGGCTTATCGTCATGAACTTTCTCCAGTATGCGATCTGGGGTTCGTGGCTCATCTCGCTGGGTGCCTATATCGGGGGGCTCGGATTCTCCGGATTGCAGATAGGCAGTTTCTTCGCAACGATGGGTATTGCCTCGCTGTTCATGCCCGCCGTGATGGGAATAATCGCCGACCGCTGGGTCCCGGCGCAGAAGCTGCTGGGAATCTGCCACCTTATCAGCGGCGGTTTCCTGATCGCCGCGGCTTCGCAGACGGACTATGCGCCGCTGTACAGTTGCATGCTGCTGAGCGTGATGTTCTACATGCCGACCATTGCGTTGTCGAACTCCGTGGCCTACAACGCCCTCGATCTGGCCAAACTCGACAGCGTCAAGCACTTCCCGCCCATCCGCGTGTGGGGTACCGTGGGATTCATCGCCGCGATGTGGTTCGTCGATCTGGTCCAGATCGGAGGCGTGCAGATCAAGCTCACGGCTTGGCAGTTGTATGTTTCGGCACTGCTGTCGTTCGTGCTGGCCGTCTACTCGTTCACGCTGCCCGGGTGTGCCGTCGACCGCAGTGTGCGCAACCGGTCGTGGGTCGATACGCTGGGACTGCGCGCCTTCGCGCTCTTCAAGGAGAAGCGCATGGCCATTTTCTTCATCTTCTCGATGCTGCTGGGCGCCGCGCTGCAAATCACCAACGCCTTTGGCGACAGCTATATCCAGAATTTCGGAACGATGTCCCAGTATGCCGATTCGGCCATCGTGAAGCACTCGGTGATCCTGCTCTCGCTGTCGCAGATGTCCGAAACGTTCTGCATCCTGCTGATCCCGTTCTTCCTCCGGCGTTTCGGAATCAAGAAGGTGATGCTGATCTCGATGCTGGCTTGGGTGCTGCGCTTCGGGTTCTTCGGCGTGGGCAATCCCGGCTCGGGGGCCGTGTTCCTCATCCTCTCGATGCTCGTTTACGGCGTGGCGTTCGATTTCTTCAACATCTCGGGGTCGCTGTTCGTCGAAAAGGAGACCAGCCGTGAGATACGCTCTTCGGCGCAGGGCGTCTTCATGATTATGACCAACGGTTTCGGCGCTTTCTTCGGTTCGTATGCCGCGGGCGCCGTGGTGGATGCCTTCCACTGGCCCGATTCGTGGTTCATCTTCGCAGGGTATGCCCTCGTGGTGGCCATTGTTTTCGCCTTTGTTTTCAAATACAAGCACAACTCCGCCGAAATGGTAGGGGTGAAACATTAGAAACCGATGGATATTTCGGTTCGGGAGAGCTGCATCCGCTGCGGCCATTGCGTGAAGGTGTGTCCTTCGCAGATTTTCGAGCAGGAGAAGGCCGGGGCTGTGATAACGCTGTGCAAGCCCGAGAACTGCATCGGCTGCGGTCATTGCGTGGCCGTCTGTCCCACGGGATCGGTGGCGCACGAGCTGTTCCCGCCCGAGCGGGTGCATGCTGCCGATTACGCCGCATTGCCGACGCCCGAGCAGGTGGAGTTGCTGCTGGCCGTGCGACGGTCGAACCGGGCCTTGAAGAAAATTCCCGTGCCGCAGGAGATGCTGGACCGCATCGTCGCGGCGGCCGACCGGGCCCCGACGGCCAGCAACGCCCGGCAGTTGGGCTATACGCTGGTGACCGACCCGGCGATGCTGCGGGGAATTACCGAGTATACGCTCGGGGTGTTCGGCAAACTGGAA
This sequence comes from Alistipes provencensis, assembly GCF_900083545.1. Classification (NCBI taxonomy): domain Bacteria; kingdom Pseudomonadati; phylum Bacteroidota; class Bacteroidia; order Bacteroidales; family Rikenellaceae; genus Alistipes; species Alistipes provencensis. Next base: position 215,456 of record NZ_LT559262.1, on the reverse strand, counting down.
AAACGGCTGCTGAATCCGTTCGTGCGGCCGTGGCTGAGCCGTATCGTGCCGGGTGTCTACCGCTATGTTCCCGTCTTCAAACGCTTGCGGCGTGAATATGCCGAGGGCCGCGACCGCATATTGCGGGGCGCGACGGCGGTGCTGTTCATCCATGCTCCGGAGGCGAACCGCTTCGGGAGCGAAGATGCAAATCTGGCCTGCCAGAACGCTTCGCTGATGGCTGAGGCGCTGGGCGTGAGCCAAATCTACATGGGCTTCGTGCTGACGGCCCTCCGGCAGGACAAGACGGGACGGCTGACCGAAATGCTGGGGCTCGAAGGCCGCCGCATCTGTGCGGTGATGGCCCTCGGGATGCCTCAGTTCCGTTATCCCAACTACATCGACCGCGAACCGGCGGAGGTGGCGCATCTATAATATAAGGACGAGACAAAGAAAGCGGCCCGACCGGGGGCCGCTTTTCGTTTAGTACATGTTGTCGTACATCGACTGCGACTTGTCGTATTTCAGGTCGGAGAGCGACGCGGCTTTGACGCCGATGTTGAAACTCCACGAACGGTGGTAGCCGAACGGTATCCACGAGAAGGACATCTGCCAGCAGTGGAGGTCGCGCGTGATGGAGACTGACGAGGTCGTGAGCTTCCGCTGCTTGATGTCGAAACCGCCTTGGAAGTTAATGCCGGTCTTGGGCGTGACGGTCAGCGAACCGTTGAATCCGACCGTCTGGGTGACGTTCTTGCGGTAGCCCGTCGTACCGTTATTGACGTAGGAGATCGAGTAGTTGACCGAGTAGTTGAATCCGAAGTTCCACGGCAGCGAGAAGTCGTAGTAACTCTGCGCCATGTATTGTCGCCGCAGCACGGGGTCCATGTGTCCGTAGGGGTCGAAGAACGGGTTCATATACTCCGGAGGGATCGACGTGATGTCGTTGATGGCCGGCTGTGACTTGTCGGCGCGCGACTTGAAGGTGTAGCCGAACGACCAGCCCGTGGAGACGATGCGGCCCGGGAAGAAGAGTTTGTCGTAGCGTTTTCCCTCGGGCGAGACGCGGTAGGGGTCGAGCGTCGCCGAGAGGTTGATGCCGAAGTTGTTGAACAGCGTCGTACGGAACGAAATCGGGATGGTCGACAGCCGCATCGAGTCGGCCAGAAAGTTGTATGAGCCGCTGATGCGCAGTTCGTCGATTAATTTGATCTTCTTCACGCCCGAGGTGTCGCGCTTCGAGAGCACCTTCATTTCGAGGTTCTGCGACAGCGAGAAATTCATCGACATCGAGCGGCCCGACGAGGGGACGCCGTAGGCGTTGACGGCATAGGGCGAATAGGTCGTGAAACGGCCCGTCGAGTCGGTCTGGCGGGTCTTGTAGTAGCCGTATTTGGGGTCGCTGAAGTCCGGGGCGTAGGAGAAGCCGATCGAGGGGGTCAGCGTGTGGCGGATCGCCTGAATCTTGCGGTTGCGGCTCTTCTTCGTGAAGTCGTACATGCCGTAGACCGTCGTGGAGGCCGAGACGCTGAGATTGTAGTTGTAGAGGCGGTAGAAACCGTAGTTCGTGGGCAGCGTGTCGGTCTGGTTCGTGACGGGGTTCCACTCGAATTCGACCTTCTTGAAATACCACTTCTCGTTGTAGTTGACCGACGGCGAGAGGTTGATGTAGTTGAAGAGGTTGAACGACGCCGAGACGGGGATCGAGTGCTCGATGCCGTTCTTCATGTTCTCGAGCGTCTTTTTCGAGAAGATTTCCGACTCGGTGGTGGTCACCGAGTTGGTCATCTTACCCGTGTACTGCATCGAGATCTTCTCGTACCAGCGGTCCTTGCCGGTCTTCTCCTTGCGTTTGAAAGGGTAGAAGCGCGAGACGTTGAACACCACCGTCGGCAGCGTTACCGAGATCGATTTGTTCTGCGAGTTCTGCGAGATGGCCATGTTGGCCGAGAGCGAGAAGGGCGTTCCGGCCCAGTTCTTCGAATAGGAGACCGTCGAGTTGGTCTGCGTGGCGAGGATGTCGTTGAGGTTGGTGGCCGAATAGCGGCTGTAACCGCTGGTGGCGAAGTTCACCGAGGCCGAGAAGGTCGAACCCGGGTTGGCCTTGGCGTCCTGCGAGTGGGTCCACTGGATGCGGAAGTTGCTCTGCTTGATGTAGTCGTCCTCGCCCTTTTCTCCCGTCTTGACGTTGGAGTACTGCATGTTGAAACTGCCGCTGTACTTGTAGCGCTTGATGTAGCGCGAGGCGGCCGAAGCCTCCCACGAACCGAGCGTGTAGATGCCGCCGCGTACCGCGAGGTCGGCATATTCGCCCAGCGTGAAATAGTAGCCCAGATCGCGCAGGAAGAATCCCTTGGAGTACTCCTCGCCGTAGGTGGGCATCAGCAGACCCGACTTGGGGCCCATGTTGATCGGGAAGAAGCCCTCGGGGATGCCGAGGAAGTAGATCGGCACGTCCTCCATCACCAGATAGGCCGGGCCGGTGACGACCTTCTTGCCCGGAATGACCTTCGCCTTGGTCATCGCCAGATAGAAGTGCGGGTGGTCCGTTTCGTCGCAGGTGGTGTATTTGCCGTGCTGGATGTTGATCGTGTTGTCGGGCATCTTCTTCACGCTGCCGCCCACCAGCCAGCCGTCGCCCTGCTGCGTGGCCACACCCTTGATCTTGGCCTTCTTCGAATCGAGGTTGTAGGTGATCGTGTCCATCTGGTAGGAGGCCGAACCGTCGGAGAATTCGGGTTTGGTAATGACGAACTTGCCGTCCACCGAGTCGGGTTTGCCGTAGGCATAGACCAGTTTCGAATCCATGTCGATGCGCATGAAGTCGGCCTTGAGGTTGCTGTTCTGGTAGGTGACGTCGCCCTGATTGTAGATGTATACCAGTTTGTTGCGCACGTCGTAGACCAGCGAGTCGGTGTTCTTGCCCGTGATCGGGTCGTCGAGGAAAGCGCCCGCAGGCCGCGGTTTCTTGACCGAATCGCGGTGCAGCGTGTCGACCGCGAGCGAGTCGGGGCGGGAGATGCCCAGCGAATCGGCTTTGCGGGCCACGAGCGAATCGATCTGCGACGAGAAAAGCGAGTCGCGCTCCTCCTGCGAAAGGGCGTTGAACGCGGCGCGCCGCCGGGCCTCTTCACGGGCCTGCCTGCGGGCCTCGCGCCGCGAGGGGGTGACGAACGGGGCCCGCTCGTTGTCCGGAAGCGGGCGCACGGTGTCGGCGGGGAGGGGATTCGGAAGGGAGTCGGATGCGGGGCCGTCGAGCGCCGCGCGGGCTGCCGCGCTGCCCAGAACGATCTGGGCAAACAGGAGCAGGACCGTTGCCGACAAGAGATATTTTACCCTAATTTTATCCAAAATCCCAAAAATTTTCCATACCTTTGCCGACAAGTCGGCAAAAACGCCCGAAACGCCCCGCAGGTGCATTCCTGCCGCGTTTTAAGCCCGACAAAGATAGGTAAAAAAATACGAAAGCTCACACTTGTTACCATTAAATATGCGCACACGACCATTGTTGCTACTCCTCTTTGCAGCCGCAACCGTTTTTACCAACGTTGCCGCCGCAGGGAATATTGCGCACGGCTTCGAAGTCGTGGTGATCGACGCCGGACACGGGGGAAAATTCCCCGGGGCGCATTATGGCGGGCTCTATGAAAAGGACCTGACGCTGAAGGTGGCCTTGAAGCTGGGCAAGCTCATCGAGGACGGGATGCCGGGCGTGAAGGTGGTCTACACGCGCAAGACCGACAAGGCGCTGGGGCAGGATCTGGCTTCGGACCTGCAGGCGCGCGCCGACATCGCCAACAAGGCCGGGGGCGACCTCTTCATCTCGATCCACGTCAATGCGGCGCGCGCTACGGCGGCCCGGGGTGTCGAGACGCTTATCATGGGCGAGAGTCCCAAGGAACAGCGTTACAACGAGAACGCCCTCTACGAGAGCAACCGCGAGGACCTGATCGACATGTCCGACGAGCGGACGGCGGCCATCGTGCGGGCCTATATTCAGAACCTGCAGTTCACTTACGGCGAATACAGCATGGCCATGGCCCGCTGCATCCAGAATAATTACCTGAAAGCCGGGCGTCATTCGCGCGGCATCAAGCCGCAACTGCTGCGGGTGCTCTATGCCACGGACATGCCGGGCGTGCTGACCGAGATCGGGTTCATGTCCAATCCGCAGGAGGCGGCCTACATGAAGTCGGAGAAGGGGCAGAACGAGATCGCCCGTTCGCTCTATCAGGCTGTGCGGGACTATTCGGCCTATGTGGTCGGGACGCGCATGGCCGAGGAGGAGCAGGTGAACGCGCTGGCGAAAACCGTCGCTCCGGAACCCGAGCCTGCGAAAACCGTCGCTGAAAAGCCGAAGACAGAGCCTGCGAAGCCTGTTGCCGAAAAACCGAAGACGGAACCCGCGAAGACCGTCACGGAAAAGCCGAAGCCGGCGGAAAAACCGGCGCAGAAACCCGCTGTGCCGCCCCTGCGCTATACGGTTCAGGTGATGGCCTCGGCGTCGCCGGTGCCCGTCTCCTCGGCGCAGTTCCGCGGCTACAAGGGCAAGGTGAAGCAGTTTACTTCCGAGGGGCGTTTCCCCTACAAATACGGTGTGGGCGAATACGAGACCCGCGACGCGGCCCAGCGCAAGGCGGCCGAGGTCCGCAAGGTGTTCCCGGGGGCCTTTGTGGTGAGCTGCCGGGGTACGCAAATTGTAAAATAAAATTTCAGATATGAAAAGAGAAGTTAAAATCGGAATTTTCGCCGTGGTGATGCTCATTGCCGCGTGGGCCGGAATCCGGTTTTTGAAAGGATTCGACATCTTCAGCCGCAACTCGGTCTATTACGCCGCCTATGACCAGATCAACGGCGTGCAGACGGCCTCGCCGATCATGATGAAAGGCGTGAAGATCGGCACGGTGACGGGCATTTCGTTCGACCCCGGGCGCAGCGACAACGTCGTGCTGCAACTGACCGTCAAACGCCAGTACCACATTCCGACCGACTCCGAGGCCAAGATTTTCAGCAACGGACTGATGGGCGCCAAGGCCATCGAGATCACCTACGGCTCGGCGCACACCTATCTCGAAAAGGGCGACACGCTGCGTTCGAGCCGCGACCGCGACCTGATGGACGTGGCCGGGTCGGAACTGGAATTCTTCAAACAGAAGATCTCGCAGGTGACGGGCGACCTTTCGCGCACGCTGACGACGCTCAATAACCTGATGGAGAGCAACACGCAGAGCATTACCGGGACGCTGGGCCACCTGAACACCATCACGGGCGACATGGCCGGCATTATCGATGCCGAGAAACACAACCTGAAAGCCGCCGTGGAGAACCTCACGGCTTTCTCCGTGATGCTCGGCGAGAACGCTCCGCGCGTGGACAGCATCGTGGGCAGCATGAACCGCATCACGGCGGATCTGGCCGATTCCGGGTTCGCGCAGCAACTCTCCGATGCGGTCGGCGAGGTCAACGACCTGCTGGTCCGGATCGGTTCGGGCGAAGGAACCGTCGGCAAACTGCTGAACGACGCGGCGCTTTACGATTCGCTGACCGAGGCGAGCGACAACCTCGCGTCGCTGTTGGCCAACCTTGAAAAATACCCGGGCCGTTACGTCCATTTCTCGCTCTTCGGGCGCAGCCCCGAGAAGATGCAGGAGAAGGCCGAGCGGAAGGCCGCCAAGGCTTCGGCCAAGGCCGAGCGGGATTCGCTCAAGCGGCTGTAACGCCGCGGTTTTCCGGGAGGACCGGAATAAGGATTTTTAGTTTACGCCATGATTTACCCTGCCACATTCGAGCAGAAAATAGGTTTCGACCGGCTCCGTGAGCAGGTCGCGGCCCGTTGTACCATGCACGCCGCCCGCGAGCGGCTCGCCGCCGAGGGTTTTTCGACCTCGCCGCGCGAGATCGAACGGCGGCTGGCGCTCTCCGACGAGATGCGCCTCGTGCTCGACATGGAGCGCGATTTCCCCGGGGGAGACTATCCCGACATCGACTATGTCGTTGCCAAACTGCGTGTCGAGGGCTCGTTCCTCGACGTGGAGGAGGTCGTGGTCCTGCATAAGGCGCTGTCGGCCATCGGCGGCATTGTCACCTTTATCCTCAGCCGCGAGGAGCATTATCCGGCGCTCTACGCCCGCACGCGCGGCGTGGCGGCATTTCCGGAGATCGTGCAGCGCATCGACGCTATTCTGGACCGCTTCGGCAACGTGAAGGACAACGCCTCACCTGCCCTTCAGGAGATTCGCCGGGCCATCCGCGAACGCGAGGGGCAGGCGGCCAAGCGCCTGCAGGCCGTACTGGCTTCGGCCAAGGGAGCGGGCATCGTCGATGCCGACGCCCAGATCTCGATCCGCGACGGACGGGCCGTGATTCCGGTCGCCGCGGGCAACAAACGCAAACTCAACGGATTTATCCACGACGAGTCGGCGACGGGAAAGACCTTTTATGTCGAACCGGTCGAAGTGGTGGAGATCAACAACGAACTGCGTGAGCTGGAGTATGCCGAGCGGCGTGAGATCGTGCGCATCCTCACGGAGTTCACCGAGTCGATACGTCCCGACGCCGGGCTGATCGCCGATTCGGGCGACTACCTCGCGGAGGTGGACATGCTGCGCGCCAAGGGCCGCTGGGCCTCGGAGAACGGGTGTGTGCGGCCGATCCTTTCGACCGACGACCGGTTGGTGCTGAAGAACGCCCGCCATCCGTTGCTACAGCAGACCCTAAAAGCCGCGGGGCGCGAGATCGTGCCGCTGGACCTGCAACTGGACCGCAAAAAACATATCCTCGTCATTTCGGGTCCCAATGCCGGCGGCAAGTCGGTCTGTCTGAAGACCACGGGCATCGTGCAGTATATGTTCCAGTGCGGATTCCCGGTGCCGGCTTCGGAGGTCTCGGAGCTGCCCGTGTTCAAGAGTATCTTCATTGACATCGGCGACGAGCAGTCGATCGACAACGACCTCTCGACCTATTCGTCCCACCTGCTGAACATGAAGAACATGCTGGCGGGAGCTTCGGACCGGACGCTGGCGCTGATCGACGAGTTCGGGTCGGGCACCGAGCCAATCATCGGCGGGGCCATCGCCGAGGCGATCCTCGAACGCCTGCTGGCGAAGGGATGTTACGGCGTCATCACGACCCACTACGCCAATATCAAATACTATGCGTCGTCGACCGACGGCATAGCCAACGGCGCGATGATGTTCGACGTGCAGAACATCCGTCCGCTGTTCCGACTCGAAATGGGCAAGCCGGGCAGTTCGTTCGCCGTGGAGATCGCCCGCAAGATCGGACTCCCGGAGGAGATCATCCGCGCGGCGAGCGAGAAAGCCGGGTCGGACCACATCAACATCGAGAAACAGTTGCGCGAGATCGCCCGGGACAAGCACTACTGGGAGCAGAAGCGCGACCGCATCCGCCTGACGGACCGCAAGGTCGAGGAGTTGGAGCAGAATTATGCCGAGCAACTGGCGAAGATTCGCGCCGAGCGGCAGGAGATACTGAAAAAGGCCAAGCAGGAGGCGCAGCAGTTGATCGCCAATGCCAACAAGCAGATCGAAAACACGATCAAGACCATCCGCGAGGCGCAGGCTGAGAAGGAGCTGACGCGGCTGGCACGGAGGGAGTTGGACGACTTCCGCGAGGCGGTCGAGCAGGTCGATTCGTCGGAGAAGGAGGCTTCGGTGGCCCGCGAGATCGAGCGCATCGAGCGTCGCCGCCAACGGCGCGACGAACGCAAGGCCCGGCAGGGTGCGAAAGCTGCGGAGACGGCGGTCCCCGAACCCGAGAAGCCGCGCGAGGTGGTGGCCGGGTCGAAGGTCCGCATGGCCGGGCAGGAGATGGTCGGCGTGGTGCAGTCGGTGAAGGGCAAGCGGGCGCAGGTGGCCTTCGGGCAGATTTTGACGACGGTGGACAAGGCCCGGCTGACGGTGGTGTCGAACAACGAATACCGCGAGGCGACACGTCCCGTGACGGCCCGGACGGTGGTGTCGGTGGACATCTCGGCGCGCAAACTTAATTTTAAGGACCACATCGACGTGCGCGGTATGCGGGCGTCGGAGGCGCTGGATATGGTGCAGAATTTCATCGACGACGCGCTGATGGTGGGCGTCGGCACGGTGTCGATCCTCCACGGCAAAGGCACGGGTGCCCTGAAGGAGGAGATTCGCCGTTACCTCCGCACGGTGCCGGAGATCGCCTCGGCAGCCGACGAGCATGCCGACCGGGGCGGGGCGGGGATAACGATAGTGACTTTCGATCTGTCGTGATTTCGCCGCGATAGTGACGACGGGTTTTGCGGTGCAGGCTTTTGCAAAAAAGTACTGTTAACAGCGGTCTTCGCCCGCGGAATTTTGGCACTTTTTGGTTCGGCAAAAAGTGCTTCAAAAACCGACCCGCCGACAAAAAAGTCTAAAAGACGCGGCCTAACGCTGGCTCCGGGCGACTATTCGCGGGTTTGCAAGCAAACCGTCCCCTCCGCTCGCGCTTTTAGTCCGCATCTTTCTTGACGCCTTTTTTGCCAAGCGGGAGTTATTCGCCGTCTTTGGCGCGAGGAATAGTCCGCATTATCGCTTGCAGCGGAAAGAGAACGGCGGGAAGGCGGAGCGTTAAAAAACGGGGCCGGTTTGTTTACAAACCCGCGAAGGCGCCCGTTTTAGCGAAGCCGAATGCCGTTCCCGCGAAAGCGACATGCGGATGGTTTTGGCGCTACCTTTTGCCACCAAAAGGTAGTAATAACTCCGCGGGCGAAGACCGCGGTTAAGTATTTTTGTGGTCAAAAGGTATAAAGAAAAAAATAGGTATTTTATGAAATATCTGCTTTCACAAATCGCCGCCGTCGTGGGCGGCAGGTTCTCGGGAACGGACTGCGAGGTGCAGTCGGTGGTGACCGACAGCCGCTCGCTGACGTGCGAACTGGGCTCCGGGCCGATGTTCGTCGCCATGTGCGGCGCCAACCACGATTCGCACGACTACATCGCGCAGATGTATGTGCGCGGGGTGAGGGCGTTCCTTACCGAACGCAGCGTCGAACCCCTGCCCGGGTGCGGGTATGTCGTGGTCCCGAACGCCATCGCGGCCCTGCAATGTCTGGCGGCCTATCACCGGGCGCAGTTCAAGGGCACGGTCGTGGGGATCACCGGGTCGAACGGCAAGACCGTCATCAAGGAGTGGATCGCCGAGGAGCTGCCCGCGGGGATGAAGTGCTACCGCTCGCCCAAGAGCTACAATTCGCAGTTGGGCGTGCCGCTGTCGGTGCTGATGATCGAGGGCGACGAGGAGCTGGCGCTGATCGAGGCGGGTATTTCGAAGCCCGGCGAGATGGCGCGGCTGGAGCGCATCATCCGTCCCGACGTGGTGGTCTTCACCTCGCTCGGCGACGCGCATCAGGAGAATTTCCTCAATCTGGAGCAGAAGTGCAACGAAAAGATGATCCTCGCCCACCGGGCCCGGACCATCGTCTACCATAGTTATTACGAGCCGCTGGGGCGTATGATCGCTGCGCGGTTCGCCGAACGGAAGCTCTGCGACGGAGCCGCGTGCCCGCAGGTCCCCGAGGCGGTGATCGGCAACGAGGCGTCGCGCCGCAACGCCCAGATCGTCGAGGCGTTCTGCGCGGCGATGGGCTATCCCGCGCCGTCGTTCTCCGGGGCTCCCGAGGTCGCCATGCGCCTCGAAGTCAAGGACGGCATCAACGATTCGGTGCTCATCAACGACGCCTACAACCTCGACCTCAATTCGCTGGCGCTGGCGCTGGACTACCTGCACAACGTGGCGCTGTCGCGTCGCCGGACGCTCGTGCTGTCGGACATCGCGCAGAGCGGGCTGACGGACGACGAGCTTTACGGCCGGGTGGCCGGGATGGTCTCGCGGGCGGGCATCGACACGCTGATCGGCATCGGGCCCAAGCTGAAACGCTATGCGGGGTTGTTCGACTGCGACCGGGAGTTTTATGCCTCGACCGACGAGTGTATCGCCCGCATCGGCCGCCGGGCCGTGGCGGGACGCGCCGTGCTGCTGAAAGGGGCCCGGGAGTACCGCTTCGAGAAGCTGGCTCACGCTTTGGCGCGCAAGAGCCACACGACGGTGCTGGAGGTCGATCTCGATGCCATGGTCCACAACCTCAATTATTTCCGTTCGAAGCTGGACTTTTCGACGAAGCTCGTGGCGATGGTCAAAGCGGGATCGTACGGCGCCGGGGATTTCGAGGTGGCGCAGATGCTCCAGCATCAGGGCGTCGATTACCTCGCCGTGGCATTCGCCGACGAGGGCGTGCTGCTGCGCGAGCGGGGTATCACGATGCCCATTGTGGTGCTGAACGCCGATGCCGACAGTTTCGACCAGATGATCGCCAACCGGCTGGAACCCGAGATATACAGCTTCCGCTCGCTGGCCGATTTCGCCGACGCGGTGTCGCATGCCGGGGAGACGCGCTATCCCATCCACCTGAAACTCGACACGGGCATGCACCGGCTGGGATTCATGGAGGATGAGGTAGAGCGCCTGTGCGGAGAGCTGCCGAAACTGCCCGCCGTGAAGGTGGCGTCGGTCTTTTCGCACCTGAACTGCGCCGACATGCCCGAGGAGGATGGCTACACGCGGGCGCAGATCGCGCGTTACGACCGCATGAGCGCGGCCGTCGCCGCGTCGCTGCCGTACCCCGTGATCCGCCATACGGCCAATTCGGCCGCCATCGAACGCTTTCCCGAGGCGCAGTTCGACATGTGCCGCCTCGGGCTGGGACTCTATGGCTTCGGCTGGGAACACAACGCGGGCCTGCGTCCGGTGTCGACGCTCCGTACCCGCATCGTGCAGGTCAAACACCTCGAAGCGGGCGACGCCGTGGGGTACGGACGTGCCGGGAAGCTCCTGCGGCCGACCGTGACGGCTACGGTGCCGATCGGTTATGCCGACGGGCTGGACCGCCACCTGGGGTGCGGACGCTGGTCGATGCGCGTGAACGGGCTGCCTGCGCCGATCGTCGGACGGGTCTGTATGGACAGTTGCATGATCGACGTCACGGACATTCCGGGCGTCGGGGAGGGCGACGAGGCGGTGGTATTCTCGGCGGAGCCGGGCAACGACCTCGAGACGATGGCCCGCGTGCTGGAGACCATCCCTTATGAGATTATGACCTCGGTGTCGGGACGTGTGAAACGAATTTACCTCAAAGAGTAATGGCTTACGGAACCCTCTACCTGATACCCTGTCCGATCTCGGACGAGACGGCGCCGTGGGACGTGCTGCCCGCGGTCAACCGCGATGTGATGAACTCGCTGGACTATTTCATCGTCGAGAATACGCGCTCGGCGCGGCGGTTTTTGTCGAAAGCCGGTGTCGAACGGCCCATCGGAGAGCTGGAATTCCGCGAACTGAACGAGCATACCGCCGCCGGACGCGAGGTCGAAGAGCTGGTGAAACCCTTGCTGGAAGGCCGTTCCGCAGGGGTGATCTCCGAGGCGGGCGTGCCGGGTGTGGCCGATCCGGGGGCGTTGGTCGTCGAGGTGTGCCACCGCCGCGGCATCCGCGTGGTGCCGCTCGTGGGACCGTCGTCGATCATCCTCGCGGTGATGGCTTCGGGGCTCAACGGCCAGTCGTTCGCCTTCAACGGCTATCTGCCCGTGAAGCCGCCCGAACGGGCGAAAGCCATCCGCTTTTTCGAACGGCGGGCCCTGACCGAAGGGCAGTCGCAGTTGTTCATCGAGGCGCCCTACCGCAACGGGAAGTTGATGGAGCAGTTGGTGCAGACGCTCGGGGCGGAGACCCGCCTGACGGTGGCTGTGGACCTGACGGCTCCCGGCGAGCGGGTCGAAACCCATACGGCGGGGGAGTGGCGGCGCCGCCAACTGCCCGAACTGAACAAGCGGCCGGCTATTTTTATTATCGGATAAGCGCAGCTTTGCCGTGAAACGGCTTTTGGATGCTAACGGCGCAGGTCGGGCCCGATGTCCGGACTCAGGCATCGCCCTTGAAGCCCGGCTCTTAGCCGGGTTGGTATGCAATTTGTTCGAATAAGGGGAGGAAAACTGAAAAATCACAAGATATGAAAAAGGAAAAAGTTTATAATGAGGCTGTTAACGGTGACGAAGGATTCGTTCCGGGCGAGGGTTATCCCTCGTGCGACGGCGAGCCTTGTGCCAATGTGTCAGGTGCGGCAGACGATGCGGCTGACACAATGACAGACGACGATCCGGCAGCCGAGGGCGATGCCGCCAAGGCGCTCGAAGCGGCCGTAGCCCAGTGGCAGGACAAATTCGTGCGCTTGCAGGCCGAGTTCGACAACTACCGCAAGCGGACGCTCAAGGAGAAAATGGATCTGGTGCAGACCGGGGGCCGCGACGTGCTGCTGGCCATGCTGCCCGTGCGCGACGACGTGCAGCGCGCCGTGGATGCCATGCAGAAAAGCGACGATCTGGAGGCCCTGCGGGCCGGTGTGACGCTCATTTCGCAGAAGTTCACCGAGGCGCTGCGCCAGAAGGGTGTGACCGAGATCGAGGTGCTGGACAAGGAGTTCGACGCCGATCTTTCGGAGGCTGTCGCCCGGTTCGCCGCCGGCGACGAGAAGAAGGGCAAGGTCATCGACGTGGTCCAGACGGGTTACAAGCTGGGCGACAAGGTGCTGCGCTTCGCAAAAGTTGTTGTAGGAGAGTAAGACCATGGCAGAAAAGAGGGATTACTACGAAGTGCTGGGCGTCCAGAAGAACGCTAACGCTGACGAAATAAAGAAGGCATACCGCAAAGCGGCCATCCAGTTCCACCCCGACAAAAACCCCGGGGACAAGGAGGCCGAGGAGAAATTCAAGGAGGCCGCAGAGGCTTACGACGTGCTGTCGAATCCCGACAAGCGTGCCCGTTACGACCAGTTTGGCCATGCCGGAATGAGCGGCGCGGCAGGCGGCGGAGCCGGGGGCTTCGGCGGATTCAGCGGCGGAGGGTTCTCGATGGAGGACATCTTTTCGCAGTTCGGCGATATCTTCGGCGGCCATTTCGGCGGCGGGTTCCGTTCGTCGAACGGCGGCGGTTCGCGCCATGTGAACCGCGGCTCGGACATTCGCGTGCGGGTCAAGCTGACGCTGGCGGAGATCGCCAACGGGGTCACCAAGAAGCTCAAGATCAACAAGACCATCGCCTGCGACAAGTGCGGCGGCACGGGGGCCAAGGATGCCAATTCCTATTCGACCTGCCCGACCTGCAACGGTGCGGGGTATGTCACGCGCGTGGAAAACACCTTCTTCGGCCGCATGCAGACACAGGGCGTGTGCCCCACATGCGGCGGCTCGGGCAAGGTGATCACGGCGCAGTGCGACAAGTGCAAGGGCGAAGGGACGCTGCGCGGGCAGGAGGTCGTGGAGATCCGCATTCCGGCCGGCGTGGGCGAGGGGATGGTCCTCACGGTTACGGGCAAGGGCAATGCGGCGCGTCAGGGCGGCGTGAACGGCGACCTGCTGGTGATGATCGAGGAGGAGTCGAATGCGGAACTGGTCCGCGACGGCAACGACCTGATCCACAACCTTAATATCACCGTGACGATGGCTCTGCTGGGCGGCACGGTGGAGGTGCCGACCGTGGACGGGCGCGCCAAGATCAAGATCGCTCCGGGAACGCACGCCGGCAAGGTGCTGCGTCTGGGCGGCAAGGGTCTGCCCGACGTGAACGGCTACGGCCGCGGCGACGAACTGGTGGTGGTGGACATCACCATCCCCGCGAAGCTCTCGGCCGAGGAGAAGAAGCTCGTCGAGCAGCTCGCAGCGCAGCCCGGTTTCCAGAAGGCCGAATCGGTCAGGAACCAGAACATTTTCGAACGGATGAAGAGTTTCTTCCGGTAAGGAGATACTAAAATCGGGGAAAATTCGTACCTTTACCAAGTAGAGGAGACGAATTTTTCTTTTATATTTAGAACAGGACGACCATGTTAGGCTTTACCCCGTTTAAGAAACACGCGAACAAGTTCAATTATATCCCGCGCTATTTCGACCCCGAGAAGGAGGCGCGCGAGCAGCGTCGCGCCGAACTGCGCGGCGAACGGGCCGAGGATGCCGGGCGCGAATACAAGCCCGGGCAGTATATTCGCACCCAGCGCGACGCCCGTGCCGCGCGGCGTGCCGACGAGGACAAGAGGGGGCAGGGCCGCATCCTGAAGATGGCTGCGGCAGCCGTGTTGGTGCTGCTGTTCATCTACCTGCTCTACCCGAAGCTGGCCGACGCATTCCTGCGCGCACGAATCCAACCGGCGCCGGTGCAGACCGAGCAGGCTGAGGAGGAGTTCAACCCCTATGCACCCATCACGGTCGTTCCCAACGATTATCAGGAGGAGTAGATGGCAGACAAGATCCGATTACTACCCGAGGTCGTCGCCAACCAGATCGCCGCGGGCGAGGTCGTCAACCGGCCCGCCTCGGTGGTGAAGGAGATGATGGAGAATGCCATCGACGCCGGTGCGACCTCCGTGAAAGTCAATTTCCGCGACGGCGGCAAGGATTTGATCCAGATCGTGGACGACGGCTGCGGCATGTCGCCCATCGACGCGCGCATGGCTTTCGACCGCCACGCCACAAGCAAGATCGGGGCCGTAGAGGATATCTACGCCCTGCATACGTTCGGATTCCGCGGCGAAGCGCTGGCTTCGATCGCCGCCGTGGCGCAGGTCGAACTGCGCACGCGGCAGGCCGGCGACGAGGTGGGCACCCAGACCGAGATCAACGGCGGGCAGTTCGCGGCGCAGAATCCAGTGATGTGCCCCGTGGGGTCGCAGTTCTTCGTGCGCAACCTGTTCTATAACGTTCCCGCGCGCCGCCGTTTTCTGGACAAGAGCACCACATCGGCCTCGCAGATCAAGTCCGAGTTCCAGCGCATCGCGCTCTGCAATCCGCAGATCGGTTTCGAACTCTACGCCAACGACGCTCCGGTCTACACACTGCAGGCCTCGTCGCTGGCGGGCCGCATCGTGGACGTGGTGGGGCGCCATATCAAGCAGAATCTGCTGGAGGTCGAGGCCGACACCTCGATCGCCCGTATCGAAGGTTATATCGGCCGTCCGGCGGCCGCTAAGAAACGCAATACGGAGCAGTATCTGTTCGTCAACGGACGCTTTTTCAAAAGCAGCTACCTGACGAGCGCCATCCTGAAGGCTTACGAGAAACTGATTCCCGAGAACTGCCAGCCGTCGTATTTTCTCTTTCTGACGATCGACCCCGGACGCATCGACGTCAACGTCCATCCGCAGAAGACCGAGGTGAAGTTCGCCGACGAGGAGGCCGTGTGGCAGATCATCAACGCCGCCGTGCGCGAGACGCTGGCCAAGACGGGCGCCGTGCCGCTGATGGATTTCGACCGCGATGGCGTGGTGGAGATTCCCGTGCTGCAGAAAGGCGCCGTGTACAGCGAGCCGCAGGCGATGTCCAACAGCAACTACAATCCTTTCAGCGAGGAGTATATCGATCCCTCGGCGCCCGATCCCAACGAGGATTTCACGGGCTTCGACGTGCCTTACCGCGACGGCGGGGGCGTGTCGGACGTCACGGCCGCGGGATTCCGCACGGGTGGGAGCCGTGGTGCTGTACCCGCATTCCCGCGGGGAGGGGCGTTCAGCCTGCCTGCGACGGACGACGGGGAGTTCGAGGAATTCGAGTCGGGAGGCGGTTTCGAGATCGCTTCGGGCGGCGGATTCGATGACAGCGCATTGGATTTCATCCCTTCCGCCGCCGCTCCCGAGCAACAGCGTTTCGACATGGCGCAGCGTCCGGAGTTCACCGATCCGCTGCCGCTGCCGGGCGGGTATATCGCCGCCCTGCTCAACGGCCGTTTCGTGGTGGTGGACATGCGCCGCGCCCGCGAGCGGATTCTGTATGAGGATTACCTGCGCATGCTGGGCAACGGTTCGTCGGTGAGCCAGCAGTTGTTGTTCCCCGAGCGGCTGGTGCTCTCGGGCGACGAATACGCCTTGTTGGAGGAGAATGCCGTGGAGTTCGCCTCGCTGGGCTTCGACATCGACTTTTGCGGCGAAGGGGCCGTGGAGGTGAGGGGTACGCCCGCCGATATGCCCGCCGATTCGGTGGACCGGTTGTTGTTCGATCTGTTGCAGGCCTTTGCAACCCCCGTGTCGCTGGCCGACTTGAGGCGCGAGAAGATCGCCTGTGTGATGGCCCGCTCGGGTGCCAAGGGCGCGGGGCGGACGCTGACGCGCGAGGAGGCCGCGGCACTGCTGGGGCAGTTGGCCGACACGGGCAGTTTCAGCTTCTCGCCCTCGGGCAAGGCGATCACCGCGGAGATCACGCCCGAAGATTTGCGCGCCAAACTGGGATAATCCCGCGGAAAGAGTTACATTTGCAAAAATTAAAACATCCATGAATCGCTATTTTCAGACCCCTCCGGTCGTCAAAAACCTGATAATCATCAATGTACTGGTCTATATGGCCACGGCGCTGCTGCCCGTGGGCGATCAGATCATGCAGTACTGCGCCCTGTCGCTCGGGACGCCGTTCTTCCATACCTACCAGTTCATTACCTACATGTTCCTGCATGCCAATTTCGAGCATATCTTCTTCAACATGTTCGCCCTGTGGATGTTCGGGCGGACGCTCGAATACGAACTGGGGTCGCAGCGCTTCCTGACCTTCTACATGGTCTGCGGCATCGGAGCGGCGCTTATCCAGTACCTCACGGCGCTGGCCTTCGGGGAGCTGCCGCTGTTGCTGGTCGGTGCGTCGGGCGCCGTGATGGGCCTGCTGCTGGCGTTCGGCGTGATGCACCCCAATGCGGTCATCATGCTGCTGATACCGCCTATCCCGATGAAAGCCAAATGGTTCGTCATCATCTACGCCGTCATCGAACTCTTCCTCGGATGGAGGGGCGTGGGCAACGTGGCCCATTTCGCCCATGTGGGCGGCATGCTGTGGGGCTTCCTGCTGTTGCACTGGTGGAAACGCCGCGGAACGATCCGTTTCTAAACGATGGCTTCGGATTATTACAACGATTACGGAGGACGTCCGGCGAAACGCCGCCGCAGTCCGTTCATGTGGCTGCTGGACCTGATCCTGACGGTCGCCACCGTCGTGGCGGCCGTTGCGACCGTCCTTACCTATTGCGTCCCTTACGTCGATCCCGCGCAGGTCTGGTTTTTCCCCGTGCTGGGGCTCGCCGCCCCCGGCATCTATGTCGCGTCGGTGGTGCTGATGCTCTACTGGGTCATCCGCTGGCGCAAGGTGCGGGCCGCGGTGATGCTGGTGATCGTCGTGGCGGGGCTTTTCAAAGTCTCGCTTTTCTGGAGACCCGAAATCCGCCGCAGCTATGCCGAGGAGACCGTTTACGACCGCGGGGCGTTCCGGGTGATGACCTACAACGTCCGCAGTTTCTACGGCGAGAACGGCGGCAGCAGCGTCGACGACATCCTGCAACTGATCGCCGACCGGGACCCCGACATCATCTGTCTGCAGGAGTTCAACGCCCGCCTTGCGGAGCGCTCCGCGGAGTTCGCGCTGCTCGACGAAAAATACGAAAGCGCCCATTTCGGACGCACGCAGGCCCCCGATTCAATCTACGGCGCGACAATGGCCATCCTGAGCAAATACCGCATCCTGCGGACCGGCACGGTGCTGACGCCCTCGTCGTCGGTGTGGGCCGATGTGATGATCGGCGAGGACACGGTGCGCGTGTTCAACAACCACCTCCGTTCGACGGCCATCAACGCTTCGGACAACGAGTTCATCACCAGCCACCGCTTCCTCTCGGACACGGCGCGCGAGACCAAGATCCGCAGCATCGTCACGCGCCTGCGCGAGAACAGCGTGCTGCGGGCCCGGCAGGTGGACAGCATCGCCAAGGTCGTGGGGGCGACGCGCACGCGGAAGATCGTCTGCGGCGACTTCAACGACACGCCGATGTCGTATGTCTACCGCACGATGGCCCGGGGGCTGCGCGACGCTTTCAGCGAGTGCGGCTCGGGCTATTCGCATACGTTCCGGGGATTTTACAACACGCTGCGCATCGACTATGTGCTGAGTTCCGAGGGGCTCGAAACCCTCTCGTACGAGGTGCTGCCGGTCGAGTATTCGGACCACCATCCCGTCGTTGTGCGGCTCCGGAAGAGTTCGTAGGGGTACGGATAAGGCGGCCCGGGCTATCGAGCCCGGGCCGCTTTGGTTCAGTCCTCGATCTTTCGGCGGGGATGGATCATGTTCTCGGGCCGCAGGACCTTGTGCAGTTCCTCCTCGCTCATCAGCTTGTGCTCCAACACCAGATCGTAGATGCCCTTGCCGGTTTCGAGCGCCTCCTTGGCCAGCATGGTTGAGGTTTCGTAGCCCAGATAAGGGTTGAGCGCCGTCACCAGCCCGATGCTGTCGTAAACCATCCGGCGGCAGACCTCTTCGTTGGCCGTGATGCCGGCGATACACTTCTCGCGCAGGGTGTTCATGGCGTTGACCAGCATCTCGATACTTTCGAAAAGGCAGTGGACGATGATCGGCTCCATGACGTTCAGCTCCAGTTGGCCCGCCTCGGAGGCGATGGTCACCGTGAGGTCGTTGCCGATGACGCGGAACGCGACCTGATTGACGACCTCGGGGATCACGGGGTTGACCTTGCCCGGCATGATCGACGATCCCGGCTGGCGCGGCGGGAGGTTGATCTCGTTCAGCCCGCAGCGGGGACCCGACGACAGGAGGCGCAGGTCGTTGCAGATCTTCGAGAGCTTCACGGCGAGGCGTTTCAGCGCCGAGGAGTTCATGATGAAGGCCCCCGTGTCGTTCGTGGCTTCGATCATGTTCGAAGCCTTGGCCAGCGGCAATCCCGTGACCTCGCGCAGGCACCGGGTGCAGACCTCGGCATAGTCGGGATCGGCGTTGATACCCGTTCCGATGGCCGTGGCGCCCATGTTGATCTCGTAGAAGAGTCTCAGGTTGTCCTCCAGCCGCTCGGTCTCCTCGGTGAGGTTGGCGGCGTAGGCCTCGAACTCCTGTCCGAGGGTCATCGGCACGGCGTCCTGCAGTTGCGTGCGTCCCATCTTGATGATGTGGGCGAACTCCCCGCCCTTGGCGTGGAATGCCGCGATCAGCTCGCGCAGCGCGCCGACCAGTTTTTCGATACTCCGCACCAGCGCGATCTTCACGGCCGTGGGGTAGGCGTCGTTGGTCGACTGCGAGAGGTTGACGTGGTTGTTGGGATGGCAATATTGATACTCGCCCTTCTCGTGTCCGAGGAGCTCCAGCGCCCGGTTGGCGATCACTTCGTTGGCGTTCATGTTGGTCGAGGTGCCGGCGCCGCCCTGCACCATGTCGACCACGAACTGCTCCCGGAGTTTCCCGGCGCGCAGTTCCTCGCAGGCCCGGATGATGGCGTCGGCGATCGCGGGGTCGAGCAGCCCCAGTTCGAGGTTGGCCATGGCGGCGCCCTGCTTGACGTCGGCCAGCCCCCGGATCAGCTCCGGGAAGAAGCAGAGCCGCACGCGGCTGATGTGGAAATTCTCCACGGCGCGCATGGTCTGCACGCCGAAATAATACTCCGCCGGGATGTCCATTTCGCCCAGCAGATCGTGTTCACGACGGGTCTTGCCCGAGAGTTTGATGTCTGTAAAGTCCATGATCGGGATGTTATTATTGCAAGGTACGAAAAAATCGGATAGGGTCAAAGCCGAATCGGGTTCGGTTGCTACACCAAATATAGTGCTTTTTTCGTTGCTTTGTTAAAATAAAAATTCTTGCTAACTTTGTCCGGCCGCGGGACGGAACGATCCGGCGGCCGGGGAATGCAGAACCGGAAAATAAATAAAGACCATGATTTTAGACTCTCTGAAAAACAGCGCGTTGTACGAAAATGTCAACCCGCGCATGAAAAAGGCTTTCGAACTGATCGCTTCGACGGACTGGACGACGATGGAGACGGGCATCCACGAACTCGACGGCAAGGACATCTATGTCAACGTGATGGAGCGTGAGCTCAAGCAGAAATCCGACGCCAAGCTCGAGGTGCACAACGAATACATCGACATTCAGGTACTCGTCACCGGCAAGGAGGAGGCCTTCGGCTGGAGCGAGCGCAAGGACCTCCGGATGCCGCAGGGCGAGTTCAATGCCGAGAAGGACATCCAGTTCTTCGACGACGTGCCGCAGACCTATTATACGCTGCGTCCGGGTCAGTTCACGGTGCTTTTCCCCGAGGACGGCCACGCTCCGATGGTGGGCGAGGGAACGGTGCGCAAGATCATCGTCAAGGTGCGCAAATAAGCGCCGCAGGTGATACCGCTACGGGCCGGAGCATAGTCTCCGGCCTTTTTTTGTCCGGCGGCGAGGAGTGCTCCGGGCCTTGGCGTCCGGGCGGAAACGAAAGCGTCCGGTCTCCGGGAGAAAACGGACGAAAAGATTCTTGCCGCAGGCTTGTTTGTTTCTCGGATTTGTACTACATTTGAACGACAAATTTTCTCCGTAACATGAAAACGCCGGTATTCATATTGCTGTTCCTGCTGCTCTCTTCGCTCTCGTCGGCGAAGGATGCGGGGGCGGAAGCCCGTATGCCGGCCGATGTCGGACGGACGGCGGAGTGCTACTCCGTTTCGTCCCTGCATGCCGATTATTTCGCAACGGAGACCGTCCAGCCGGCTGTTCCCTCGCCCATGCGCGCACTGCGCAAGCAGTTGGAAAACCACCGCCGGGTAACCTCTGAGGTCCGGGATGCCTGTCTGGGACGCCATTTCTCCCGGGTGCAGGACTGCTGCACGCAATATGTCGTTTCCCTGCTTCTGCAGGGCGATCGGACGGCCCTGCCGTCCCATTGTGCCGATTACCTCCGGTTCGGCATGCTGGTCATTTAGCCCATCATTTCTTTGTTTGAGTCGCATGGTGTGTCCGCAGGGCGCGCCCTGCCTGCGAGTTCCGTGTGCGAACCGCCCCCGAAGGCCGCATGGCCCGGGGCACGATGTTGTGCACACAACAAATCTTAAAACGAATAAAGCGATGAATCTGATGTATATAATCGAGGAGACTGCGCTGATGATGGGCTTCACGTTTATCGTGGGAATGGCTTTCGCGTATGTACTCAAGGGAATGACCTTCTTCTTCTCCCGCCTCAGCGGTGAGGGCCTCTCCGCATGGATGAAAAAAGGCCGGGTGTGGACCCGGGCCTACCGCATGAACCTGACGCATACCTACCGTTACATCTGGTCGGTTACCCGCACGGACGACGGTTCCCCGGACGAAACGGCGCAGGACGGACTGGCCGAGTACCATTTCGGAAATCTCCGGGATGCCGGGAAGCAGGATGACGAGATGAGCCGTTTATACGAACTGCACCATGGAAAAATTTGATCTGGGCAGTATTTTTCAGGGTATTTCGACCCTGTTGCAGTCCGACCCTGCGATCATGTACTCGCGCATCGGGCTGATCCTGCTGGGCATCCTGCTGGTTTATCTGGGACGCAAAGGGGTGCTGGAGCCGCTGGTGATGATTCCGATGGGACTGGGCATGGCGGCCGTGAACGCCGGGGTGCTGATCTTTCCCGGAGGGGTTCACGGCAACCTGTTCCTCGATCCGATGGTGACCGACACCGACCAGTTGATGAACATCCTGCAGATCGATTTCCTGCAGCCTGTCTACACCTTCATGTTCAGCAACGGCCTGATCGCCTGCCTGATCTTCATGGGTATCGGGACCATGCTCGACATCAATTTCGTGCTGGCGAAACCCCTGCAAAGCATGTTCCTCGCCCTGTGTGCCGAGCTGGGAACGTTCGCCGTGCTGCCGATCGCCTATTCGATGGGCCTGAGCCCCAGCGACAGCGCCTCGATCGCGATGGTGGGCGGGGCCGACGGCCCGATGGTGCTTTTCACCTCGCTCAACCTCTCGAAAGAGATTTTCGTGCCGATTACCGTCGTGGCCTATCTTTACTTGGGACTGACTTACGGCGGATATCCCTATCTGGTGCGGGCGATGGTGCCCAAACGCCTGCGGGCCATCAAGATGAAGCCGGCCAAGAAGCCGGTGAAGCAATACAGCCCCGCGACCAAGATCTCGTTCGCCGTGATGATGTGCGTAATTCTGTGCCTGCTTTTTCCGGTTGCCGCGCCGCTGTTCTTCTCGCTCTTCATCGGCGTGGTCATCAAGGAGTCCGGGCTCAAACACGTCAACGACTTCATCAGCGGGCCGATGCTCTACGGCTCGACGTTCTTCCTCGGCATCCTGCTGGGAGTGCTGTGCGACGCGCACACGCTGCTCGACCCCACGGTGCTCAAACTGCTCGTGCTGGGAATCCTCGCCCTGCTGATCTCGGGCATCGGCGGCATTCTGGGCGGTTATGCGATGTATTTCTTCAAAAAGGGTAATTTCAACCCCGTGATCGGCATCGCCGCCGTGAGCTGCGTGCCCACGACGGCCAAGGTGGCCCAGAAGATCGTGTCGCATGACAACCCCTCGTCGATGATCCTGCCCGACGCATTGGGCGCCAATATCATGGGTGTCATAACGTCGGCCATCATCGCCGCGATTTATGTGACCGTGATCCCGATGTTGTAACCGAAAACGGCCCGCTTTCCGCGGGCCGTTTTCGGTTTGTTATTTGCCGATTCCGAAGTAGCGGAACCCGGCAGCCGTGACCTCCGGTTTGTCGAAGATGTTGCGGCCGTCGACGATCGCGTCGCCGCGCATCGCCTTGTGCAAATGGGGCCAGTCGGGCATGCGGAACTCTTTCCACTCGGTGATGAGCGCCACGGCGTCGGCTCCCTCCGCAGCCTCGTACATCGTCTTGGCATAGCGGATCGGCCGGCCGGCCATCCGTCGCCGGCACTCGGGCATGGCGACCGGATCGTAGACGCAGACCTCGGCGCCGGCGTCCAGCAGGCGGTCGATGACCACCGTCGCCGGGGCTTCGCGCATGTCGTCCGTCTCGGGCTTGAACGCCAGACCCCAGATCGTGATGAGCTTGCCCCGCAGGTCACCCACGGCAGTCTGCAATTTTTCGAAGACCACGCTTTTCTGCTGTTCGTTGACCCGCTCGACGGCCTCGATGACCTGCATCGTGTAGCCGTTCTCGCGGCCCGTGTGGGCCAGCGCCTTCACGTCCTTGGGGAAGCACGAACCGCCGTAGCCGCAGCCGGGGTAGAGGAATTTGTTGCCGATGCGGGCGTCGGAGCCGATGCCCTTGCGGACCATCTCCACGTCGGCGCCCACGCGGTCGCACAGGTTGGCGATGTCGTTCATGAACGAGATGCGCGTGGCCAGCATGGCGTTGGCGGCGTATTTGGTCATCTCGGCCGAAGGGATGTCCATGAACAGCACCCGGAAGTTGTTGATCAGGAACGGCCGGTAGAGCTTGGCCATCAGCTTGCGGGCCCGCTCGCTCTCGACGCCCACGACCACACGGTCGGGCGACATGAAGTCCTTGATGGCGGCCCCCTCCTTGAGGAATTCGGGGTTCGAGGCGACGTCGAACGTCACCTTGCCGCCCCGTTTGGCGAGCTCCTCCTCGATCACGGCCTTCACTTTCCGGGCCGTGCCCACGGGCACGGTGCTCTTGGTCACCAGCACGGTGTATTTCTTGATGTGGCGGCCGAACGTGCGAGCCACTTCCAACACATATTTCAGGTCGGCCGAGCCGTCCTCGTCGGGCGGGGTGCCGACGGCCGAGAAGACCACCTCGACATGGTCGAGGCACTCGGTCAGGTCGGTGGTGAAGTGCAGGCGCCCTGCGCGGACGTTGCGCTGCACGAGGGCTTCGAGTCCCGGTTCGTAGATGGGGATGACACCGTTGTTCAGCGCGTCGATCTTCTTCCTGTCGATGTCCACGCAGGTGATGTCGAGCCCCATCTCGGCGAAACAGGCTCCCGATACCAGACCGACATAGCCCGTACCCACGATTGCAATTTTCATCATATGTGTTGCGGTTTCTTGAATTCGTTATGTAAAGATAACGTTTTTTTCCGAATTTCCTTGTGACAGAGCAAAAAAGGGGCGGTCCGCCGGACCGCCCCTTTTCGTATTATTCGCTCCGCCGGCGTTCGGCGATGCGGCCTGCCAGCGTCCGGCAGGGGTCGCACAGGTCGGGCGAAAAGCCCTGCTTCATCTCCAAGGGATCGCACAGCGGTTCCCACTTCATTTTCTGGGCGAACTCACCCAGCAGGCGCACCGAGGCTCCGGCCCAGCAGAACGATCCGAACCAGCCGAATTTTCGCTGCGGGATGCAGCGGGCGGCGAGTCGGTCGAGCAGCTCGGCCACGGGCGGGAAGAGGTTGCCGTTGTAGGTCGGGCCGCCGACGATCAGCGTGTCGAAACGGAAGACGTCGCGCAGGACCACCGACGGGTCGGCATACGAAAGGTTGTAGACCCGGATGGGCCCGACCCCTTCGGCGGCCAGTTCGCGGGCGATGCGCTCGGCCATCTGCTCCGTGTTGCCGTACATCGAGGCGTAGGCCACGACCACGCCCGGCTCGCCCTCATAGCGGCTCAGACGGTCGTAAATGTCCATCACCCGGGGGATTTCCCGCTGCCACACGGGGCCGTGCGTCGCGCAGATCGTTTCGACGGGCAGCGTGCGGACCTTTTGCAGGGCTTTCTGCACCGGGCCGCCGTACTTGCCCACGATGCAGGCGTAGTAGCGGCGCATCTCGTCCCAGTAGCGGTCCACCTCGACCTGCGAGTCGGTGATGCCGCCGTCGAGGGCCCCGAACGTGCCGAAGGCGTCGCCCGAAAAGAGCGTCCGCTCGCCGGCGCACCATGTGACCATCGTCTCGGGCCAGTGCACCATCGGGATCATGTGGAACGAAAGCACCTTGCCGTTGCCCAGATCGAGCGTGTCGCCCTCTTTGACCTCGACCGTGCCCCCGGCGATGCCGTAGAACCCGTCGATCATCTGCAGCGTCTTGGCGTTGCCGACGATCTCGAGGCCGGGGTAGAGGCGGCGCAGCGCCGTGATCGACGACGAGTGGTCGGGCTCCATGTGGTTGACGACGAGGTAGTCGATTTTCCGGTCGCCGATCGCCTCGCGGATGTTGGCTTCGAGGCGGCTGCCGAAGGCCTCCTCGACGGTGTCGATCAGCGCGATCTTTTCGCCCACGACCAGATAGGCATTGTACGATACCCCGATCGGAAGCGACCAGAGGGCTTCGAAGCGCGTGGTGGTACGGTCGTTGACCCCGACGTAGTGGATGCCGGGAAGTATTTCGGTAATTGCCATAAACGGTATTTTTGTTGTTTGGACGCAAAATTACGAAAAAAATCGCCATCTGCGAAATATCTTTCCGGTATCCAAAAAAGAGGCCGTTCCTGCGAAAGAACGGCCTCTGAATAGTTGTTGTCGGTTTTATTTCTGGAACCACATTTTGGTCCAGATACCGTCCACCTGCGGAACGTTGTCGTTCACGAGCGATTCGCGCGAGGGATAGGGCCAACGGCTGATCAGGTCGGTGTACAGCGATCGGATCATCTCCGGAACTTCGAGTTTCGGATAGCCCGTGCGACGCTGCTCGGACCATGCTTCGAGCGGACGCATCATCATCTCGATGCGCTGCTGTGCGGCGATGGCCTCGATTACTTTTTCGTCGCCGCCCAGCGTCGAGAGAGCGGGAACCCCGTCAGCGAAGGATTTGGCATCGGCGGCAGCGACTCCGACGTTGGTGCAGGATGCCTCCAGTCCCTTCTTGAAGTATTCGTCGGCTTTGGTGAGGTCTTTGGTCACGCCTAAGCCGCGGGCATAGGCCTCGGCTACATAGAACATCACCTCCGGGTAGGAGCAGATCACGTCGGGATAGTCCGATTTGAACAGGTTTTCGAGGTTGAAGCGCGCCTCGGTGATCTCCGAGGGGTCCTCTGCATCCATGGCGGACCCTTCATGTGTTGATGCGATGCCCACATACTTGCCCTCCTCGTTGGCATAGAAGTAGAAAGGACGGCGCGGGTCGTCGGTAGCATTCATCGGATCGACGATCTCCGGTGTGCCGAAATACATCCAGCCGAGGAATCCCGGATTCTGGTTGTCGAATTCGGCGTTGGGGTTCCGGTTGCCCGGGCTGTCGTAGAACGGGAACTTGCAGTCGTCGGCCGATGAGGAGAGCAGGTCGCCCTCTTCGATCAACGCCTTGATCTTGGCGCTGACGTCCTCCTTGTTGGAGAGATACATGTAGATCTTCAACTTGATGGATTTGGCCAATTTGCGCCATTTGGCCATGTCGCCTCCGTAGTAGAGGTCGTATTTGGAGATCGTGTTCGGGTCGGATTCGTCGATCTGGCCGAGTGCTTCGTCCAGCAGCCCTTCCAAAGCGTCGAGCACCTCTTTCTGGGTGTCGAATTTCGGCTCCTTGATCTCGTCGATGTGCCATGCCTCGCTGTAGGGGATGTCGCCGAAAAGCATCGTCGTCTCCCAGAAGACATTTGCCGTCAGGATCTTGCACTGGGCTTCGGCGTTGACGTGGCCTTTCTCCTGAGCGAATCCGATAGCGCGCTGGAGGTTATAGCCCGTGCTTGAATAGGTACCTACCCATGCGTTGCCCGAAGAGTATTCCGCGTCGATGCCGTAGGGCTCGCCGCCGAAGATGTAATTGAACCACTGGGTCTGTTCGGAAGCGGTCTGTGCGGCGTACATCAGTGTCAGGAACTGGTCGGCACCGCAGCGTTTCATGCTGTAGTTCAGGGCCGCGTTGGTGAACAGGTATCCGGGATCAACCTCCGTGGCGGCATATTCGTTCGTGTTGATGTCCAGCCAGTCGCCGCAGGATTGCAATCCGGAGGCGGTGCCGCCGATCGTCAGGGCGATCAGAAATTTATATGCTAATTTTTTCATACGGTGTTGCATTTTAGAATGTTAACTTGATGTTGAAACCGTAGCTGCGCGTCGAGGGAATACCGGCGTATTCGATGCCCGAACCCACCGACGAGGGACCGAAGATGCTGGCCTCGGGGTCGATATGCGGCACGTTCGATTTGATGAGCCACAGGTTACGGGCTTCGAAACCGACCGAAAGCGAGCCGATGAAGCAATGCTCGAACCACTTTTTCGGCATCTGGTAGGCCAGTACGATTTCACGCAGTTTGATGAACGTGGCATCGAAGACGTTTGCTTCGGTGATCGACTTGTCGTAGTTGGTATTCCAGAACTGATACGGAGTGATGGCCTTGGTGTTCTCCACGCCGGTATTTTGGCCGTCTTTGTAGACGAATCCCTTGTCGATGATCTCGGCGCGGTCGTTACCCAGCGTCTCTTCGGCCAGACCGCTCGTGCGCAGTTGCTGTACCGTTCCCGAGTACATGACGCCTCCGTAGCGGATGTCGAGCAGGAAGCTCAGCGAAAGGCCTTTATAGGAGAACGTGTTGCCGATACCCATCGTCCAGTCGGGAGAGACCTTGCCGAGGTTCTTGGTATCGGAACTCTTGATGCGCGTGCCGTTCTCGCTGATGGCGAAATTGCCCTCTTCGTCGCGCAGCCAGTAGGAGCCGTAGAGACTGAACGATTCGCCCTCGACTGCCTTGATCTGGGTACCTTCGTAGCCCGAAGCCAGCGTGTAGGCCTTGACCGAGGGATCGAGCTCCTTTACGAGCTGCTTGTTCGAGGCGAAATTCACGTCGATATCCCAACGGAAGTTCTTGGTCTGCACGGGAGTTGCGCCCAGCAGGAGCTCGACGCCCTCGTTGGTGATGACACCGGCATTCTTACGCATGTAAAAGAATCCCGTGGAGTTGGCAACGTCCAAACGGACGATGTTCTTGGTTGTCTTCTGGTAGTAGTAGGTGGCGTCCAAACGCAGGCGTCCCTCGAAGAAGCGCAGGTCGGCGCCGACTTCGAACGAAGACTGGTTCTGCGGTTCGAGATTCGGGTCGGGATAGGTTCCCGTCGCCTCGTAACCCAGCAGACCGCCGAACGGGAAGTAGTTGGAGCATCCGAACTGTCCGAACACTTCCGAAACGGGGTAGTAGAGGAAGTCGAGCTGATAGGGGGCCGTGTCGCTGCCGACGTTGGCGTAGCTGGCGCGGATTTTACCGAAACTCAGCACCTTGTTCTGGGGAATGAGTTCCGAGAAGACGAATCCGGCGCTGACCGAGGGATAGAAATAGGAACGGTGTGACTTGGGCATGGTCGACGACCAGTCGTTACGTCCCGTGACGCTCAGGTAGACGATGTCCTTATAGCTGAGGTCCACTTCGCCGTAGAGACCGATCAGGCGCGATTTGACCTTGTCGTTCGTCGATACGACGCTCTCGGCATTGGCATAGGTATAGACGTCCGCTACGAGCAGGTCCTTGGCCGAAACCTCCAAGTATTTGGTCATGTTCTGGTTGATGTTGTGGCCCAGCATCACTTTCAGTCCCCAATCCTCGTTGAACTTGGTATCGTAGGAGATCATCAGGTCGTTGTTGATCTGACGGTTGGTGATGTCGTTGGTGTTGAACTGTCCCTTCGGGCGTCCGATGGTACCGCTGGCCCAGATCTGACGGCGTTCTTCGTGGAAGTAGTCGGTACCGAGGTTGTCGGTGATCGTCAGGCCCTTGACGGGTTTGTAGGTGACGGTCGCCGTACCGTAAAGACGGTCTACCGTGTTGGTGAAGAGATTTTTATTGACCGTCCAGTAGAAGTTGCCGCTGGTGCTTCTCTCAGTGATCTTGCCCTGCGTGCCGTCCTCATTCATCCAGTTGTCTTTCAGCCAGTTCAGGTCCCAGTTGCGGGCGATGCCGTTGACCTGCGGTACCAATACGTT
The DNA here is from genome assembly GCF_900083545.1 of Alistipes provencensis. NCBI lineage: Bacteria > Pseudomonadati > Bacteroidota > Bacteroidia > Bacteroidales > Rikenellaceae > Alistipes > Alistipes provencensis. The sequence continues at coordinate 186,825 of NZ_LT559262.1, read as the reverse complement.
GATCTCGTTCGATCCCTGTGCGGGACGACCGGCCGAGGAGGTGTGCGAATAGTTGAACGAAACGCGCGCCTCGAGTTTGTCATTGAACTTGCGGCCGCCGTTGAACGCCACGTTATACTTGTCGTAGTCGTTCTTGGGAATGATACCTTTCTGGTTGTGCGCCGTGAAGCCCAGCCGGAAATCGTTTTTCTCGTCGCCGCCGGCTACCGAGATGTTATTAATATAGGTATGTCCCGTGTTATAGAAATCCTTGACGTTGTTTTTGTAGGCTTTCAGTTGGACTTCGTCGCCCAGAAAATTCTGGACGGTCTGTCCTTCGATCTTGGGACCCCAGCCGTTCTGTGAATAGGGGTTGTAGGTGCCGTCAGCGGAGTTGCCGCCGGCATAACTGTTCTGGAAGTCGGGAGCCTTCAGGATGTTCTCGAAACGCAGCGTGGAATTGATCGTCACGCTGGTTTTCTGCATCCGTGAACCCTTTTTGGTGGTGATGATGATGGCGCCGTCCTTGGCACGGGCGCCGTAGAGAGCCGTTGCGGCAGCGCCTTTCAGGACGTTGATCGACTCGATGTCGTCTCCGGAAATGTCTCCCATGCGGTTGCCCACGTCAACCGAACCGTTGATGCCGGTCGGATTGTAGCTCTGGTTGCTGACGGGCATACCGTCGATGACGAAGAGCGGCGAACCGGCCGAGCCGAGCGATGACTGGCCGCGGATGATGATGCGCGAGCCGCCGCCTGCGGTACCCGAAGCTGCGGAGATGTTCACACCGGCGACCTTACCGGCCAGTGCGTTGAGTACGTTGCCTTCACGGGCTTTCGAGATTTCGTCCGATTTCACCGTGGTTACCGAGTAGCCGAGCGATTTTTCGGAACGGGTGATACCCATGGCCGTCACCACGACCTCGTCCACGCCGATCGCGTCCTCTTTCATCTGGACGTTGACGGTGCTTTTACCGTTGACGGGAATGGTCTGGTTCTCCATTCCGATGAACGAGAAGACCAGTTTGGCGTCGTTGCGGGCCGATATGCTGTATGCACCGGCCGCGTTTGTTGTCGTGCCGACGGAGGTACCCTCGACAACCACAGTCACGCCGGCGATCGGTTTACCGTCAGAACCTGTAACCGTGCCGGAAATTTGCTTGTTTTGGGCTTGGGAAAGTAAAATTCCCCCCCCCAACAATGCAATTAACGTCAGTAGAATTTTTCTTACCATAAGCGTTAATTAATTAGTTTTTAAAATAAAAAGTTCACAACAAAGGTAAGAAATCGCTAATTCGTTTACAAATAATTTTTTAAAATAATTTACAAATGTAACATATCAGGCGGAAATAGCCTTCCGACGCTTATAATTTGATTTGCGTGGTGGTTGGTGGATTACAATTTGTAATCGTCTTTTTAGACCGTTTTTGGTCAAATCGTCTGAATTGGTTAGCCAGAGCCCCTCCCGGAAGGCCGGAATCTCACACCGGTTCCGGAACCCGTTCCAAGTCGGATTCCCGGTAAAGCGTGTCGAGTCGTTTCGAAAGACGTTCCATGTCTCCGTCGAGTTTCGAGTGTGTGATCGTGGCGTAAATTTGCGTGGTTCGTATATTTCTGTGGCCAAGCAATTTGCTGATGGTTTCGATCGCTATTCCCTGCGAAAGGGTAATTGTCGTAGCGAAGGTATGGCGCGCCGAGTGGAAGGTAATGTGTCGGGAGATGCCCGCCAGCGACATGATCCGGCCGAGACAAATGTTGCACCAGCCGTTGCTCGGCAGGTTGAAAATGCGTTTTGTGCGGTTCATCGGGTTGTATCTCAGCAGAATAGCATACGGGATCGCAAAGACCCGCACGTTGACCTCCGAACCGGTTTTGCAACGGGTCGTACTTATCCACATTTGTTTACCCTCTTGTCGGATGTGTTCTGGTGTCAGCGTGCAAAGGTCGATATAGGAAAGTCCCGTGAAACAACTGAACAGAAAGGCGTCGCGCACCAGCAGCAGCGTCACGTCGTCGAGGTCGAGCCGGATAAGCCGTCGGATTTCGGTGATGGAAAGGTAGTTGCGCGTCACGAACTCGCTGTGCAGCTTGTAGTTGGCAAAAAGATCCGTCGTGAGATAACCCCGCCCGCGGGCCAGCATGAGGATGTGTTTGAGCGCGATCATGTAAATCCACGTCGTGTTCTTCTTGTGCCCGCACTCCTGAGCGATGTACTGGTGGAAACCCGTCAGGAATTCCCGGTCGAGGTCCCTGAACGACAAGTCCCTGCGCTCGTATTTATCGCTGATGTAATTTTCGAGGTGGTTGTAAACGGTCCTGTATTTATAATAGGTCGTCTTGCTGCGGCTGGTGCCGACCATCCGGCGAAACTCCTCGTTGTGCTCCCGGAAAAAGGCCAGCAGCATCTCGCTGCGGCGGTCGTTGCCGAAATACATCTCCTTGACCATTTGCGGCGTGACCTGCGCATGTTCGTAAAATAGCGTATTGTAACACCGTTCGATGTGATACCTGATTTGTGAGAGCTGTTCGTTGACGCGGACGGCATCCGCACGGCGTCCCGTCACGCGGCCCATGTTCACATTCCAAAGTTTCGGGTCCACGGAGAGCCGCGTCGACAACTGTGTGCGCTGCCCATTGATCGTAATACGTCCCATGATAGGGGTATTGCCGTTGCGTAACGGTGCATTTTTCTTGATGTAAAATAGTACTTTAAACGTGTTTCTGGTTCCCATTATAACTCCTTTGTTAATCGTAACCGCAACCGCGCTAAAGGTAATGATAAAGTTGCAGCCGAATGACATATTATCTGAACCAAATAGCTTATAATCGCATACTTGGATCGTTTTGAGCAGTTACTTCCTAGTCCCAAAAACGGGTTGCGCGGCGTCATAAATTTATTTATTACACGCTTAATGCCAAACGATTAGTTATTTTTATAGAAAATCCGCCTAAAACAGTGTTAATTGTCGCATTTTTAGGGATTTATTCTTAATTATTCCCGTTGCTTGTTTTTTATTTTAAAAAACTAATTGATTAACGCTTATGGTAAGAAAAATTCTACTGACGTTAATTGCTGTTCTGGGCCTCTGTGCATATAGTTTTGCCCAGAACCGGCAGGTGACCGGAAAGGTCGCCGATGCGCAGGGAAAGCCTGTCGCCGGTGCGACCATTATGATCGACGGAACGTCGACCGGTACGACTTCTGCGGCGGACGGCCGCTTCTCCATCTCCGCTCCGGTAAACGGAACGTTGGTGATCTCTTTCATCGGCTATGAAACACAGTCGGTTGCCATTTCGGGCAAGACGGCCGTGAATGTTACTCTGACCGAAGACGCCCATGCGATCGACGATGTAGTCGTAACCGGTTACGGTGTGCAGCGCAAGGCCTCGTTTACCGGCGCCGCCTCCATCGTCGGCGACGAAGTGCTTGCCAAGCGGACCGATGCCAACTTCGTCAAATCGCTCGAAGGCTCCGTGCCGGGTCTCCAGATGAACAATTCGACCAGTGCGCCGGGTGTCTGGGGTTCGGTGTATGTGCGCGGCCGCGGATCGCTCAGCTCGGGTACCCAGCCCCTTTATGTGATCGACGGCATGCCGGTCAACTCCGATATTGAGGACAATTTCGACAGCCGTAGCAACAACTGGTTCGATCCGATGTCTTCGGTCAATCCCGCCGACATCGAGAGCGTCACCGTGCTGAAGGATGCCGCTGCCACGGCCATTTACGGTTCGCGTGCCGCGAACGGCGTGATCGTCATCACTACGAAAAAAGGTACGCAGGGCAATTTCAACCTCAATGTCGACATCAAGCAGGGCTTCGTCTCGATGGCAAACAACACGATGAAGTTGGCCAATGCGCAGGAGACGGCGAAACTCTTTTCCAACGGATATGCCGACACTTATGCCGGGTATACACCCGCCGACGTCTACGGTGTTCCGCTCGATTCGTGGTCCGATTTTGTCACGATGGCTTACGACTGGGACGGTAAGTCGTCCTACGATTGGATGGATGCCATCACACGTCATGGCTACTATCAGGATTACAACCTCAGCGCTTCAGGCCGCGTCGGACAGACAGGTTACTATGCCAGCATGGGCTACCTGAATTCAGAAGGACTGGCGATCGGTTCCGATCTGGAGCGTTTCTCGGGCCGTGTGAATCTCGACAGCAAATTCAAGTTCTTCACTGCGGGTATCAATTCGTCGTATTCCTACTCGATTCAGAACGGATTCTCGGAGTCCACGGCCGGTTCGATGAACAGCCCTACGACACTTGCCTTATCGGGACGCACGCCGCTGGATCCCATTTACGATGAGAACGGCGATTACCTGTACGCTACCGACTTGGTGAACAACTATCCCCACCCGCTGGCGGTCGTGGACTCCAAACTGGGCAGTCTCTACCGCACCAAGGCCCAGACGGTCAATATCAATCCCTACCTGCAGGTGGATTTCGGCAAGGGTATCTATGCCAAGACCACCCTCGGCGTGAATATCACCGATCAGAACATCTACACTTATTACAGCGCTCTGTACGACCCGAACGGTGTCGATTCGAACGGTAAGGGCCTTGATTTTACCTCGAAAAGAAGCGTTATCACATGGACCAACGTGCTGGGCTGGAATTATACGTTCAATGAAAAGCATGCCGTCAACCTGATGCTCGGGCAGGAGATGCAGCGCAAATACTACAACTATTCGGTGATCGAGGGTGTCAATTTCCCGCTGGCCGGCGAGGGCCTGCGCGACCTGACCACCGCCGGTTCGTGGAACGATTCGGCCTACTACAAGTCCGAGGCGACGCTGGCATCCTATTTCCTCGATGCGCACTATGCTTACGACGACAAGTACTATGTGTCGGGCTCGTTCCGCCGCGACGGTTCGTCGGTGTTCGGCACCGACAACCGCTGGGGTAACTTCTGGTCGGTGGGTGCCAAGTGGCGCATCACGGGCGAGGAGTTCCTGAAGGACAACGAGATTGTGACCAATGCCGCACTGCGCCTCTCCTACGGTACGGTGGGTAACCAAGATATCGACTGGTATCAGGCCCGCGGGTTCTATTCCGCCGGTTACAACTACAACAGCAAGCCCGGTATGGCCCCTTCGGGCTTTTCAAACCAGCAGTTGACGTGGGAGGTTGCCAAGAAGTTCGACGTGGGCTTCGACCTCTCGTTCGTCAACCGCGTACACCTGACCTTCGATTTCTACAACGAGGAGACCAGCGAAGCCCTCTACGAAGTGCCCCTGTCGATGACTACGGGCGCTACGTCGATGATGCGCAACGTCGGTACGATCCGCAACCGCGGTATCGAGTTCTCGGTGAATGCAACAGTGATGCAGAAACGCGATTTCCGCTGGAACGCCTATGCCAACGTTACATGGAACCAGAACCGCGTCATCAAGCTCGCTACCGACGATCCGATCGAGTCGCCTTTCATGATTATCGAGGAGGGCCGTCCTTTCCGTCAGTTCTACATGAGGGAGTATGCGGGCGTAGACCGTGAAACCGGTATGCCGTTGTGGTATCTCGACGAGTCGGGCGACGAAACGACCAGCGATTACAATGCGGCGGCCAAGCGTTATGTGGGCTCTGCCGATCCGAAAGTGCTGGGCGGATTCGGAACCGGCATCAACTGGAAGGGCCTCGATTTCAATATCGACTTCACCTACCGTCTGGGCGGTAAAGTCTACAACCAAGGTGCAGCATTCACCGGTTACGGCATGTCGCTGATGACCCCGCTCCGCGACGTGGCCCTCAATTCGTGGACGGAGGCCAACAAGGATGCCAAGTACCCGCAGTACATTCTCGGAGACCCCTACAATGCTACGTCGGACTCCTCGCGGTTCCTCTACAGCGGCAACTACCTGAAGATCGGAAACATCACGCTGGGTTATACGCTGCCCGCGAAGTGGACCAAGAAAGCTTTCATCCAGAAACTGCGCGTCTATGTGTCGCTCGACAACGTCTATACGGTCATGGCTGACGATTTCGTGGGTTACACCCCCGAAACCTTTACTTCGGGTATCATGGCTTGGCAGTATCCTGCCAACCGCACTTTCACGGGAGGCGTCCAGATTACCTTCTAACGTATGCAGTGTGATAATTTTAAGAAACGAACGATTATGAAAAAACTGATATTGAAAGCATTTGCACTGACGGTTCTGGCCGGAGGGGTTGCGGGCTGCGGGAACAGCTTCCTCGAGACCGATTATTACAACGGAATCGAGAAGGAGACGGCCCTCAATTCGGTCGAAAATATTTCGATCGCCCTCAACGGCGCCTACTACCAGTTGTACCGCTACTATTTCGCCGGCAACTATGCTACGACCATCGGCGACATCCCTACCGATCTTCCCTATTGGAACACCGGAACGCAGCATTTCAACGACATTTACACCTACACGCTGACCGATACCGACACCTATCTCTATTGGATATGGAACTACGGTTACAAGGTGATCGACAACGCAGCCCGTCTGATCGAGGCCGTCGAGAACCTCTACGACGCAAGCACGGATGACGAAAAAGCCGAACTGGACCTTTGCAAGGCCGAAGCCTACGCACTGCGCGGATATGCCCAGTTGGTGCTGGTCAACATCTTTGCGCATCAGATCAAGGCAAATGGCGCCGACTTCTCGTCGAAGCCCGGCATCGTGCTGGTAGACAAGCCGATCCAGCCCTTCGAAAAGGTTTCCCGCGCGACGGTCGGCCAGAGCTACGAGGCCATTGTCAACGACCTGAAGGATGCGCTCACGCATTTCACCGCGGCCGGCGGCGACCGGGGCTCGCTCTTCTATTTCGGGGAGGCGTCCGTTCACGGACTGCTGGCGCGCACCTACCTCTACATGGAGGAGTGGGACGATGCCGCCAAGCAGGCTCAGGATGCGCTCGATGCGGCGGAGATCACGACCCTCATTTATGACAAGGTTGCTTATAAGGCGCTTTACAACGGTGGAGAGTCGAATACCGAAAGCATGTTCGCGTTGGCAATCAACGCGACGCAGAACTGGCAGGCCCAGTCGTGCGGTACGATTTGGTCTACTTACAGTTACAGCCCGAGCCTCTGGTTGCAGTCGCTCTATAAGGACACGGACTGCCGTACCAATGTCTGGGTTCTTGGAAAGGACAACAGAGGCCGCCCCGTATTCAACGGCGGCAAATTCGCCCATTTCTCATCGGGCAACAACAACTACGGTACCTGCTATATCGTCAATGCCCCCGAAATGTTCCTGATTATCGCCGAGGCTAACGTACAGAGCTCCACCGGGTCGGTTCCCGATGCCCAGAACGCCCTGCTGACCGTGGCCAAGCGTAATTCGGCGATCACCTCGACGAGCGACCTGCCGTCGACCAAGACCGACCTCATGGCGTTCATCAAGGAGGAGCGTGCCCGCGAGCTTTTCCAAGAGGGTCTGCGCCTGTACGATTTGCGCCGTTGGGACGAGAAAGCGCAGGTGTATGCGAACAATGCCACTACGATTTCGTTCAAGTTCACCGACTACAAGATTTCGGATTTGGTGTACCCGATTCCGGTCGATGAAGTCAACGCAGGTTTCGGCGTTGCGCAGAACGAGGGTTGGAGCAGCACGCTCCCGAGCCTGTAGGTTTGCTCGAACGACGGATTTTAGAGGCCGGTTCCCTGTGGGAATCGGCCTCTTTTTGGCCCGCCAGCCACCGGAACGGGGGATTTTGCCGTGCAGGGAGGGATAAAATATCGACAAAATCGCATGTGATATTTGCAGAATTGAATTTTTTGCTTACCTTTGCACTCGCAATGAAACCGAAATGGGTATCGTTCTTTGCAAAAACGACTGTGTAAACCACGTTGTAAACCGAACTGAAAAGGTCGGGTGTCAGAGAAAAAGATCGGGTTTCGTAATCATTTGTAACAGAGTTTTATAACTCAACAGGATGGTGCCATAGCTCAGTTGGTAGAGCAAAGGACTGAAAATCCTTGTGTCCCCGGTTCGATTCCTGGTGGTACCACATTGAAAAGAACGACTTACAGCGATGTAGGTCGTTTTTCTTTTGTCCTTTCCGATGATGCGGTTTGGTCGTAGTTTAAACCGTTGTTTAAACCATGAGCGCAACAGTCGAAGTGTAATAGACATAAAAAGCAACCGGGTGTGTTATTTCTGCCCGAAGAATTTTATGATAATCCATTCCTAATATTTTCCCGGTACTGCGGGGCCCGTTTTTTTCTTTATATTAGCCGTATTCGCCTTTCTTCAAACCTGTCTCGGCCTTGATCGATAGAACGCCGGCTGCTTTGTCGCGCGGGCTTTTGTCTTTTAATATGTAAAGAAGGAGGTATTGTGTTAAGTGATTAGTTCCGTGGATGATAGATCGAAAAGAACGCGTGAGCGGCTCCTGTTTTTCAGAAAAAATGAAATCAATGGTTTAGTAACTTTATCGCTATAATCGTAATATATATGAAAAAGCAAAAATTTATGAAGAGAGAAATAGACGAATCCATGCTCATCGATTTCCTTGCAGGACGTTTAGACCGTTCGGAGCAGGCCATGGTGGAGGAATGGTACGATGAGTCGGAGCAGAATAAAAAGACCCTTGAAGATATTTATTACATATCTTTTCTCTGCGACTGCGCCGATGTCATGAAAAATGTCGATGTGGAATATTCTCTACGACAATTGCGGAAACGTGTCGCCGAAAACGAGAGGCGCACGAAGAGCCGTTTCCCCATTCTGTTGCGCCGCATCGCTGCGTACGGTGCTGCGGCCATGGTGATCGTGGCATTGTCCGTTGCCGTCTTGAAGCAGGCATCGGAAAGAGCGCGTTTTGAGGAGGTCTATGCCGAGAACAGCGCTGTCGAAGTCGCTTTGCCGGACGGGTCGATGGCTCGTCTGCAACCCGATTCACGAATAACATATCCGGTCCATGCCGATGGACGCGAAAAATACGAGGTGGACATCGAGGGCGAGGCGCGGTTCGAGGTGGTGAAACAGACAAACGGCCGGAGCTTCGTCGTGAAGGCGTTGGAAACGCGAGTTGTCGTGCGGGGAACCTCGTTCGATGTGCATGCCCGTCAGGACGACGACCTGATCACGGCCGTACTTCACAGCGGGGCGATCAATTTTGTGGCGGGCGATCGGGTGGTAGAGATAAGTCCGAATCAACGGGTGGCCTACACGCGCACCGACGGCAATATACAAGTTTCCGAAGTGAACACTGAGCGCAGTTTCGCACATGAGGATCTCGCTGAGGTCATCAAGGTGATAGCCGGCATGTACGGTTGCGAGATCCGGCTGGATGATGCCTCGCTTGGACAGATTAAGTTCACGGGTACCGTCAGCAGGGATAACGAGCTGGGGCACACCATGAACGTAATCACGCTCACGACCGGCACCCGGTTCCGTCTGGAAGGCGATACCGTCGTGATTCACAAATGATATTTTAACCAAATCAATTCACTAACTATCTAACCAATTATGAACTTTAATTATGAAAAAACGTTTGACTATTAGATTTCTGCAACGCGTTGCGGTTGTGCTCGCCATCGCCATGGCAGCCTTTTTCCCGGAAGGCCATGCGCAGGATGCACGTCAGGTTACCGTCCGTAATGCCACGACTCTGAGCGGGTTGATCGACCAGATAGAGGGCAGCTCCAGTTACCGGTTTTCGTGGCAGGACGACCTGATCAGCGGCGTCACCTTCCCTGCGGTCAATATGGTCGCACCGATAGGGGAGGTGTTGAGCACCGCTCTGCGGACTACGGATATTGATTTTTCCATTCAGCAGTTCAATGTCATTCTCACCAAGAAAGTCAAGCAGGCTGCCACACCCCCCCCCGCCAAGAAAAACCATACGGTTACGGGATATGTGAAGGATGCGGTCACCGGCGAACCGATGATCGGGGCGACGGTCTGGTTGAAAGATACCGCCATCGGTACGAGTACCGACGTGAACGGATTCTACTCCATTACCTTTCCTTCGAACTATCTCGTACTCAGCTTCTCATATCTCAGGTATGAGGCGCAGGAGGTTGTCGTGGGCGAACGTACTGCCATAGACGTAAATCTCGTGCCATCGTCGAACGACATAGACGATGTGGTGGTGGTCGGCTACGGCCGGCAGAAAAAGGCCAGTGTCATCGGTGCCATTTCCACGGTGGCCATCAACGATCTCAAGGCTCCGGTCGCCAAGATTTCCAACAATTTGGCCGGACAGCTCGCCGGTGTGGTATCGGTTCAGCGTTCGGGAGAGCCCGGTGCCGGTTCTACGTTCTGGATTCGCGGTATCAATACGTTCGGGGAGGCCAAGTCGCCGTTGATTCTGGTCGATGGTATCGAACGCGATCTGGACCTTGTCAATGTCGACGATATCAAGGAGATGTCGATTCTTAAGGACGCTTCGGCCACGGCGATCTATGGCGTGCGCGGAGCCAACGGCGTCGTGATGATCACGACGCGCGACGGAGAGGTCGGCAAACCCCGGGTCTCGCTTTCGGTGGAAGGAGGTCTGGTGTCGCCGACGAAGGTGCCCAGCATGCTCAATTCGGTCCAGTTTGCCGATATGTACAATCAGGCTGCCGGCAGCAAGTATTACGATGACAACGCGATCGCGCTGTACCGCAACGGTTCCGATCCCGATCTTTATCCCAACGTGGACTGGCTCGGCGAGCTCTATAAGAATTATTCATGGAACGAAAAGGTGAATTTGAGCGTGAGCGGCGGCGGCGATATTGCGAAATACTATATCTCGGGTTCGTTCTACAACGAAGATGGTCTGTTCGCGGTCGATAACATGAAGAACTACGACACGTCGCTTACCTATCAGCGTTACAATTTCCGGTCGAATGTCGATGTGCAGATATTCCCCCACACCAAACTCAATATCAATCTGGGCACCTCCTTTGAACGGAAGAACGAGCCCGGCGGCGACACGAAAAAAGTGTGGGAATATGCTTTGTCGACGGCTCCCAATGCCTTTCCGCTCTTCTATTCCGACGGTTCGCTGGCTGGCCCGGGCAACAATCAGGTCAACCCCTATAACGAACTGACCCAAAGCGGTTACAAGGAGAAGTTCTGGAACACGGCTACATCCACCGTCAACCTCGTACAGGACTTCGGCTCTTGGATCACCCCGGGACTCACCGCCAATGTCAAGGTGGCTTTCGATGCCCAGAACTACCAGAGCCTCGAACGCACCAAGCAGCCTCCGCAGCACATGGCTCTGGGGCGCGACGACGACGGCAACCTGATCTTCGGGGAGCCGACGGTCGTCGGGCAGGAGACGCTCTCCTATAAGGAGTACGCCACCGGACAGCGCTCGTTCTATCTGGAGGCGGGCATAAATTACGGCCGCACGTTCGGCCGGCATACCGTCGGAGCCCTTTTTCTCTACCAGCAGTCGCAGAAGAACTACACCGACACGAAGAACTCGCTGAGCGAGAAGGCGCTGCCGTACCGTCATCAGGGTATTGCGGGAAGAATCACCTATAACTTCGACAACCGTTATTTCATCGAGGGCAACTTCGGTTACAACGGTTCCGAAAACTTCTCGCCCAACCACCGTTTCGGCTTTTTCCCGGCGGGAGCCATCGGCTGGCTGCTCTCCGAGGAGAAATTCTTCCAGCCGCTGAAGGACATATTCGATATGGTGAAGTTCAAGGCTTCGTACGGCATTGTCGGTAACGACAAGATCGGCGGCGACCGTCGTTTTATCTACAACGAAACGGTTCTGACGAAGGACGCCGGTTCCTATCAGTTCGGCAGTACGAATACGACCTACAACGGTATCCGTTTAGGCAACTGGCCGAACGACGAGGTGGGCTGGGAAAAGGCATACAAACTGAACGTGGGCGCCGAGATCTCGCTTTTCGGCAAACTGAAACTTCAGGCCGATTATTTCCGGGAGCGCCGCGACGGTATCTTCCTTCAATCCAAATCGATACCGGGCATCGCGGGTCTGTCTACCCAGCCTTGGGTCAATGTCGGTAAGATGAAGAATCACGGCGTCGACGCTTCGCTCGAATATTACCAGCAGATAGGGCAGGTGCAACTGACCATGCGCGGTAATTTCACCTACGCCCACAATACCATCGTCGACAACGACGAACCGGCATGGCGGGAGCCCTATATGAATCGTGTGGGCCAAAGCAACTGGCAGACGTTCGGGTTGGTGGCCGCGGGCCTCTTTGCCTCGCAGGAGGAGATCGACGGCTGGCCGACGCAGGCGTGGGGAGTCGTTCAGCCCGGCGACATCAAATACCTTGATCTGAACGGAGACGGCACGGTCGACGAATATGACGTCAAACCGCTCGGCTATCCCGACATTCCCGAGATAACCTATGGTTTCGGCGCTTCTGTCAAGTGGAAGGGTTTTGACTTCTCGGTATTCTTCCAAGGAGTGGGCAATGTCAATTTCTTTGCCAACAATACCTATACGCAGCCGTTCTCGGCAACCAATATCTCCATGGCGAATGTCTTTACCGATCTGGTCGGGAACTATTGGACGCCGGAGAACCTGAATGCCAAATATCCCCGTTTGACGACCTCCGTCAATGAAAACAACAAGCAGGTGTCGAGTTTCTGGATGGTCGACGGAAGCTATATCCGGCTGAAGAATGCCGAGATCGGCTATACGCTGCCCAAAGCTTGGGTCAACAAGATGAGGATCGAGGGCCTTCGTATCTACATATCGGGTATGAATCTGCTGACATTCAGTGATTTCAAACTCTGGGACCCCGACCTGCAGACGGGTGCGGCCAACTATCCCAACAACAAAGTCTATAACATCGGCCTCTCGCTGACATTCTAATTCTGAAAAAGACGATACATATGAAAAAGAGCATCATAATTCTTTGTTTCACGGCGTTTCTGGCAGGCGGATGCGAGTCTTACCTCGATCGCCAGCCCGATGAGTCGTACATGTCGGGCAATATCTTCGAAAAATACAGTTCGACATTTTCCTATCTGGTCAACGTGTATAGCTGGATATTCAACGAAACCGACCCCAGCGGCCAGCAAAACCACTATACGCCCTCTTCTGACGAGGCTGCCTGCGCTTTCCCCAGCCGTATGTTCGCCCTGTCGAACAATTCGACGTGGTCGGTGAATTCGGAAGACACCCAGAAGAGTTACAAGATCCAATATTGGCTCAACTATTACAAGGGAATCCGCGAAGCCAGCTATTTTATCGCCAACGTCGGCCGCTGCCCGGAACTGACTCCCGACGAGGTGAAGGAGTGGGCCGCAGAAGCCCGTTTCCTCCGCGCTTACTACTATTTCAGTCTGATGCGTCTCTATGGTCCCGTCGTGCTGCTGGGCGAGAATGCGGTGGATTTCAACGATCCCGCTCTGCGCGAGGTGGACCGCAACACATGGGACGAATGTGTCGAATGGGTCAGCAACGAGTGTGACGCCGCCGCCGAGGATCTGCCTCTGGAGCAGCCGGCCTCGTTCTATGGCCGTGCCACCAAGGGAGCCGCACTCGCTCTGAAGGCGCGTCTGCTGCTCTATTCGGCGCGTCCGCTGTTCAACGGCAATCCGATGTACGTCGGTCTGAAAAATGCCAAGGGCCAATACCTCTTCCCCCAGTCGCCCGATGAGAGCAAATGGACCAAGGCCGCCGATGCCGCATGGGATGTTATCGACCTCAATCAGTATGAGCTGATCGGTACGGGCAACCCTTATGCGGACCTGAAAAATGTTTTTATCCGCAACTGGAACAACGAATTGATCTTTGCCTATCAGAAGACCAGTTACAGCCACCGGGTAGCGACCATTCCGCGGGGTGTGGGCGGCACGTCTTACGGCGGCGTGGCCGTAACGCAGAAACTGGTCGATGCCTTCGCCATGAAAAACGGACGTTATCCCATTACGGGATACGGGGCCGACGGGAAGCCGGTCATCGACGCGGCTTCGGGTTATTCGGAACGGGGATTCTCGTCGTTCACGCATCCGATTCTGAACCAGACGATGTCGACCTACAACATGTACGTCGACCGCGAACCCCGGTTCTATACGTCGGTATTCTATGAGGGGCTGAAATGGATCGGAGGATCGTATACGCTCAACAAGGTGGAGTTCTTCTACGGCGGAAATTCGGGCGCCGGGCCGAGCGCCGGAGGCAGCAACTTCTCGCTCACGGGTTACCTCCCGTTCAAATTTCAGGACATCAGCTTCAACAGCACCACCTTGGGCAGCAATCAGGCATTGTGGACCGCCCTGACTTGGCCGCTGTTCCGCTACGCCGAAGTGCTGCTCAATTACGCCGAGGCTCTCAACGAACAGCCCGAGCGGAACGAAACCGATGCGCTGGTCTATCTGAATATGATCCGCAAACGGGCCGGAGTGGACGATATAGAAGACGTGTATCCGGAGGTTGAGGGGAATCAGGTGCTGTTGCGCGAAATGATCCGCCGCGAGCGCATGCTGGAGCTGAACTTCGAGAACCATCGCTTCTTCGACACCCGTACATGGGCCATCGCCGAGCAGGAGGATGCAGGGGCGGTTTATGGCATGAACGTGATGGCCCAGCCGGGCAGCGACGCCCAAAGCAGCCCGTTCTGGGAAAGGACGGTTATCGCATCGGACGGCGGCAATACGCCTTCGACCCGGGTGTTCCAGAAGAAGAACTACCTTTTGCCGATACCCCAGTCGGAAATCGACCGTCTGAAAAATATTACCCAGAACTATCAATGGTAACAGTACAAAACAAGCATTTTGTCATGAAAAAGTTCAAATATATTGCCTCCATATTCGCTGCTCTGGGGATGTTGTCCGTGTCTTGCGAGAATGAACGCGACACCAACCTGCCCGATGCCGCAGTCTACATCGTCAACGACGGATTGCAGGTTTCCGAAACGTTTTACGCCGTCGACGAAAGCGCCAAAACGCCTGTCCGTATATTCCGCTCCGGATATTTCGACCAGACCGTTACGGCATCCGTCCGGCTGTCGGAAAAGGCTCTGGCCGACTATAACCGGGCCAACGGCACCGACTACAAACTGCTTCCGGAGGATAATTATGAGGTGGACGCGAATTCCGTCGCCCTGACAAGCGACAACCGCACGGGCAACCTCTATGTGACATTCACCGATCCTGCGGCGCTGTTCGCCTTGAAGGAGAGCGAGGGGCTGGACAATTATGTGATCCCGCTGGAGCTTGTTTCCGACGGCAACGTAAATAGCGAGCATAACTCCATTCTGATCCTTCCCGATGTGCTGGAACAGGTGCTGCTGTCGTTCGATCAGGCGGATACGCAGTTTATCGTGGACGGCGGGGTGTCGCCCGACGAGCAGAAACTCACCGTTTCGGTGGCACGGCCGCTCAAGGAAG
The DNA here is from genome assembly GCF_900083545.1 of Alistipes provencensis. Taxonomy (NCBI): domain Bacteria; kingdom Pseudomonadati; phylum Bacteroidota; class Bacteroidia; order Bacteroidales; family Rikenellaceae; genus Alistipes; species Alistipes provencensis. The sequence continues at coordinate 171,544 of NZ_LT559262.1, read as the reverse complement.
ATGTTGTGGTCCGGCTGGATATGTCGCAGGATGCGATCGACTGGTATAACACGACGCACCACGCCTCTTTCCGGCTGCCGCCCGCCGGTTTTGCTTCGATCGCCGAGAGCTCTCTCGTCTTGAAGAGCGGTCAGACCAGCGTCTCGACGACCTTGAGCATCGACCCGTCGAGATGGGACGGGGCGCCTTGCGCCGTTCCGGTGCGTCTGGTTGCCGACGGGCTCGCGGTCAACCCGGACAAGGAGTGCCTGCTGCTCCATTATGCGCCCGCTTCCGACGATTTCAACATGTACGAACCACTGGACCGTTACGACTGGAAAATAGACGGTCTGTACTACCACGGTACGGTCGGCGGCTCCGGCAAACAGATCCCGACCCTGTGGAGGATCATAGACGGCCTTACCGTCAACAGTTTCTGGGATGCCCCTTATAGCTCTTCGGCGGTAGCCAATCCCAACAACGGGAAAATGCCCATTGATTTCACGATCGATTTCGGGGCGGTGAAGACCATATGCGGCATCGGAATACGCAACCGCGACGGGTCGGCTTGCGACCGCCTGAAAGCCGGATACTTCGAAATATCCAAGGACGGCGCCAATTGGGTGCGTGTGGCCGAATTCGGGTTTGTCAAGGGACAGGTGGATGCAAATCGGGACTATAAGTATTGGTTCGAGCCTGCCGAAGCCCGTTATATGCGCATGACCATCACCGAGTCCAACTCGATAAACGGTAATGGGTACTATGAGGCTTCGCTGGCTGAGGCCTATGCCTATGCTCCCGCCGCCAAGCCTTATAAGCCGCTGAGCAGGCTTTCGCAAACCGGCTGGTCAGCGGATGCCAACTCCTATCAGAACAACGACACGTGCGGAAAGCTGATCGACGGCAACGAAGGCGGCTCCCACTGGGAAGCCGGCTACAACTCGGGTTCGAAGACGCCCAATAACCTGAAGGTTCCCTTTGTCATTCAGGTCGACATGTCGTCGGCACAGTCTATCGACGGAGTCGAAATGTGGCGCAGGAACACCATCGGCAAGAATGAATCCATCTTCGGCCTGAAGTCCGGAAGCATCTGGGTTTCCGAGACCGCGGACGACAGCGACTGGAAGACTTCGACGGCATGGCAGACCTCCGGAAAATGGACCAAAGCCGGTGAATTCGATTTCGAAATGAACGCCTCCATACTCGTCGGGCCGTTCTATTATATGCTGCCCCAGACGACGAAGGCGCGTTACATCCGTATCTATATCACGGATTCCAACGATAAGAACGCGACGCGCGACACGGCGGCGATCGGCGAAATCTTCGCCGTGAGAAAATAAACAACCTGTTAAAGCGGTTTCCGTTCCCCTCCGGGGAAGGAGGGGAACGGAAACTTAAAAACCCAAACGACACAATGCGATATTTAATCACCTTATGCGCCGTCCTGCTGCTGGCGGCATCCTGTTCGGACGACAATCCGAATTCGCCCGGCGCGTCATCGGGCGGTTCCGGAAGCGGCGGCTCGGTAACGGAAATCAACGGTACGAAGATCGACTCCAAAACGACGCTTTGCGGACTCATTTCCGATGCCGTAAGCGGCGCGGGCATCCCGGACGTGATGGTGAGCGACGGGTTCAACTGCGTCCTGACCGACGCCAACGGCGTCTACCAGTTGGTCCGGGACAGCCGTGCCACGCAGGTCTTCTATTCGACCCCTGCCGAGTACGAGGTGTATCGTTCCCTGCAGAACGGCCTGCCTTATTTCTACCGGACTATCAACGACCGCAATCCGGTTTTCCGTCAGGATTTCAGGCTTACCCGGCTTGCCGGCGGGAAAGAGACGAAGTTCACGCTTTTCTGTCTGGCCGATCCGCAGACCTCTGCCGGAAACGTATACCGGTTTGTCGATGAGACGCTGCCCGATGTCGAAAGCACGGCGAAAAAGAATCCGAACGTCTATGCCATGACATTGGGGGACATTACCGACAATAACCGGAAGGATGTCTGGGAAAAGATGAAGGAGGCCATGTCGAACAGGAGCGTCGCCTTTTTCCAGACTATCGGCAACCACGACCACCTGAACGAATTGAATTCGTCGGTTGCGACCACCTATTGGAAAAGCATCGAGAATTTTCAGAACACCTTCGGCCCGCAGAACTACTCGTTCAACCGCGGCGATGTCCACATCATCTCCATGGACAATGTCCTGCACGGAGAGCAGGCCGAAGCCGGCCGCACCGAGGAGTTCGCCTGCGGGTTCTATGATTGGCAGTATGAGTGGCTGAAGCAGGACCTCGCGTATGTTCCGAAAGACAAGATGGTCATTCTGTGCGCCCATATCCCGTTTCGGAACGGCAGCGCGGGAGATCATTCGAAAAGCCGCTACCACACGGAAACCCTGAACCTGCTGGCCGAGTTCGAGGAGGCTCACCTGATGATCGGACACACGCACTACAACGAGAACAAGGTTCATACGGTGAACGGAAAAAAGATCTACGAGCATATTCATGGCGCGGTCTGCGGCCAGTTCTGGCGCGCTTCGTTCAATGCCGACGGCGCACCCAACGGTTATGGTATTTATGAGATCGACGGAGCGCATATTACGGACTGGTACTACAAGGCGACCGGGAAAAACCGCGATTTCCAGATCCGGGCCTATGACGGGGAACAGACCTACAGCCATCCCCGGATGAACGAGAACGGCCTGCCGCTGTCCGGCAAATATGCGCCTTATTGTTTCAAAGAGAAATACGGGAGCATTCTAACGGGAAATCTGCCGTCGAACAGCGTCGTAGCCAATGTCTGGAACCGGGATTCGGATTGGACGATAAGCCTTTGGCAGCGCGGTGCGAAGGTCGGGGATATGAAACCGTTCCTGAATAAGCAGGATTTGTGGGTCGCCTACTGGTTCTACGAGGTCTACGGCTGCGGATGGAACAGCATCTCCACGGCAAGGGACCATCTTTTCTACCTGCAGTTGAAATATCCGGGCGAGGCGTTCGAAGTTCTGGCCGAAGATGGCCGCGGACGCACTTACAAGGTGACGGAATTCACGAGGGACTACGATGGCGTCCGCTACGATTTTGTGATGAAAGACAGGTAATTAAACCCATATCTTTATGTACAGACTATTGATGAAGGGGGTATTGATGTCTGCCCTTGTCATGCCCTCGCTGGGCATGGCTCAGACGGCATCTTCGGATCGGTCCGCATATATCCTGACGCCTGAGCCCGCGCCTGAGCCGCGCATCAACGGGGCCCGCGTGTTCGGAGCGCGTCCGGGCAGTGATTTTATCTTTGCCATAGCCGCCACGGGCGATCGTCCCATGACCTTCTCGGCGGAAGGACTGCCCAAAGGTCTTGTGCTCGACTCCGGAACCGGCCGTATCACGGGCTGCGTGAAAAAAGCGGGGGAGTACACCGTGAAGTTGCGGGCCGAGAACGATTTGGGGAGCTGCGAGCGCGGCCTGCGCATCGTTATCGGCGATAAAATAGCCCTTACTCCGCCGTTGGGGTGGAATTCGTGGAATTGCTGGGCGCGGGACGTCACTCAGGAGCAGGTCCTTTCGTCGGCCCGTGCCATGGTGGAAAAGGGGCTCGACCGTCACGGTTGGACCTACATCAACATCGACGATGGCTGGCAGGGCCGCCGCGGAGGGAAGTACAACGCCATCCAGCCGAACGTGAAATTCCCCGACATGAAAGCGCTTGCCGACGAAATTCATGGCATGGGGCTTAAAATCGGCATCTATTCCTCGCCGTGGGTGGGAACGTACGCGGCCCACATCGGCAGTTATTCCGACAATCCCGACGGTGAAAACCAGTGGATCAAAGACGGCATGCACAACGAACACTTCCGTTACCAGAAACCGGGCGGCAACTATTGGAAAGACCGTGCCGAGACCTACCACCATGCTGACTATTCGTTTGTAAAGGCCGATGTCGCGCAGTGGGCCGAATGGGGTATCGACTATCTGAAATACGACTGGCTGCCCAACGACCGTTATTACACGGCCGAAATGCACGATGCCCTCGAGAATTGCGGGCGCGATATTGTTTACAGCATCTCCAACAAGGCGCCCTATGCCGACGCGCCCCTGTGGATGGAGCTGTGCAACTGCTGGCGCACCACGAGCGACATCCGCGACAACTGGGAGAGCGTCTCGTCGATCGGGTTCGCCCACGACCGCTGGCTTCCGTTTACGGGGCCGGGGCATTGGGCCGACCCCGACATGCTGGTCGTCGGCATGGTCGGATGGAGTACGAAACTACACCCGACGAATCTTACGCCCGATGAACAGTACACCCATATTTCGCTGTGGTCGCTGCTGGCCGCACCGCTCCTTATCGGTTGTGATCTGGCCCAACTGGACGATTTTACGCTCAGCCTGCTGACCAATGACGAGGTGCTGGAGGTCAATCAGGACCCGCTGGGCCTTCAGGCGGCTCCTGTCTGGCATAACGGAGACAAGGAGGTGATCTACATGAAACATCTCGAAGACGGATCGGTTGCGCTGGGACTTTTCAACCGGGGCGAAAAATCCGCAAAGATCAAGTTTACGCTGGAACAGCTCGGTCTGCGCGACAAACAGACCGTCCGAGACCTGTGGCGTCAGACCGATGTCGCTGCGCTCGAAGGAAAAGAGGTTTTTTCGACCGAAGTCGCACCCCACGGAGCCGCTCTGCTGCGGGTATATCCGGGTAATCCCCGTTGAGCAATCCCGTTATTTTTAAATCTTAATTCGCCTGTATGAAAAAATATGTATTGATTGCGTTTGCACTGCTCGCGGCAGGGAGCCTTTCGGCGCAAAATAATTTCACACTCGCCTCGCCCGACGGCCGTCTGCGGGTGGAGGTCTCGGTCGATGGTATCGTTGAATATTCGGTGCTGCACGGGGACGACGTGATGGTCGCTCCGTCGGCCGTATCCATGACTACCGCTGGCGTGCCTTCGTTCGGCGTGGACGCACGTTTGGCCGGTTCGTCGACACGCAGCGTCGACGAGACGTTCGATGCGCCGGTCTACAAGCGTGCGCGTGTCCGTGACAATTTCAACGAGCTGACCCTGCGTTTTCGCAACGACTACAACATCGTTTTCCGGGCCTACGACGACGGGGCGGCCTATCGTTTCGAATACACGGGCAAGAAAGCCTTCAAAGTCCTCGGCGAGCAGGCCGAATTCACCTTTCCGGCCACAGCCGAAGGCGTTTTCTCCTATGTTCGCGGAGGCGGGAACGGCAAGACGGGCGACAAGATCGAACGGCAGTTTTTCAACTCGTTCGAGAACTTCTATACCTATGAACCCCTTTCGTCGTGGAAATCCGAACAACTGGCATTCCTGCCGGTGCTGGTAGGCGGTCCGAACGGGAAAAAGGTCTGCATTACGGAGGCCGACCTCATGGATTATCCCGGGATGTACCTCTATGGCGGCGCAAAAGACGGGACGCTTGCGGGTGTGTACGCCCCCTACCCGAAGACGGTCGAGCAGGGCGGGCACAACCAGTTGCAGATGATCGTCACGGAGCGCGAGGACTATATGGCCCGGGTCGCCGGACCGACCCGTTTCCCGTGGCGGGTCATGGTCGTTGCCGAGAACGACGCCGAGCTTCTGGACAGCGACATGGTCTATAAAATAGCCTCTCCCCCGACGGGTGATTTCAGTTGGGTGAAACCCGGCAAGGTGGCATGGGACTGGTGGAATACATGGAATCTCTATGGTGTGGACTTTGCGGCGGGAATAAATACGGAAACCTATAAGTACTACATTGATTTCGCATCCGAACACGGCATCGAATACGTCATTCTGGACGAAGGCTGGGCCGTGAACAAACGGGCGGACCTGATGCAGGTGGTTCCGGAAATAGACCTGCCGGGTATCGTCGCATACGCCGCGGAACGCCATGTCGGCATCATTCTCTGGGCGGGTTACTGGGCATTCGACCGCGATATGGAGAACGTCTGCCGCCACTATTCCGAGATGGGGATCAAAGGCTTTAAGGTCGATTTCATGGACCGGGACGATCAGGTGATGGTCGCTTTCAACCGCCGTGCTGCGGAAATGGGGGCCAAATACGGCCTGCTGATGGATCTTCACGGCACTTACAAGCCGACCGGACTGCATCGGACCTATCCGAACGTGGTGAATTTCGAAGGGGTCAACGGACTCGAACAGATGAAGTGGTCGCCGGATCTCGATCAGGTGACCTACGACGTGACGATCCCTTTCGTGCGCCAGATAGCGGGGCCGATGGACTATACGCAGGGTGCGATGCGCAATGCCACGGCGAAAAACTACCGTTCGGTGTATTCCGAGGCGATGAGTCAGGGCACGCGCTGCCGCCAACTGGCCGAGTATGTTATTTTCGAATCTCCGCTTAACATGCTCTGCGACAGCCCTTCCAACTACATGAACGAGAAGGAGTGCACGGAATTCATCGCCGCGATTCCGACGGTGTGGGATGAAACCGTCGTTCTCGGAGGCGAGGTCGCCGAATACGTTTCCATGGCGCGCCGCAGCGGGGAGCAATGGTATGTGGGCTCCATGACGAACTGGACGGCGCGTTCATTGACCCTCGACCTTTCGTTTCTGGGCGAAGGCAGGTTTGCTGCCGAGGTCTACCGGGACGGGGTGAATGCCGCCCGGGCGGCCCGCGACTACAAAAAAGAGACGATCGGCATCCCCGCAGACCGTCGCCTGACGATCGATATGGCACCGGGCGGAGGATGGGCCGCAAAAATATACAGGGTTACCGATTGAGGTGGATAACAGGAGTCCGGCATTATGCCGGACTCTTTGTTTATGGTTGCAGCCCTCCGTGGATTTTGAGCAGCAGCAGGACTAAAGGCAGATAATCTTTCAGTTCGTGGCGGAGTATCTTCATAGCCTGACTGATGCGGTAATTCACCGTTTGTACCGATACCCCCAGACGGTTCGCTATCTCCTGATGTTTCATGCCGCGCATGCGGCTCAGTTTAAACGCTTCCTGAAATTCCGGCGACATCGCGGCGATGGCTTTTTCGAGCATTTCGGTGAGCTCCTGTTCAAGATAGAAGTCGGGATCGTCGAACGTGGCGGCAAACTTGTGATAAAGCTGTTTGTGAACCCGTCCTGAAATCGTGTCATGCCTGACGCAGTCGAGGGCCTTGTTCCGTACGATCATGAATAGAAGCCCCTTCAGCGACATGTTTGCTAACAGCGTGGTACGGTTCTCCCAGATCCACAGCATGGCGTCCTGCACGATGTTTTCCGCTTCTTCTCCGGTTGAAACGAACCGCGATGCAAAGGCGCACAAAGGCTTGAAGTAGAAACGATACATGAAGTCAAAAGCCCCCTTGTCGCCGCTACGAATGGATTCTATCGTCGCTGCGTTATCGGAAATGTCGTATTTTGACTTCATAATCGTCTCCTTTCGGGATTATCTGTTCATAGAGAACCGGGCCTGCGGCCGGACAGTCGTGCGTTCCGGCAATCTTCTGGTTCAACCGATAATCTCGTTTATTTCAGGTATTTCATTTTTTTCAAGTACAAAAATAGGACACATTCTCGATTCATCCAAATCATATACTCATTTTATAATCCGGCAGTCCGGGCCGGCCGATTCGAGGACTGAAAACCGCTTCTCATTTTAGCATGCCCCTGCCGGCAGGAGGTTTCCGGGATCGGATTGTCCGCCTGTGCGGAACTTGCTCGTCGGTCTGCATTATTTTTGTATTTTTGCAGGGGTGCAGAACAAGATCATACACGTCGACATGGACGCATTCTATGCCTCCATCGAGCAGCGCGACCGCCCCGAACTCCGGGGACGTCCCGTCGCCGTGGGCTACGACGGACCGCGCGGCGTCGTTGCGACGGCCAGCTATGAGGCCCGTCCGTTCGGGGTCCGCTCGGCGATCTCCTCGGTGCTGGCCCGGCGTCTCTGCCCGGAGCTGATCTTCGTTCCGGCGCGTTTCGACGTCTATAAGGCCGTTTCCCAACAGATACGCGACATCTTCCACGACTATACCGAGCTCGTCGAACCGCTCTCGCTGGACGAGGCTTTCCTCGACGTTTCGCACGTCCGCTCGGCGACGCTCGCAGCCCGGGAGATCAAGGCCCGCATCCGCACCGAGACCGGGCTCACAGCCTCGGCAGGTATTTCCGTGAACAAGATGCTGGCGAAAATCGCCTCGGATTACCGGAAGCCCGACGGACTGTTCGTCATCCCGCCCGACCGGATCGACACGTTCGTCGCCGAACTTCCCGTCGAGCGCTTTTTCGGTATCGGGGAGGTCACGGCCGAAAAGATGCACGCGCTGGGCATCCGCACGGGCGCCGACCTGCGGCAGTGGGAGGAGCTGGAACTGGTCCGCCATTTCGGGAAGGCCGGGCGCAGTTACTACGGCTATGCGCGGGGCATCGACCCGCGTCCGGTGGTTCCGAACCGCATCCGCAAGTCCCTCGGAGCCGAAACCACGTTCGAAGCCGATACCGCCGACCGCGAGGTGCTGCTCGGCGAACTGGAACAGGTCTGCGAAGAGGTGTGGCGGCGGCTTGCGCGCCATAAATTCCGGGGGCGGACCGTGGTGCTGAAACTCAAGTTCGACGATTTCCGCCAGATCACGCGGTCGCGGACGCTTTCCTGTCCGGTCGATTCGCGCGATATGCTGCGCCTCGTGGCCGGGGAACTGCTGGCGGGTGTCGATTTCGCCGGTCACCGGGTACGCCTGATCGGGGTCACGGTGGGCAATGTTCCGGATTTTACGAAGGGCTGCGTGCAGCTCCGGTTCGATTTCGGGGAGGAGTGACGGGGCCCTATTTGCCGGTGATCGTTTCGGCGTCGGGACGGGCCCGGTGCAGGCGGTAGTTCTCTGCGGCCTTTCCGTCGGAGCGGTTGGCATAGCAGTAGGCGCACTGGTGCGGGCAGGTGTCGTATTCGCCGATGTCCTTGCTGGCGATGCAGCCGCAGAAAGGCCGCTGTCCTTTGTCCTTCGCGTTTTTCCGGACGACTGTTTCCGGGCCGAACAACCCGTCCCGTTCCACGCCCAGAAAATCCATCAGCAGCGGATCGTCGGCGAATTGCCGGACGATCAGTTCGTCGTCGATACATTTGTTGCGCCGGACGCCGAACTGCGACAGGTCGATCCTCTCGCCGCATGTGGCCAGCGTATAACCCCATTTCTTGTTCAGTTCCGCCAGTCCGGTGGCCGTGTCGAGCATCTGCCGTTCGTCGAATTCGCGCCAGCGGATGTCGTTTCTGCGCAGGTTGCCCTGTACGCTGCGGTAGGTGCGGATGTCCGCGAAACTGAAAACCAGCTTTCGGGTATGCCCGCGGAGCCGGTCGCCGATCCGTTCCGCCTTGCGCAGCAACTCCTCCACGCCGATCCGGTCGGTCCGGATCAGCGGGTCGAACCGCCAGATTACGAGCTCTTTGCCCAGCAGTTCCGAAAACCGGAGGAAGGTGTCGATCCGTTCGTCCAGCGGCGGTATGCCGCGTTCGAGCCCTTCGGTCTCGTAGTCGTTGAGCGTGTAGTGGAGGTAGCAGCGGATGCCCTTTTCGCGCAGTTTTTCGAGGTGTGGCAGCAGCGGGCGGGGATTCTTCGACCAGAAGACGACCAGCCGTGTCCGGGCGTAGGAGACATACGACTTGGCGCCGTTGAACGGGTTCGTCCAGACGGAATATCCCTTTTCCAGCCGGTCGAAAAACCAGTCGGCGTAGAATGCCGGGATGTCCGTGGCCCGGCTTGCCGAGACGATCACGGGAGCCTGCGCCCGCACCGTTTCGCCCGATTCCGTCGTTATGTCGATCGTCTTCCAGACCATGGCTGATGTTTTCCGCAAAGATACGACTCTGTTTTGGAACCGCCGTGCTTTTTACTACCTTTGGTGTCGTGACGACACCTTTAGTCGCCGGGACGTTCTGCCGCGCGGCGTGCGATCCGGTTTTGGGATCGCCGCGCTTTTTACTACCTTTGTAGCGGATTGCCGCCGTGTGCGGCCGAACAGAAAAGTTATGAAAAAATATTGGGGCATCATCACCGTTCTGGTAGCCGTCGGGCTGGCCGTGTTCTTCTATTTCCGCTTCTACTTCGTCTTCGGCGAGGGGGTGAAGAGCGGGGAGTTGAACTATGTCGTTTACAAGGGGCTCGTTTTCAAGACCTACGAGGGCAAACTGATCCAGACGGGTATCCGCTCGAAGAGCGCCGGGTCGATCCAGTCCTATGAATTCGAATTTTCGGTCGAGGACGAGGCGCTCGCCCGCGAACTGATGCTGCAGGGCGGCAAGACCCTCGAACTGCATTACCGCGAGTATTTCGGCGCGCTGCCTTGGCGGGGATTTACGAAATTCGTCGTCGACAGCATCGTCACGACGCGTCCCGCACCCGTCGATCCGCTCGGCATACAGCCCGGGCCCATCGAGGAGCCGGCCCCGGCGGCGCAGCTCTGAGATACGTCACAACGCATATGAAATGAAAAAGGCAGGTTTCCGAGACCTGCCTTTTCGCGTTTGCGATCGTATGTCTTTTTCGATTTGTGGACGGCGCGGCACAGTGCCGTCCGGCCGTGCCGTGCGATCTCCTCTTCGCGGCTCGCCTTGCGGTGGGCCTTGCGATAATCCTCTTCGGTGATTCGTTGCTTTTTCATGTTGCTGTGCTTTAACTCCGAACGGCGGCGTCCGCCGTTTCGGTGCGGCAAAGATAGCGGTTTATACGCTTGCCGCCAAACGGTCGGGAGCGGGGTATGCCGCGCCCATCCTGCCGTCCGGGTTCCGTTTTTCGGGCCGTTCGTCCGCTCAGAGCTCTTTTTCGAAGGCCAGCCGTTCGCCGCTCCGGTAGACGACCTTGCCGCAGGGGGTGAATCCCGTGCGTTCGAGCAGTCGCAGCATGGGGCGGTTGTCGTAGTTGGTGTCGATGCGGAACGCCTTGACGCCCCGCTCCCGTGCCAAATCCTCCACCTGACGCAGGAACTCCGCCGCCACGCCTTTGCCGCGTTCGCCGTCGGCGACAGCCATGCGGTGTACCAGCACATAAGGTCCGTCGGTGAGCCATTCGCCTTCGAGGGCTTCGTAGGCCGGTTCCCCGTCGAATACCACCGCGCCGTAGGCGATGACCGCGTGGCACTCCTTGGTGCCGGGCCTGCACAGCACATAGCCGCGTCCGCGCCCGATGTCCGCCGAAATATGCCCCGGGGCGGGATAGCCGTCCTGCCATTGGCGACTGCCTGCCGCATACATCCGGGCCTGTGCCTGACGGATGATCTGCATGATGTGGGATACCTCGTGAGGTACCGCCTGCCGGAATATCAACTCTTTGTCCATGTTGCAAATGTAGAAAAATGTTGTTACAATGTCGTCCTGTCAGGACAATTTTTCAGTAATTGTGACAATTCGTGACATTTTTTCATTTATTCCGGCGTGGCACAGGATTTGACCGTTTACGGATGAACCCGCTCCGGAGTGGGCGGGAAACGTGAAACGAATGTTAAACCAAATAATTCTAAGGAGGACAAAACTATGGTACCTGTAAGACGTAATCAGAACTGGCTGCCGAGCATTTTCAACGATTTTCTGGGCAACGATTGGCTCGTCGAGCGTCGCAACACGACCTCTCCGGCCGTCAACATTCTGGAGAACGACGACGAATACAAAGTCGAGGTCGCAGCTCCGGGGATGACCAAAGAGGATTTCAAGGTGCATCTCAACGAGGACAACGAACTGATCATCTCGGTGGAGAAGAAGAACGAGTCGAAGGAGGAGGACAAGGAGCACAAGGGCACCTACCTGCGCCGCGAATTTTCCTACACGCGGTTCCAGCAGAGCCTGCTGCTGCCCGACAACGTCGAGCGCGACAAGATTTCGGCCAAGGTCGAGAACGGCGTGATGACCATTGCGATCCCGAAACGCAAGGTGACGGAAGCCGCTTCCGCCGCCCGGCAGATCGAGATCAGGTAAAAAATGTGCCTGAAATGGGGAGGGACCGGAATACCGGGCCCTCTTTTTTTGTAATTTAGCAGATGGAAAGTCACTCCATGCACGAGTCTCGGAAAAAATCCGTATCTTTGGTGTGGTTTGGTTGGGTGCTAAAATTGAAACAGATGAAAGTCGGATTGTTCATTCCCTGTTACATCAATGCGGTCTATCCCGAGGTGGGGCGGGCGTCGTACGAGTTGCTGCGCAAGGTCGGCTGCGAGGTCGACTATCCGTTGGACCAGACCTGCTGCGGCCAGCCGATGGCCAATGCGGGCTTCGAAAAGGACGCCAAGGCGCTGGCGGAACGCATGAATGCGCTGTTCGAAAAATACGACTACGTCGTGGGCCCGTCGGCCAGTTGCGTGGTCTTCGTGCGCGAGGGCTACCCGCGGCTGCTGGATGATTATAAGGAGCATGCGTGCGTCGATGCGCGTATCTGGGAGATTTGCGAGTTCCTGCACGACGTGGTGAAGCCCGCGCGGTTGGACGTCCGTTTTCCCCACAAGGTGAGCCTGCACAACTCCTGCCACGGGGTGCGCAAGATGGACCTTTCGTCGCCCAGCGAGATGAATGTTCCCCTCCATTCGAAGCTCCGCGACCTGCTGTCGCTGGTCGAGGGGATCGAGGTGGCGGAACCCGAGCGGCGGGACGAGTGCTGCGGCTTCGGCGGGATGTTCTCCGTCGAGGAGAACGCCGTGTCGGTGGCCATGGGGCGCGCCAAGGTCGAGCGGCACATCGCCACCGGCGCCGAGTACATCACCGGGGCCGATTCGTCGTGCCTGATGCACATGCAGGGGATCATTGACCGCGAGAAGCTGCCGGTGAAGACCCTCCACATCGTTGAAATCCTCAATTCGAAGCTATGAGCACCCATTCCAAAGCCGCGAAACGATTCGTCGCCGACGCCGACCGCATGGTCTGGCACGACAAGGCGCTGTATGCCGTGCGCGAGAAACGCGACCGGATGATGATGACGGTCCCCGAGTGGGAGGAGCTGCGGCGGCTGTCGTCCGCGATCAAGCGCCACACGCTGAGCCGTCTGGGGCACTACCTCTGCGAATTCGAACGCAACGCCACGGCCAACGGCATGGTGGTCCACTGGGCAAAGGATGCCGCGGAGATGAACGCGACGGTCTGGCAGTTGGTCCGGGAGCACGGCGGCACGAACCTCATCAAGAGCAAGTCGATGCTCTCGGAGGAGTGCGGCCTGACGCCCTACCTCCGCGAGCGGGGTGTCGATGCCGTGGAGAGCGACCTCGGGGAGCGGATCATGCAACTGCTGCAACAGCCGCCCAGCCACATCGTTCTGCCGGCGATCGCCGTGCGGCGCGAGGAGGTCGGCGCGCTGTTCGAACGCGAGATGGGCACCGAACCGGGCAACAGCGATCCCACCTACCTGACCCACGCCGCACGGCGCGTCCTGCGGCCGAAGTTCCTCGGGGCCGACGTTTCGATGACGGGCGTCAATTTCGCCGTGGCTTCGACGGGGGCGCTGGCCGTCTGCACCAACGAGGGCAATGCCGACCTTGGAACCTCGTTCGCCGACCTGCACATCGCCATCATGGGGCTCGAAAAGGTGATCCCCGACATGGAGGCGCTGGCGGTCTTCACGCGCCTGTTGGCCCGCTCGGGCACGGGACAGCCCGTCACGAGCTACACCTCGCTCTACCGCAAACCGGCTCCGGGCAAGCAGATACACGTCATTCTGGTCGATAACGGCCGCTCGGAGTGGCTGGCCGACGCCGCGCACCGCAACATGCTCAAATGCCTCCGCTGCGGAGCCTGCCTGAACACCTGCCCGGTCTACCGCCGTTCGGGAGGTTACTCCTATTCGTACTTCATCCCCGGACCGCTGGGCATCAACCTCGGGATGCTGCGTTCGCCGAAGCTTCACCACGGCAATGTCTCGGCCTGCTCGCTCTGCTACTCCTGTTCGGATGTCTGTCCGGCGCAGATCGACCTCGGGGAACAGATCTATATGTGGCGGCAGCAGTTGGACGGACTGCATCTGGCCGATCCGGTGAAGAAACTCTCGGTCAAGGGGATGGACTTCATCATGGGCGGACGGCGACGTTTTTACGGCGGCGTCGCTCTGGCCCGTGCAGCGGAGAAACTCCCGCGCTTCGTACTCGAAAACGGGCTGAACCCGTGGAGCGCCCCCGGCCGCGCCATGCCGCCCTTCGCCCCGAAGACTTTTAATGGTTGGTGGAAAAAAACGAAATGAGATGAGCAGTAAAGACGATATCCTGAAAAAACTGGCGGCCGACGGGATGCCCGAATACCCGCATCCCGCGCTGGATTTCACGCCCCAGCGCTTCGACGATCCCGCGGCGATGTTCGCCGAACGGCTCGGGGCCGCCGGCGGCAAGGCGGTGCGAATGGCGCCGGGCGAGACGCTCGACGATGTGATCCGCCGCTGTTACCCCGATGCGCGGACGATCGCTTCGGCCATGCCCGACGTGACCGCTGCCACGCTCGACCCCGATGCTGTGGAGGATGTGCGCGAGCTGGTCGACGTCGATCTGGGCGTCGTCGCGGGGGCGTTCGGCGTCGCGGAGAACGGTGCGGTGTGGATCACGCAGGACATCCGCCACAAGGCCCTCTACTTCGGGGCCACGGCGCTGATGGTCGTGATCCCGAAAGACGCCGTTGTCGACACGATGCACGAGGCCGTCGTGCGTCCCGAGGTCGACGACTTCGGCTACGGGTGCTTCATGTCGGGGCCTTCGAAGACCGCCGACATCGAGCAGGCGCTGGTCTTCGGCGCCCACGGGCCGATGTCCGTGACGGTGGTGCTGCGGTGACCGGCCGGGGCTTGCATTTTACTGCCGGAAATCCTATCTTTGTCTTATGACGACCGAACTTTGCGCCTACTCCGTCGAAGCGTGCGCCGTGGCGGTCCGGACCGGGGTCACGCGCGTCGAACTGTGCGCCTCGCCTTGGGAGGGCGGCACGACCCCTTCGGCTGCGACGATCCGGCTGGCGCGCCGTGTTGCGGGCATCCGGCTCTGTGTGATGATCCGTCCGCGGGGCGGGGATTTCTGCTATTCCGACGGTGAATTCCGCCAGATGGCCGATGAGATCCGCTTCGCCCGCGAATGCGGGGCCGACGGTGTGGTTCTGGGATTGCTGTGCCCCGACGGGCGTGTCGATGCGGAGCGCACGGCGGCGCTTGTCGCCGCGGCCGGAGAAATGGAGGTCGTTTTCCACCGGGCGTTCGACATGGCCCGCGACCCTTTCGAAGCGCTCGAAGCGGTCGTCGGGAGCGGCTGCCGCCGCATCCTCACCTCCGGGGGCCGCAACACGGCCGTCGAGGGGATCGCCACCCTCCGGGAACTGGTGATCCGCGCCGCCGGGCGCATCGAGATCATGGCCGGCAGCGGGGTGAATGCGTCGAATGCACGGCTGCTGGCCTCGACGGGCGTGGATGCGCTCCATTTCAGCGCTCGGGGCTGGCGCGACAGCCGCATGGAGTTCCGCAACCCGCGGGTCTCGATGGGCGGTGTCGAGGGCGTTCCCGAATACGCCGTGCCGTGCGCCGACGAATCCGTCGTCCGGCAAATCCTCGCAGAACTCGATCGGTGAGAATGATGCTATATGGAACAGAAGAACGGGCGGCCGAAAGGCCGCCCGCTTTCGTCAGCGTTCGAGGTGAAGAATAGGGTAGGGACGGCCCGAGGGGTCGGCGGCGCTGCGCGAGACGACGCGGAAGCCCATCCGGGCGTAAAATCCCGCGGCCTGTGCGTTCTGCTCGTTGACGTCCACGCGCCGCACGCCGCAATGCGCCGTGACATGCTCCACGAGTTCGCGCCCCAGCCCCTTGCCGCGTGCGGCGGGGGCTACGAACAGCATTTCGAGCCGGTCGGCTTCGACGCCCGCAAAGGCCGCGAATCCGTTTCCGGAATCTCTGATGACATAGAGTTCCTCCACGCCGGGCAGCGCCTCTTCGCGCACCATGCGGCGGAAAAAGGCGATGTCCTCCGGGGCGAGGAAATCGTGCGTAGCGCGTACCGACCTTTCCCACAGGGCAGTAAGTGCGTCCAGTTCGACCGGAGCGGGAGATTCGATGCGTTCGATCATTGTTTATAAGCGGGTTACGGGCGGTTTGCGCCGGGTGAAACTGCGTGAGAGCGCCGCGGCGAAAGGGGTGTGGAAACTCCGCGCCCCGACCGGGCATGCCTTGACGCAGGCACAGCAGCGGATACAGCGCGCCGGATCGGTATGCACTTCGTCGCCGCGTGCGATGGCCTGCGTGGGGCAGATCGCCGCACAGCGGCCGCAGTGGGTGCAGAGGTCGGCGTCGCCCACGGGCAGGTAGACGACGGGATTTTTCTTTTGCCGGCGGCGGTAGCCCAGCACGAAGCGGATGAAACGCAGCATCGGCCACAGCGGGGTCCGCACCTCTTTCAGCTTGGCGGCGTCGACCGGCGTGAGGTCCCCGGCGTCGAGCTTTTTGCGCACTGCGGCACCGAACGCCGTGGCCTCAGCGAGGTCCTGCGTGTCGGGGCGTCCTGCGGCGACGGGGGTTTTGGGGGTGCTGTAGGAGTGTTCCCCGACGAATGCCGCGGCGGCCACCGGGACGAATCCCTGCCGGGCGGCCAATGCGGCCAGTTCGGCGGCGGCGTTCTCGAAGGCCCGGTTGCCGTAGACCGCAATGACGACGGCCGGGGTGCCTTCGCCCCGGAGCGTTTCGAGCCGCTTTACGGCCGTCGGGGCGACGTGTCCCCCATAGACCGGTGTGGCGATCACGGCCACCGTGTCGGCAGGGAGCGTCGCGGGCTGTCCGGCGGTGTGGGTCAGGTCGATGGTTTTCAGCGGGGCGGCTTCGGCAGGATCGGCTCCGGCCGCGGAGGCGATTCCCCGGGCCACGGCCGAGGCGATCTTTTTCGAGGTTCCCGTCGGTGAAAAGACGACGGCATGGATGGTTTGGGGCTTCATGTTCGGTGTATGCTTGGTAGGACAAAGATAAGGAAATTTCCGGGCTTCGGGACCCGAAGTTGCAGATTCGGTCCCGATGGGTTATATTTGAGAACGCAACTTCAAATAACGGACTATGAAGATCAAAACCTTTGAGATCCGCGTCGACCCCGCCATGCGGGAACGCGACGAACGGATCGTGAACGAATTTCTCGCGGCGGTCCGCGTCTCGCGCCTCCATTGCGGGTGCCTGCGCGGGCGGTCGTCGTGGACGGTCATCGTCATCTACCACGACCCCACCGACGAGGAGAGAGCGGCTGCCCCGGCGCTGGTCGGGGATTTCATGCCTCCGGCGACGGACCTCACCGAGCAGGAGTACGAACGTTACGAAGCGCTCTGCCTGTGGCGCGACCGGAGGGCCGAGGCTACGGGCCGCAAGCCGTTCGTCATCGCCTCGAACCGCGACCTGCTCAACGTGGCGCGGAGCGACATCGGGTCGACCGAGGACCTGCTCACTATCCGGGGCTTCGGTCCCAGCCGGACGGAGCGTTACGGCGAGGAGATACTCGCCGTGCTCGATTCATTGGAGGATGCGTGCGGATAAATTTGGTATTTTGCCCCGCGTGCATTATTTTTGTTTGGAATCCTAAAAAACGGAAGACTATGAAAACGAAGCTGTTTGCCTGTGCCTCGCTGCTGTTGGCCGCGTGCGGAGGCGCCCCGTCGGCCCAAAAGGCCGCGGTGACCCGAACCGAAGTGAAACACGGCCCCGAGATCGCCCTGCTGGCTCCCGACACGGTGGGCGGAGCGACTATTAACCAAGCTTTGGCCGACCGCCGCTCGTGGCGCGAGTACAGTGCCGCTCCGCTGACGCTCGAAGAACTCTCGGGCGTGATGTGGGCCGCTGCCGGCATCAACCGTCCGGGGACGGACCGCCTGACGGCCCCCTCGGCGCTGGCGCTCTATCCCATCCGGGTCTACGCTTTCTTCGCCGAGGGCGTCTATGCCTATGACGCCAAGGCGAACAAGCTCGTGCGCGTCGCGGAGGGCGACCGCCGCAAGTTGGCCGGGATGCAGGATTTCGTCTTTACGGCGCCCCTGAATCTGGTCTATGTCGCCGACCTCGCGGTCTATGAAGGAAAGAATATCCCGGCGGAACACACCCATTATCTTTGCGGGCAGGATGCCGCGGGCTGTGCCGAGAACGTGAACCTCTATACCGCGGGCCACGGCCTGCGCTCGATCACGCGCGGCAGCACCCCCGAAGCGGAGCTGATGGCCGCTCTCGGGCTTGATCAGGCGCGTTACTTCGCGGCGCTGGCCCAGACCGTCGGCAAATAGACGGCGGCACTGCCGGAAAAGGTGGGCGGTTCCCGCGGGGACCGCTCATTTTTTTGTGCCTTATTTCGGCCTTTTATGATATGTATTTTAGCGGATATGTTTGTTTCTGGACGGGATTTTGCCGTAAAAACTGATATATTATGATTATATTGATGTATATAAAAGTGTGTAATGCTGTTCGTTATTTCCGAAATAATGCCTATCTTTGTGCCTGTCAAAGTGCAATAACGCCTCAAAGGTTCATAACAACGTGCGTGTATGGATGAAATACTGTCCGGGTTTGATTACCTGACGTATTATTTCTACCTGCTGTATTATAAATTCATCGGCTACCCGATCGTGGTCCGGATTTGTATCGCAGTCGTAACGTTATGTGTCGTCTTTTATCTGTTCCTCGCCCTCTACCTCGCTTACGGAATCTACCGCCGCCAGCGGGAGAAAAAGTCCTTCCAGCGCATTTACGACCGTTTCTACGAACCTCTGAAAGAGGTGCTGGGCGACCGCGAGAACCATCCCGTCGACGAGATCGCGCACAAGGTGCGCCACGATGTGAAGAAGAGCCTCAAACATCAGGAGATGCGTTTTCTGGTGCAGGTGCTCATCAAGATCAAGAGCGAGCTGGGCGAGAAGGTCAACAACTACAACATGCAGAACGTGCAGGGCGTGTTCAAGGTCGGCAGTTTCTTCGAACGCGAGATCCAGTTCGGGCGTCCCCGCCGCAAAATTCAGGCGCTGCTGTCGATCCAGTCGGTCAACGGATATGTCTCGGAGGCCGTGTTGGTGCGTTTCCTCTACAACCGCCGCCTCGAACTGCGCAACGCCGCGCGTTTCGCCTACATGTGGCTGAGCCAGAGCAACCCGTTCCGGTTCTTCGACGAGGACATCACGATGAAGCTCAGCCGCTGGAACATGGCCGAGATACACATGATCCTGATGCACCGTCAGAAAATGGGATTTGTCGTCCCGAGTTTCCTCAAGTGGGTCAACAGTTCGGTCGAGGACAACGTGAAGGCGTTCTTCGTGAGCGAAATCAAGCTTTTCGACCAGCGGGACAACTGCCCGCCGCTGCTGGAGATGATCAATACCAAAACATGGACGCTGCGCAACGAGATCGTGCGCACGCTGGGCGGCATGGATTACATCGAGGCGGAGCCCAAACTGGTCGAGATTTACGACGTGCAGCCCGAATACATCAAACAGAATATCCTGACGGCTGTGGCCGGACTGCACAGCGGGCGGGGACTGGGGTTCCTGCACGAAGCCTTTGAGCGCGCCGACGATCAGGCCACGAAGCTCCGGGCCCTGACCTACATCCGCGATTACGGCGAGCCGGGGCGCGAGCTTTTCGAACAGCTCGACGCCATGGCCACCGGGCATGCGGCGCAGCTTTTCGCCCATGTCAAACACCCCTTAACCAACCGGGCATGAAAGAGATAGTGTTCGATTTCTTCAACTATTTCGTATTCTTCTATACGAGCCTGCTGGCGATCAGCTTCATCGTCATGATGTTCCTTTCGTTCGCCTCGCTGAAGCTGCGCAAGAGCTACTACGACGACAACTATGTGCGCAGGGTGCTGAGCGAGTCGCCCTATACGCCGGGCGTCTCGGTGATCGCCCCGGCCTACAACGAGGAGAAGACCATCATCGACAATGTCGATTCGATGCTCGGACTGGACTACCCGATCTTCGAGGTGGTCATCGTCAACGACGGCAGCAAGGACTCGACGCTCGACAAGCTGATCGAGCACTACGAGCTGGTCGAGGTGCCGTTCGCCTACATCGAGCGCATCAAGACCCAGCCTTTCCGCCGCGTGCTCAAGTCGACGAATCCCGAGTACCACCGGCTGATCGTCGTCGACAAGGAGAACGGCGGTACGAAGGCCGACGCTTCGAATGCTGGCATCAACGCCGCGCAGTATCCCTATTTCATCTGCACCGACGTGGACTGCATCCTGCGCCGCGACGCTCTCTACCGCTGCATCTGGCCCGTGCTGTCGTCGTCGAAGCATGTGATCGCCGTGAGCGGCACGATGCGTATGGCCAACGGCTGCCGGATCAAGGACGGACAGGTGGTCGAGGTGCGGCCGCCCCATACGCCGATCCCGCTGTTCCAGAATCTGGAGTACATGCGTTCGTATCTGGTGGGCAAGATGGGGTGGTCGGCGATCAACGCCATGCCCAACGTCTCGGGCGGTTTCGGGCTGTTCGACCGCCAGATAGCCATCGCTGCGGGCGGTTACGACCCGATGTCGTTCGCCGAGGACATGGACCTGCTGGCCCGCATGGTGGGGTATATGTGCGACTTCTCGCGCCCCTACAAGGTCGTGCAGGTCCCCGAGACCTGCTGCTGGACCGAGGGGCCTCCGAACCTCGTGGTGCTCTACCGCCAGCGCACACGCTGGGGCCGCGGGCTGTTTCAGGCGCTGATGATCCACCGCAAGATGATCTTCAACAAGACCTACAGGCAGACGGGGCTCCTCACGCTGCCCTACATGGTTATCTTCGAGTTTCTCGCCCCGATCATCGAGTTCACGGGGCTCGTCGTCTTCCTCTTTCTGGCCCTGACCGGGGCCGTCAACTGGCACACGATGTGGGTGATCTTTCTGGCCATTTACCTCTTCTGCCAGTTCCTCTCGCTGGTGGTCGTCGCCTACGACTACTATTTGGGCACGCTCTACCGGCGGGGTTACGAATATATCTGGATCATCGCCGCCTCCATCCTCGAACCGTTCATCTACCACCCGATAATCACCTTCTGTTCCCTGAAAGGCTATCTGAACCACCTGATGTCCCGCGAGTACAAGTGGGGCAAGATGACCCGCAAGGGGTTCAGCCAGCGGGACGGCGGCGTGGCGGTCGAGGGAGCGCAGGGACCCCCCCCCGGCGGGCAGGGACCACAGTAATCATACTTAACGGCACAGAGCAGCATGAAGAATCCGATACGATATCCGGGCAGAGCCTTACTTGCGGTCAGCATCCTTTTGCTGTCGCTGGCGCCCCTGAGCGCCGCGGCGAAAGTCACGACGCCGGAGGAGTATACCGAGCAGGTGAGGGCCCATTTCGCCGCAGAGGAGTGGGAGGAGGGCAAGCGGCTGCTCGACGAGGCGCTGGAGAAATACCCGCTCGCTTCGTACCTCCAGTATCTGGCGGGGCGCTACTGGTTTCACGAGGAGGACTACGACAAATCGCGCTACCACCTGCTCAAGGCCGTGGACATCAATTACGACAACGTCGATGCCAAGCAACTGCTGGTCGATGTCGAGGACATCACGCAGAACTACTCCAGCGCCATCTGCTTCGTCAACGAACTGCTGGAGGTTCAGCCCTACTGGCGGGGCCTGTGGCGGCGTAAGATCGACCTCTACCGCAAGCAGGGCAACAACGTCGAGGCCGACCGCCTCCTGAAGCGCATCAACCAGATTTACCCGCAGGACACCGTGCTGCACAAGGATCTGGTCTACTCGATGGAGCTGAACTACCAGCGGCAGAAGCGCAGCGGCGAACGCAAGCAGGCCATTGCGATCCTCGAGGAACTGCTGAAAACGGTTCCCGACAACGAACAGTATTACCTCGACATCATCAACCTGCACTTGCAGGAGGGCGATCAGGAGCAGGCGCTGGCGTGGACCTCGCGCGGACTGGCCGCCCTGCCGGGCAGCGTCACGCTGGTCTACAAGAAAGTGGGCATCCTGAGCGAGATGGGCCGCCATCCCGAGGCGATGGCCTTCATGCGCGACCGGATGCGCCGCGGCGGGAACCCCGAACTGCGCCGCCTTTACAATACGCTGACGCTGGACGCTGCGCGCGCCGAACGCCAGCGGGACCCCTATGTGCTCTACGGCATGGCTTTCGAGAGCGGCGACCACAGCCGCGAAGTGCTCGACTACCTGCTCAATACGGCTCTGATGCGGGGTTACGACGACGATGCGCTCCTCTACCTGCGTGAGATGAAACGCTATTACGGCGAGGAGAAGTCGGTGCTCTATAAGGAATACCTCGTCTACCGCAACCGGGGCGACGACCAGCGGGCCTTCAACCTGCTGATGAAGCTCAACGAACGCTGGCCCGGCGACGAAGAGGTCGTCGACGCGCTGTGCCGCGAACAACTGCTGCGCACCAACCGTCTGATGGAGCAGGAGCTCTACGCCGAGGCGATGGCGTGTGCGCAGTTCGTCGTCCGGCAGCAGGCCGACGACGAGACGCTGCGCGCGGGGTGGGAGAAGATCTTCGCCTGCCGCGTCCTGATGAAGCGTTACGAGGAGGCATTGGGGACGCTCGACACGCTCGCACGCCGTTTCCCCGACACCGGAAACCTGATCGGCAAACGGGCCCTCGTGCTCGACCGGATGGGACGTTCGTCGGAGGCGATGCACCTCTATCTGGGTGCCATCGACCATGCCGATCCCCGGATGCGCGATTTCTATGTGGCCGGCTATGCCGACATCGCCATTCCCTACATCAAGCAGTGCCTCGAGGCCGGGGCCACGGCCCACGCCTTCGCCGAGGCCGACATGCTGTTGCAGATCGACCCCGACAACGATTTGGCGCTGCGCTATGCGATCAACTCCGCCGGACAGTTGGGCCGCAATGAGGTCTTCCGCGAATACACCGACCGCGGACTGGCCCGCTATCCCCGCGAACCGTTCTATCTGGCCAAGAAAGCCGCCTCGCTCGATGCCGACGGGGAATACCGGGCTTCGATCGACATGCTCCGTCCCGTGCTGTGGGACTATCCGGGCAACCGCGAGCTGGCCGGGGCGCTGGCCCAGAGCAGCGAATACGAGGCGCTGGAGCTGACCCGCCGGGGACGTTCCGACGAGGCGCTGGCGGTGCTCGACACGGCGCTTTACTACGACAGCCGCAACAAGTCGCTGCTCTATGCCAAGGGGCTGGCCTACGAGAAGAAAAAGGAGTACGGACTGGCGTACTACTACCAGAAATACTACGAGCCGTCGGCCACCGAGATTTACAGCTTCAACCGCCATCTCATGGGGCTGCGCTACGGCATGCTCCGCAACCGGATCGGGCTGGAGTACCTGCAGTCGCGCTACGGCGACGACTATGCCATCCAGTCGGTGGCCGCGCTGGAGTACATGCGGCGGCAGCCGAAGAACGACTACACGGCACGCATCAACTACGCGGGCCGCAACGGCGAGCGCGACGAGGACATCAATGCCAACGCCACCTCGATCGAGGGCGGCGGCGTGGGCATCCAGTTGCAGGGCGAGTGGGCGCACCGTTTTCCGCGCGACTGGCAGACGATGGTCAACTTCGCTTGGGCCGACCGCTATTTCCCGAAGTGGATGGCCAACGCCTCGGTGACCAAATTCTTCCGGCGGGACTGGGAGGCGGAGGTTCGCGGCGGCTACCGCCGGCTCGACGGCCGCGACCTGTGGTCGGTGGGCCCGGGCGTGGCGAAATTCATCGGCCCGGTGTGGCTCAACGCCAAGTGCGACTTCTTCGTCATCGATTCGAAATTCTACTATAACGCTATGGGGCAGGTGCGCTATTACCCCGTGGACGACGGACGCTCCTACATCGTGGGCATGGCGGGCGTGGGTTCCGCGCCGGAGCTTTCGGTGCTGGACCGGGCGCTGCCGGGCACTTTCGACCATGCCAACACGATGGTGGGCATGGGCGGGCAGTATATGTTCACGCCCCACGTCACGATCGGTCTGCTGGGCACATGGTACACCTACTACACCGAGAAAATCATGGGTTACGATACGGTCCTGACCCGTTACCGGAACATGTATAACATCTATGTGCAGTTGTATATCTCGTTTTAAACGGCTGGCGCTCGTCGCCTCCGCGGCCCTGTGCTGTTCGTTCGAGGGGGTCGGATGCGCTTCCGCGGGCGTGTCGCCCGCGGCGTGCGACGGGTATGCGGTGCTGCCGGCGGATGACCTCTCGCGCGAGGACCTCCGCTGGTCGGAGTACCTCTACGACCACCTGTGGCGGCGTGCCGGGGGCGGGGAGCGGACGGTCGGCCGGGAGGAGGGTGCGAAGCTGTTTACCCTCACGGTCGGCGTGGATACGCTTCTCCGGGCCGATTTCAGCGTCAAACGCTTTCGCCGGGGCGTACGCCTCACGGCGCGCGACGGACGGCGGATGCTGTGGCTGCAATACCAGTTGATGAAATCGCTTGCGGGCGAGGACCCGCGCATAGAGGCTTCGGACCTGCCTCCCGCGACCGTCGGGCTGCGCGATACCAGCGGTCGTTTCGCATTCGGCTTCCGGGGGCTTTACACCCCGGCGGCGCACGACGCCGACCATGCGGGTATTCTCGCGGCGGACGATGCGGAGACCGGCTGGGGGCTCTGGGGCCACCAGTTGGAAAGGGTGCTGGCCGACGGTCCCGAAGAGGTCTATGCCCTGATCGACGGGGAGCGTTACGATGGTCAGTTCTGCTTCTCGGCCGACGAGACCTACCGCCGCATCGAGGAGTACATCACCGACAATTTCGGGGAGGGCGACACCGCCGCGCTGCGGTTCGTGGTCGCACCGACCGACGATGATGCCATTTGCAGTTGTGCGGCCTGCACTGCCGTGGGCAACACGGCCAAAAGCGCGACGCCCGCCGTGGTGAAGCTGCTCACGCGGCTGGCCGGGCGTTTTCCGCACCATACGTTCTTTACGCTGGGCTATCTCTCGACGCTGGAGCCGCCTCCCGTGGCGATGCCCGCCAACGCAGGGGTGATCGTCAGCGCCATGGACCTGCCCTTTGGGGCCGATGCCTTCAAATCGGCGCGGGGAAAGAAATTCGCCGGGCGCCTCGACCGCTGGAAGAACGTCGCCGGCGAGGTTTATATCTGGGACTACATCCAGAATTTCGACGACTACCTCACGCCTTTCCCCGTGCTGGAACTGACGGCCCGGCGGCTGCGGTTCTACCGCGACCGGGGTGTCGGGGGTGTGTTCCTGAACGGCAGCGGGTGCGATTATGTGCCTTTCGACGATATGCGGACCTATGTGCTTTCGGCGTTGATGCTCGATCCCGGGCAGTCGCTCGAGGCGTTGATGCGCCGTTATTTTGCCGAGAACTATCCCCGTTCGGGCGAACTGCTGGCCGGCTTCTGCGCCGATGCCGAACGCCGTGCCGCCGCATCGAAACGGCCGTTGAACCTCTACGGCAGCATTCGCTCCGCCGAGGAGGAGTGGCTGGATGCCGGGGATTTCGTGCGTTTTTACGAGGCGTTGGAGGCGGTGCTTCCGACGACGAAGGATGCCGAGCGGAGGAGCCTTCACCGGCTGCTCACAGCGTTGAGCTATACGCGCCTCGAGATCGCCCGCAATCATGCTGCGGAGGCTTGCGGATTTGCCGTGAATAAGGATGGCCGTCTGCGTGTGAACCCTTCGGTCGAGCGATGGCTTGCGGCGCTGGATACCCATGCGGACTTTCCGGAAATGGAACACATCAACGAGTCGGGGCTCCTGCCGGGCGACTACCTCGCCCAGTGGCGCGGACGCCTGCTTCCCGGGACCGGGGTGCGCAACCTGCTGCTCGGGGTGAAGCCCGAGATCGTGTCGAAACCCGACGAGGAGTACAAAGACCCCGGGGTGCTGACCGACGGGGTGCGCGGACTGCCGCTGGGCTACCACTACGGCTGGCACATCAGCTCCGGGGACCTCGAAGTGGCGTTCCCGGCGGGGTATGGGGCAGATGCACGGCGTTTCGAAATGTCGTTCCTCGAACTGCCGCGCCACCGCCTGCGGGCACCGCGCGCGGTCGAGATTTACAAGGACGGCGCGCTGTACCGGAGTTTCGTCCCGGCGCCGGATGCCGAAGGCCGCGTCTTCACGGCTTCGGGGCCGGTGGACCTCGCGGGTGCGAAGCGCATTTCCGTCCGGGCGGTGCGTCCCGACGGTAAGCGGGTGCAGTTGGCCGCCGATGAAATTTATCTAATACCCTAAACCATGCGGAAAAGCGGATTCATATGCGTTGCGTTGCTGGCCCTGACGGTTTCGGCCGTTTCATGCAGCAAGCGGGTGGCCCCGACGAGCGTCGAGGTCACGGACCCCGTACGCCACTATTTCCCGATCTTGCAGGGACAGACGCTCGAACTGATGTTCGAGGTGAAGAATGCGGGCGACAACCCGTTGGTCATCACCGAAATACAGACCTCGTGCGGGTGTCTCGTCGCCGACCGCAAGTCGCACATCATCGTGCCGCCCGAGCGAAGCCAGTTCATCCGCCTGAAATACGACAGCAACAAGAACGTCGGGGCGGTGGAGCATACCATCTGGGTCTACGGCAACATCCTGCCCGCCGGGGTGGTGAAATTGAAATTCGATGTCAACGTCGTCCCCGACGCCGGCTATACGCGCGATTACGAGGAGCTTTACCGCGAGTTCGGGCTCAAGAACGGCCTCGTGCAGCGCATGGTGGACGGCCGGGAGACGGAAAAGAATTATTATACCGATGAAGAAGAATAGTTTTCTCGACAGGCGGTTCGGGGCGCTGCTGAAAGGTCTCGCGGTCGTATTGGCGGGTTGTCTGACAGCCGCCTGCTCCAAGGACGAGGGGCCGGGCAAGCCGCTCGGGATTACGCTTCAGGAGCAGACGCTCGAACTGGAGCGCAGCGAGACGGGATGCCTGCGTTTCACCTTCTCGTCGTGGAATTCCCATTGGAGCCTTGTGCGGGCGGAGCTGGTCGCTGAAGCGGGCGGGGGTATCGTCTCGGGGTGTACGGTGGCGGGCTGGGGAGGCCCTGTAAACGGTGTTTTCTCGGTCTATATCACCGCTCCGGATACCTTCGGGGCTTTCGACGAGCAGGTGTGCCTCTCGGTCGATGTCAGCGGGCAGCGGATGCTCTCCGAGCCTTTCACGCTCCGGAGCGCCGCGGCGGTGAACACCGAACTGCCCGTGGTGTATGTGACGGCGACGGAGCCCGTCGTGGACACCTACAACTGGATAGCCGGGCTGATCCGCATCGAGGGCAACGGCGGTTTCGACGACCTGCCGGAGATGTCGACCGAGGTCAAGGGCCGCGGCAATTCGACATGGGGATGGGAAAAGAAACCCTATGCGCTGAAACTCGCGAAGAAAACCGCGATTCTGGGTATGCCCAGACACAAACGCTGGTGCCTGATCGCCAACTACATGGACCGGACGCTGCTGCGCAACCGCGTGGCGCACTACATCGCTTCGCGGACCTCGCTGCAATGGACCCCGCGCACCTGTTTCGCGGAGGTCTACTACCGGGAGTCTGTCAATGCCGATTTCGAATATCTGGGCAACTACCTCATCGTCGAGCAGATCAAGATCGACGAGAACCGTCTCAATATCGACGAGCTGACCACCCTCGACAACGAGGGCGATGCCCTGACGGGCGGTTATCTGCTGGAGATGGATTCCTATTATGACGAGATGAACAAGTTCCGCTCTGTTTACTCCGACATGCCGGTCAATATCAAGTCGCCCGACGAGTCGATCACCGACCGGCAGTTCCAGTATATCCGGACCTATTTCAACGAGGCCGACAACCTGCTGTTCGACAAGGATTACCGCGATCCGTCGGCGATGTTCGACATCACGTCGTTCATGGACTACTGGATCGTCAACGAACTGATGGGCAATCAGGAAATCAAGCATCCCAAGAGTTTCTACGTCCACAAACCCCGTCTGGGCAAGCTCACGGCGGGGCCCGTCTGGGATTTCGACTACGGCACGCTGACGCTGGCCGACGCCGAGCGGTGGATGGTCCGGGAGACGAGCATGTGGTATGCGCGGATGTTCCAGAGCCGGGCGATCCGCCGGCAGGCGCGCGAACGCTGGGAGGCGCTCTATCCCTTCCTCGTGACCGTTCCCGACTACATCGCTGCGCAGCGCGACTACATTTCGGATTCGGCGCGGCGCAATTTCGACCTCTGGCCCGAGATCAACCTGCCCCACGAGGAGGTCGTGATGCCCAACGGCGACGAACTGCTCTCGTTCGACGAGGCCGTCGACCGCCTGATAGCCAGCTACCGGATGCGTCTGGCGTGGCTCGACGCCCAGATCCGGAGCTGGTAAGGGCTTCTATTCCCCGTTTTCACAGAAATAACGCCACAGCGGCGCGGCCATCAGGGACTGCCGGATACGGTCGGTGCGGAGCAGTTCCAGCACCTCTGCGCGTGTCAGAAGATGCACGCGCAGGTCCTCCGTCGGGTCGAGGTGCTGTTCGCCGATCTTCTCGACCCCCGTGGCGAGGAAGCAGTGGGTGAGGTTGTTGTGCGTGGCGGGGTTGGCCGACACGGTCATGAGCAGCCGCCATTCGCCGCCGCCGTAGCCCGTCTCCTCGGCCAATTCGCGCTGTGCCGCGGCGAGCATCGACCCGTCGGAGGGTTCCGACACCCCGGCGGGCGTCTCGTAGCAGGTCTCCCCGAGCCCGTGGCGGTATTGGTCGACGAAGACGAAACGCCCGTCGCGCGTGATGGCGATGACGTTGATCCAGTCGGGGTATTCGAGGACGTAATAGTCGGGGATGCGGCGTCCGTCGGGCAGTTCGAGGCTCTCGTGGCGAACCGTGAACCACGGCTTGCGGGCGAGGTATTCGCTCGTGAGGACTTTCCACTTGCGGGTTTTCAGATTTTCCATGGCTTTGGCTTGTTGGCTGTCGGCAAAAATAGTAAAAAATTGCGATCTTTGCGGAGGATACACCTCCGCTTAGATAGGCGGCACCTCGGCAAAGTCAAATAAATTTGCCTCTGCCCTCGGTTTGCACTATCTTTGGGGTCGTAACGACCCTTTTATCAGTCGGAATGTTTTGCCGTACTGCCCGCAATTTAGTTTTGTCCTCGTTCGACTTTTTCGTATCTTTGTCCTATCCTAAGAACAACCGCCATGCTATCTTCATCCGAACGTCGCAGAATCATCGACCTCATCAACCGCGAAGTGGTGCCCGCCATCGGGTGCACCGAACCGATCGCCGTGGCGCTGTGCACGGCGCGCGCCGCGGAGACGCTGGGCGCGGAACCCGAAAAGATCACGGTGCGCCTGAGCGCCAACATCCTCAAGAACGCCATGGGCGTCGGGATTCCCGGGACGGGGATGATCGGACTGCCGATCGCCGTGGCCCTCGGGGCGCTGGTCGGCCGTTCGGAGTATCAGTTGGAGGTGCTGCGCGACGTGACCCCGGAGGCCGTGGAACGCGGCCGGGAGATGATCGACCGGCGGTGTATCTCGATCGGACTGAAAGAGGGCATCTGCGAGAAACTCTACATCGAGGCGGAGGTCGAAGCGGCCGGACATCGGGCCGTGGCGGTCATTGCCGGCGGGCATACGGATTTCGTCTTCGTGAACCGCGACGGCGAGACGCTGTTGGACAAGCGGACCCCGGCGGAGTGTGACGAAGAGGAGGGGGAGGTGCCCCTGACCCTCGGCCGGGTGTGGGAGTTTGCCACGGAGTCGCCCGTGGACGAACTGCGCTTCATCCTCGAGACCCGCCGTCTGAACATGGCCGCCGCCGAGCGGTCGTTCGCGGGGGAGTACGGTCACTGCGTGGGTCGCACGCTGCGTTGTGACCGCGAACGGAAGGTGATGGGCGACAGCATCTTCACACGGATTCTGTCCTATACTTCGGCGGCCTGCGATGCCCGCATGGCGGGGGCGATGATTCCCGTGATGAGCAACTCGGGAAGCGGCAATCAGGGCATCGCCGCGACGCTTCCCGTGGCGGTTTATGCCGACGAAATGCAGGCCACGGAGGAGCAGACGATCCGGGCGCTGGCGCTGAGCCACCTGACGGTGATCTACATCAAGCAGAGCCTCGGGCGGCTGTCGGCCCTGTGCGGGTGCGTGGTGGCCGCGACGGGTTCGAGCTGCGGTATCACCTACCTGATGGGCGGCGGTTACGATCAGGCGGCCGCGGCGGTGAAGAACATGATCGCCAACCTGACGGGCATGATCTGCGACGGCGCCAAGCCCAGTTGCGCGATGAAGCTCACGAGCGGCGTCTCGACGGCCGTGCTCTCGGCGATGATGGCCATGGACGGCCGTTGTGTCAGTTCCGTCGAGGGGATCATCGAGGAGGATGTGGATTGCTGTATCCGCAACCTGACGGCCATCGGCCGCGACGGCATGGACGAGACCGACAGGCTCGTACTCCGGATAATGACCAACAAGTGCTGACTATGAGATACCTTACCCTGAAAACCCGGCTGCTGGCGCTGTTGCTGCTGTCCGGAGCCTGCGCCGCGGCGCAAACCACCCCGGCCGAGATCGCCGCGCTCCCCGAGCGTTCGGCGGGGATTTACCACTCCTACGAATACCTGCCGGGACCTGACGCCCCCGTTCCTGCGGGTTACGAACCCTTTTACATCAGCCATTACGGCCGTCACGGCAGTCGTTACCACGCCTCGAAGAAGACTTACGAACAGCCTTTGGCCGTGCTGCGCCGGGCCGCCGAGGCCGGCAAGCTGACCCCGAAAGGGCAGGAGGTGCTGGCGAAGGCCGAGGCGCTGGCCGAAGATGCCCGCCTGCGTTACGGGGACCTGTCGCCCCGCGGGGCCGCCGAGCACCGGGGCATTGCCGAGCGCATGTATGCGGCTTATCCCGGGGTCTTCTCGACCGACGGCGGCCGCGTGTGCCGCGTCGAGAGCCGTTCGACGCTCGTGCCGCGCTGCATCCTGAGCATGGCGGCTTTCAACGAACGGCTCAAGGAGCTCAATCCGGCGATCTCGACCACCCGTGATGCGAGCGAGCGTTACATCGACTACATGGCCCACGGGCCCTCGATGAATGTCACCTACAAGCAGGCCGGGGCCGTGGGCGACAGCCTCTTCCGTGCCCGCCTGAATCCCGACCGCCTCATGCGGTCGCTGTTTACCGATCCCGGGATCGTCGAAGACCCGCTGGAACTGATGCGCCAGTTGCACATGATGACTGCCATCGTGCAGGATGTCAGCCATCTGGGCATCGAGCCGTTCTACGACATCTTCACCGACGAGGAACTCTACACGCTCTGGGAGTGCGAGAACGTCCGCCGCTACCTGCAGATGGGGCCCTCGAAGCGTTTCGGCGACCCGATTGTCGCCGATGCCAAGCCGCTGCTGCGTAACATCGTCGAGACGGCCGATGAGGTTGTCCGGGGCGAGTCGGACCTCTCCGCCTCGCTGCGCTTCGGGCACGATGTCTATGTCATTCCCCTCGTGGCCCTGCTGGGCATCGACGGAGCTTCGGCCCGTGTGGAGTCGGTCGACGACGTCGCTTCGGCGTGGAGCGTCGAGAAGGTTTCGCCGATGGCCACCAATATTCAGTTCATTTTCTTCCGCAATCCCGCGACGGACGATGTGCGGGTGCGGGTGCTGTTCTGCGAACGCGATGCCCGGCTGCCGATCCCCGGCGGTCCCTACTACCCGTGGGCGGAGCTGAAAAAGTACTGCGAGTCGCTTTACGAATGATCCTCCCGGATCGCTGAAAAAGAAACATGCAGCCTCGCAAGGGGCTGCACGTTTTTTATGGGAGATTGCCGGTTCAGTGGAAGATCGTCTTGACGATGATGTCCGTCGCACCCTGATGGCGCGTGGTGTAGTCCTTGGCGATGCGGCTGGTTTTCTGGAGAAACTCCTCGTTGTCGCGCAGGGGGACGAACCACGCCCGCAGTTGTTCGTAGTCGGCGACCGAGCGGGCTGCGCCGAGCGTCACGAGGTCGCGGGCCTCCTTGAATTTCCGGTAGTTGGGGCCGAAGGCCACCGGAAGGCCGAATGTCGCGGCCTCGAGCGTGTTGTGGATGCCGACGCCGAATCCGCCGCCGATGTAGCTCCATGTGGCGTAGCCGTAGACCGAAGCGAGGATACCCACCGTGTCGAGGATCAGCACCTGCCGCGAACCGTAAGCCGTGCGGGGATTGCACTGCGTGTAGCGCAGGGCGCCGCCTTTGACCTCGGACATCAGGCGTGCGATGCGGCTCTCGTCCATCTCGTGGGGTGCGACGACGAATTTCACGCAGGGATTGTCGTTGATAAGCCGGATCAGCAGCTCTTCGTCGGGCTCCCAAGTGGATCCCGCGACGAACAGCCGGTCGTCGGCCTTGAAGCGGTCGATGATGTCGATGTGCTTGGCCGCGCGGGCGATCTCGGCGACGCGGTCGAAGCGCGTGTCCCCGGCCACCAGCACGTTGTCGAAACCGAGCGTCGCCAGCAGTTTCTTCGACTCCTCGTTCTGCACGAACATCACATCGAACGACTCCAGCGCCTGCCGCCACATGCCGCCGTAGGGGCGGAAAAAGACCGAATTGCGCCGGAAGATGGCCGACACGACATAGGTGCGGACCTTGCGGCGGCGCAGTTCGCGCAGCAGGTTGAGCCAGTATTCGTATTTGACGAAGATTGCGATTTCGGGGCGGGCGGCGTCGAGGAACCGGCGGGCGTTGCGCGGCGTGTCGAGGGGCAGGTAGAAGATGTAGTCAGCGCCTTTGTAGTCCTTGCGGATCTCATAGCCCGAGGGCGAGAAGAAGGTGACGAGGATTTTGTATTCGGGATAGTCCTTGCGAATCCGTTCGATGATGGGACGCCCCTGTTCGAACTCTCCGAGTGACGCAACGTGCACCCAGACGATCCGGGCGGAGGGGTCGATGGCTTCCCGCATGCGCCGGAAAAGGTCTTTACGGCCTTCGATCCAGAGCCGGGCCTTCTGATGACGCGGCGCTACGAGGCGTATGGCCCATACATAGAGAAGCAGACCGAAATTATAGAACCACATCGGTATTTACGGTGTTGAGGTTTTCAAGTTTCTTGCTCCCTGCGCAGTCCGCTTGCGGCCCGGCATCAGGAAGTTCTTTTTTCAGTCCGGCAAAGATAGCATAATTTGTCGGAACTGCAAAATTACCAGTTGTATTCCAGCGCATTTTCGATCAGCTCGACGCGGATTGTCCCGTCGGGAAATGCCTCGGCCGAGGCCAGATCGAACTGTACTTCGCCCTCCCAACCCGTCGTGCGCAGGTAGCAGGCGGCGGCGCGGCTCAGGGCCCGGAATTTCCGTTGCGTAGCGGCAGCCTCGGGTGGCGTGAGCGATCCCGCCCGGCGGGTCTTGACCTCCACGAAGTGCAGGACGCCCTCTTTCAGGGCCACGATGTCCAGCTCGTCGCGGCCCTGCCGCCAGTTGCGGGCGCAGATGTCGTACCCCGCGCGGCGGAGGTATTCGGTCGCGGCCCGCTCGCCGGCCTGTCCCGTCTCGGCCGCGGCGGTCATCAGCGGATGATGCGTTGAATGGTGTTGGCGCGCTCCATGGCGTTTTTCAGCCCCTCGGCGTCGTCGCGTTCGAGCATCCGGCGCATGATCTGCAACTGGTGGATGTGTTCGCGCAGGACATCCAGCACGTTGTATTTGTTTTGCAGCAGGATCGGCACCCACGTCGCCGCGGAGCTCTTGGCCAGACGCACCGTGCTTTCGAAACCGCCGCCCGCCAAGTCGAAGATGTGGCGCTCCTCGCGCTCCTTTTCGAGTACCGTGAGGGCCAGCGCGAACGACGTGACGTGGGAGATGTGCGAAACGTAGGCCGCGTGCAGGTCGTGCTCCTCGGGGTCCATGTAGACCGCCGGGCAGCCCAGCGTGCGGAAAATCCGTTCCACAGCCCCCAGCGCGTCCTTGTCGCTGCGGACGGTGTCACACAGCACGACGCTGCGTCCCGTGAAGGCGCCCCGCTGGGCGGCCTTCGGACCGCTGTATTCCGTACCCCACATCGGGTGTGCGGCGACGAAGCGTCCGCGGTGCGCGTGCATCGAGATCACCTCGCACAACTCGCCCTTGATCGAACCCATGTCCATCACCACCTGCCGGTCGTTCACGCGGTTGAGGGCCTTGACGGCCATCAGCGGGATGGTGTCGACGGGGGTGGCCAGCACCACGAGGTCCGCCTCGGCGATGCCCTCCTCGAAACCGACCATGCGGTCCGCCAGCCCCAGTTGCAGGGCTTCGGCCGCATGTTCTTCGGTGTTTTCAACGCCGAGTATCTCCTCCGCGAGTTCGTGGTCGCGCAGGGCTAGGGCGAACGAACCTCCGATGAGACCCATGCCCGCAATCAGTACTTTCATAACCGATATACCTATTTATAATAAAAAAGAGAGGTCGCCGCCCGGTTCCACCTCGAAGGTCTCCGTGCCTTTGCGGAACATCCGCATCGGGCGTTTGCCGATCAGCTCCAGCTTCCCGTCCTCCAGCCGCAGCATACACCCTTCGCGCAGTCCGGCCACCCAGCGGCGCGGATTGGCCTCGATGTACTCGAGGATGCGCTGTTCGCGCGTCTCGCCCGCGTGTCCCTCGGGATTGGCGTCGAGGTAGTGGGGGTTGATCTGGAACTTCACCGCTCCGATGGCGCCGAACGATTCGGGTTCGACGATGGGCATGTCGTTTGTGGTGCAGATCGTCGGGCAGCAGACGTTGCTGCCGGCGGACCAGCCGACATAGGGAGTTCCGGCCTTGATTTTGCGGAGTATAGCCTTCATCAGCCCCTGCTGCTGCATCTTTTTGGCCAGCGCGAAGGTGTTGCCGCCGCCGACGCAGACAGCCTCGGCCGTGCGGATCAGCGCCGCAGGGTCTTTGGCCCGGTGCACCGAGCGCACGCGGATGCCGAGTTCGGCGAAACGCGCCTGTACCTTCTTCTCGTATTCGGCATAGGAAAAGGTGACCGCGGCGTAGGGCACGAAGACCACTTCGCGCACCCCGTCGAGGAACCGGCCTATCTCGGGCAGGGGATATCGCAGGTATTCCTCGCCGGCATTGGTAGAATTCGAGATCAGAAGCAATTTCATAAGGCTATGGTTTTGAATGTATTAATTAAAATTTTGTGCTAAATGTCGAAAAAGTTGTGAATAAAAAATCACGCCGTTTTGTCAAAAGTAATAAAAAAAGTGTTACTTTTGCGCAAAATTGCTCTGGAAATGCACAAGAACTATTTCCAAATAATTGTTTAACTAAAAAATTAAAATTATGTCAGAAGTTCAATCAAAAGTTGTCGAGATCATCGTCGACAAGCTGGGTGTCAAGGAGTCGGAGGTAGTACCCGAAGCAAGCTTCACCAACCACCTGGGCGCAGACTCGCTCGACACTGTAGAGCTGATCATGGAGTTCGAGAAGGCTTTCGATATCCAGATCCCGGATGAGGACGCTGAGAAGATCGCTACCGTAGGTGACGCTGTCAGCTACATCGAGGAGCACAAGAAATAATTTTTTCTTTTAGAAATCAGTTCACGGCCAACAAAGCCTTAAATTTATGACAGGAAGAAGAGTAGTTGTTACGGGCATCGGTACGATCAACCCGCTCGGTAATAATATAGAGGAGTATTTTTCGAATCTGGAGAAGGGAGTCAGCGGTGCCGCACCGATTACTCATTTCAATGCCGAAAAATTTAAGACCCAATTCGCTTGTGAAGTAAAGAATTACGACCCGGGCCAGTATTTCGACCGCAAGGAGGTTCGCAAATACGACCTGTTCACCCAGTATGCCCTGATCGCGGCCACGCAGGCCGTGGAGGATTCGGCCCTCGATCTCGAGAAGGTCGACAAGGAGCAGGTGGGTGTTATCTGGAGCTCGGGCATCGGAGGAATCAAATCTTTCTTCGATGAATGTCTGGGCTGGGCCGCAGGGGACGGAACCCCTCGGTTTAGCCCATTCTTTATTCCTCGCATGATCTCCGACATCGCAGCCGGTTTCATCTCCATGAAGTACGGCTTCATGGGACCGAACTACTGCACCGTGTCGGCCTGCGCTTCGTCGAACCACGGCATCACGGCCGCTTTCGACGCCATCCGTTACGGCAAGGCCGACATCATGGTCACGGGCGGTTCGGAGGCTGCGGTCAACGAGCCCGCTGTCGGCGGTTTCAACTCCATGCAGGCGCTCTCGACGCGCAACGACGATCCCGCGCATGCTTCGCGCCCCTTCGACAAGGACCGCGACGGCTTCGTGATCGGCGAGGGCGCCGGGGCACTGATCCTCGAGGAGTATGAGCACGCCAAGGCACGCGGCGCGAAGATCTACTGCGAGGTTGTCGGCGGAGGCGCTTCGGCCGACGCCTACCACTTCACGGCTCCCCACCCCGAGGGCAAGGGCGCTATGAAGGCGATGCGCGACGCCATCAAGGACGCCGGCATCAAACCCGAGGATATCGACTATGTGAACGTACACGGAACCTCGACCCCCGCGGGCGACATTCCCGAGCTGAAGGCCGTCGCAGGCGTTCTGGGCGACCACGTTTACAACGTCAACATCTCCTCGACCAAATCGATGACGGGCCACCTGCTGGGTGCCGCCGGAGCCGTAGAGGCCCTGGCCTGCATCTTTGCGATGACGCACGGTGTGGTGCCCCCCACGATCAATTGCGAGAACCTCGACCCCGAGATCGACCAGAAGCTGAACCTCACGCTCAACAAGGCACAGAAACGCGATGTGAAGTGCACGCTGAGCAACACGTTCGGATTCGGCGGTCATAACTCGACGGTCATTTTCCGCAAGCTCTAACCCCCTAACGACCCGTGCCGTGATTGATTTTCTACTGCGTCCGCTGCGGCGGAATTACGGGCGTGACCGGGTGTATTACCGAATTGTCGATGATCTGTTCGGATTCATTCCGCACAACATCGAACTTTACAAGCTGGCTTTGATTCACAAGTCAGCTTCTTTGGTTTTGGAGGACGGCCGGTCGATCAACAACGAGCGTCTGGAATATCTGGGCGACGCGGTGATCGAGGCCGTGACTTCGGACTACCTGTTCATCGAATACCCCGATCAGGACGAGGGATTCATGACCCAGTTGCGGTCGAAGATCGTTTCGCGGCAGTCGCTCAATGCGCTGGCGGTGAAGTTGGGGCTGGATGCCCATGTGATCTCGAACGGCGGGGCCGGCATCGCCCAGAAGCATATCTACGGCGACGCTTTCGAGGCGATGATGGGCGCGGTCTATCTGGATCAGGGTTATGAGTTCGTCAACCGCCTGCTTATCAACAATATCTATCTCCGCTTTCTGGATCTGGAGGAGCTTACCGAGTCGGAAACCGATTTCAAGAGCCGTCTGATCGAGTGGAGCCAGAAGAACCGCCACCGCATCGAGTTTCGCACGGAGCACGACAAGGAGTACGCCTCGAACCACCCGGTCTTCTACTGTACGGTGCTGGTCGACGATATGGAGGTGGGGCACGGTGCCGGGGATTCGAAAAAGGAGGCTGAGCAGCGCGCGTCGTTCTCCGTGTCGCAGTACCTGAGCGACGAGCAGTGCGCTTCGCTGCTGGACAAGGTCGACCGTCTGGAGAGCCGATGAAAAACATCCACGATAAAATGGCCGCACGCGGTGCGGAGGCGCTGGACAATGCCGAGTTGCTGACCCTGCTCACCGAGGACGCTCAGGCGGCCCGGGCGTTGCTGGAGGCTTACGACGGTTCGCCGGCGCGTATCGCCGGGGAGTCCGAAGCCCGCCTGCGTATGGTCGGCGGGCTGGGGCTGAAGCGGGCGCGGTTGCTGCTGGCGGCTGCGGAATTCGGACGCCGCGCGGAGGCGGACCGGGCTGCGGAGGCCGATTTCGTGGCGACGAGCGACGACGTGGTGCGGCTGTTCAGACCGCAGTTGGAACGTCTCGCGCACGAGGAGTGCTGGGTGGTCTACCTCACTTCGTCGAACCGCATCATCGAGCGCCAGCGCGTGAGTCAGGGCGGCGTGACGGGCACGGTGGTCGACCACCGGCTGATCGTCAAACGGGCGCTGGAACTGCTTGCCACCCAGTTGATACTGATTCATAACCATCCTTCGGGAACCCCCGAGGCGAGCGGGCAGGACAGGACGCTGACCGAGCGTGTGGCACGCGCCGCGGCATTGTTCGATATCCGCCTGCTGGATCACCTGATTATCGCCCGCGAGGGGGATTTCTCGTTTCTGCGCGAAGGGTTGATCGGGTAGGACGGCGGAGATAACGATATGTAAACGGCGGACAGTTTCGGTGCTGTCCGCCGTTTTACGCACAGAGCCTGCCGTTATTCCGCGTAGGTGAAGATAGCGTATTCGCGGTTGACGTATTCGCCGTTTCTGTTTTCCAAGTCTATGCGTGAAATGCGATCCTTTGCATCGTAAATGTATGTGTAGGTTGTCGTTTCGCCGTCCCAGCTTGTGATTGACCTGAGGCGCTTGGCGCTGTGTCGGCCCAGAAATCCGAGGGCTAACTCGTCAAAATACTCGATGTGGGTATTTAGCAGCACGGGATCGACCGATGTGTCGGCGAAAGGATTGGCTTCCGTGTCGTAGCTGAATGTAATGCTCAATGGCTTGTAGTCCGGGTCCTCGTCGTGGAAATCGTATTTGATGGCATTGAGGTTTCCGTTCTGCCAAGTGTATGTAAAGGTCCATCGGGAATCCTTCTCACCGGAGGGCGTGGAGAGATGCGAGCCTTCTTCCTTTTGCAGACAACCGTTTGCATCGTATGTATAGGATGTGACCTGCTTTGCGCTCCAACCGTCTCCGGAGTAGGAGTAGGTGCGGCCGGTCCAGTAACCTGTTTTGGCGTCGAGCGTCACGACCTGCGGCGTTTCATTTTGGTCTTTGGGGTCGTAGTAGACATACGAGGCCGTTTTGTCCTGCATGTTGTAGAAAATGGAGTGCCACAATTCGGGCTGGGACGCCGCGTTCGGTTTCTCTTCGTAGCGTTTGAGAAGTCCCCGGCTGGTGTAGGTAAATTCGCCGATAAATTCTATCTCGGGTTTTTGCGGATTGTCGAGATTATACCATTCGATCTTCTGAATGACGTTGAGCTCCGGCGATGGTGTGATCGGGTCTTCGGAACCCTCCTGCGTGACGCTGATCTCGATCTTCGAAGTGCCGCATGTGATGACGATCGTCGCCGAACGGGATTCTTCGGAATCGTTGGGTTCAAGGGTGATTTTCAGCGTGTAGGTTCCCGCTGCGTCGCCGTGGTCGGGCGATACGGAGATCCAGTCGGGGGCTTCGGCGCGGGTCTGGGCGATTGTCGAGGTCCATGCCCCTTCGGTCGTGAAGGTCACGCCCTGAGCCGCCTGCGTGTCGTCGGACCCGGCGGTCTGTTCCAACTGGCGGGTGTCCGGGACCTTGATCTGCCCGAAATCGCCCGAATAATCGTTGTCTTTGTCGCTGCATGACGCGAGCAGCGCGGCGGCCATGAAGGCCATGAAGAATTTTGCTGTTTTCATTTCGTTTATTTTGTTTAAAGGGTTGTTCCCGTCCCGGCAAACAAAAGGCGCAGGCAAAATTCCACATTCACTGCAGGGGTATTGGACGACCCGAATGGTAGAATGATGGAATATGCCCACGCTGAAAAACAGCGAGAGCATCAACCTGATTCCTTACCATTCGTGAAAGTGTCCAATTTTCCGCAGTAAGAAAAAAGCCGATGCGCTTTTTATCGTCGTATGTCGGCGGCCCTCGCAGGCCGTCGGTACAAATATAGAAATAAAATCCCGTTCGAAAGCGGCATTTTCCATTTATTTTGTACTTTTGTAATTCGGTAAATCAGTAAAGTAAAATAGATTGCGATGACTCAGGAAGAACTTTTCAAGAAACTGGTCGCCCATTGCAAGGAGTACGGATTCGTATTCCCTTCGAGCGAGATATACGACGGGCTCGGTGCCGTATACGATTACGGACAGAACGGCGTGGAACTGAAGAACAACATCAAGCGCTATTGGTGGGATTCGATGGTCAAACTGCACGAGAACATCGTCGGCATCGACGCCGCGATCTTCATGCACCCCAAGACTTGGGAGGCTTCGGGACACGTCTCGGCCTTCAACGACCCGCTGATCGACAATAAGGATTCGAAGAAACGCTACCGCGCCGACGTGCTGGTCGAGGAGTGGCTGGCCAAGCAGGATGAAAAGATCGCGAAAGAGGTCGAGAAGGCCCGCAAGCGCTTCGGCGCCGATTTCGACGAGGCCAAATACCGCGAAACCTCCCCGCGTGTCGTGGAGTTGCAGGCCAAGCGCGACGAGGTGCACAAGCGTTTCGCCGATGCGCTGAACGCCAACGACCTCGGGGAGCTGCGCCAGATCATCGTCGATTGCGAGATCGCCTGCCCGATCTCGGGCACGCGCAACTGGACCGAGGTGCGGCAGTTCAACCTGATGTTTTCCACACAAATGGGGTCTACGGCCGAGGGCGCGAATACCATTTACCTGCGTCCCGAGACGGCGCAGGGTATCTTCGTCAACTTCCTGAACGTGCAGAAGACCGGCCGCATGAAGATTCCGTTCGGTATCGCGCAGATCGGCAAGGCTTTCCGCAACGAGATCGTGGCCCGTCAGTTCATCTTCCGCATGCGCGAGTTCGAGCAGATGGAGATGCAGTTCTTCGTGCGCCCCGGGACCGAAATGGGGTGGTGGAACGAGTGGAAGAACACCCGCATGGCATGGCACCGTGCGCTGGGCTTCGGCGACGACAACTACCGTTTCCACGACCACGACAAGCTGGCCCACTACGCAAACGCAGCAACGGACATCGAATACAACTTCCCGTTCGGCTTCAAGGAGGTCGAGGGCATCCACTCGCGGACGGATTTCGACTTGGGCAGCCACCAGAAATTCTCCGGCAAGAAGATCCAGTATTTCGACCCCGAGACGGGCGAAAGCTATGTTCCCTATGTGGTCGAGACCTCGATCGGCGTCGACCGCATGTTCCTGCAGGTGATGTCGGCGGCCTACACCGAGGAGACTTTGGAGGGCGGCGATTCGCGCGTCGTGCTGAAATTCCCGCCCGCATTGGCTCCGATCAAGGTGGCCGTGCTGCCGCTGGTCAAGAAGGACGGCATGCCCGAGGTGGCGCAGAAGATCGTCGACCTGCTGAAATACAATTACAACGTCGTTTACGACGAGAAGGACTCCGTCGGCAAGCGTTACCGCCGTCAGGACGCCATCGGTACGCCGTTCTGCGTGACGGTCGACGGCCAGACGCTGGAGGACGGCACGGTGACGGTCCGCCACCGCGATACGATGGAGCAGGAGCGCGTGCTGATCGAGTCGCTGCCGTCGCTCGTCGACGAGGAGTGCTCCTACCGCAAACTGTTCAAGACGCTGAACCTCTGATTTGGGCCGCATCCTTGCCATAGACTACGGGACCAAGCGCACGGGAATTGCCGTGAGCGATCCCCTGCGCCTGATCGCCGGAGGACTGGAGACGGTTCCGACGAAGGAACTGGAGGCGTGGCTGGCGAAATATTTCGCCCGGGAGAACGTTAGTACGATAGTTGTGGGGAAGCCCTCGCGGATGGACGGCACGCCGTCGGAGACATGGCGGTTCATCGAACCGCTGGCCGGCCGGCTGCGGAAAGCTTGGCCGGACAAGGAGGTGGTTTTCCACGACGAACGTTTTACCTCGGTGATGGCCCACCGCACGATGCTCGAAAGCGGCATCGGCAGGATGGCCCGCCGCGACAAGGCGTTGGTGGATAAGATTTCTGCGACGATTATCCTCCAATCGTATATGGAAAGTATTTCCTGCCGATAATTTGGTCGCGATGCGACAAGCCCCTCCCGAGGGAGGGGCTTGGGGTGGGGGCAGATTTGCAAACGCGGCCAAAGGCCGCGACAACGGCGAGCGAGAATGAGATTGCCTGCTAAAATTGTTTATAGATTGTTTTTATGATATACCCGATCGTTATTTACGGGGATGAGGTGCTTCGCAAACGCTGCGAGGAGATAACGCCCGATTACCCCGAAGTGAAAAAACTGGCCGAGGACATGTTCCTCACGCTCGAAGAGGCCGAAGGCGTCGGTCTGGCCGCTCCCCAGATCGGCAAGAACATCCGCCTGTTCATCGTCGACTGCACGCCGTGGGGCGAAGAAGACCCTTCGTGTGCCGACTACAAGCGCGCCTTCATCAATCCCGAGATTTACGCTTATTCCGAGGAAAAGAAGACCTACAACGAGGGGTGCCTCTCCTTCCCCGGCATCCATGCCGACGTAGCGCGGTCGCTGGCGATCCGCATGCGTTATCTGGACACCGATTTCGTCGAGCACGACGAGGAGTTCACGGGGCTCAAGGCGTGGGTCATCCAGCACGAGTACGACCATATCGAGGGCGTGGTCTTCACCGACCGCATCGCCCCGCTGCGCCGCCAACTGCTCAAGAGTAAATTGTTGAATCTGGCAAAGGGGAAATACCGCTGTGCCTATAAAACAAAATAGTGTGACTATGAAAAAAATCTTTACGCTGGCATTCGCGGCCATGATGTTCGTCGGATGCGTCAAGTCTCCGCTCGTGGGAGGCATCTACACCGATGTGAAGGACGGACTGGCCGTGACGGGCAACGCCGGGTCGAGCAAGGTCGGCACCGCCGAGGCCAAAGGTTATCTGGGCATTGTCGCCATGGGGGATGCGAGCATTCAGGCCGCAGCCCGCGAGGCAGGCATCACGCGCATCCATCATGTAGACTATCAGGCCAAGTCCTATGTCGGGGTCTACACGATCTATACGATCATCGTTTACGGTGACTAAACGCCTGTTGCTGGCTGCATGCTGTGTCGCCGGGGCCGCGTTGACGGCTTCGGCGCAGAACATTCGCAGCCACTACGTCTCGAAGGCCGAGACCGACGGGGTGATTTATCACACGTTCCCGGTGACGCTCTTCGAGAGCCCGCAGACGGGCGACCTGACCTTCGACATCACCTACAAGGAGCACCGCGGCGGCCGTGCGACGATCAATTTCTCGTGCCGCATGGCGCAGGCCGTTCCGGTCGATTCGGTGCGTTTCGAGTCGGGACGGGTGGTGATGGCGGGCCCTGTGGAGAAACTATACCTCGAACCGGAGAAGAAAGGGTGGAAACACCGCTATACTTTCGATGCCGACGGTTCGCAGCTTTGCGGATTTTTCGACGAGGAGGCCGTGCCCGAAGTGACGCTCTATGCCGGGGGACGGCCTTACGCCTACCGGGTCAAGCGTTCGGCGTGGCGCAGTTACGCGCCGGTCGGGTACAAGATATTCGAGATGATCCGTGTCAATGAAAAGCGCTGAGTGTTTTGTGAAATGGCAAAAAGCAAACCCGGAAACCATCGCAGGTTTCCGGGTTTGCTTTATCCGGACGGAGCCGTTTAGAACTTGTAGGCTGCGCCGATGCTGATGACTACGGGATTCTTGCGCCAGTCGTCGAACATGGGTTGCCACTTCAGGCCGGCCGAGAGGTCCCAGTTGCGGGCTACCTCGAAGTCGAAACCGCCGCCGATGTTCAGACCTGCGGCCCATTTGCCGATGTCGTTGGCCGTCAGACCGACTGCAGGATATACGCTCCAGCCTTCGCCCAGATGGAAGACATACTGGGCATCGACGCTGATGTCGATCGAGCAGCCGCTGTGCAGCAGTGCCATGAGCGACGGTTCGATCCGCCAGTTATCCGAGAAGCTGTAGCGGCCGAATGCGCCCAAGCCTACCACGGCGTCACCCGTGTTGGTGTAGATGTTCATGCGGGGGCCCAGCGCCCAATTGCCTCTGTCCTGCGCCGACACTGCCGATACTGCGAACAGCGCGACGATCACCGTAAATAAAATCTTTTTCATTTTTCCGTTTTTTATGTTGAATAAACGTTTTCAAACTGTTTGCCAAACAAAAATAGAAAATTTTCCCATAACGGCCAAACATATTCAACGAACCGCGGGGTTTTGCCGACGAAAAGAAAACCCGCAGCCGTCGTGCTGCGGGTTTTCGGAATTTGTTCCGGGCCGTTTCCGGCACCGGGGTTGCTATTTCTGGTTGAGCGCTGCGTGTGCGGCCGCCAGACGTGCGATGGGCACGCGGAAGGGCGAGCAGCTCACATAGTTCAACCCTGCATAGTGGCAGAATTCCACCGACGAAGGCTCGCCTCCGTGCTCGCCGCAGATGCCGCACTTGAGCGTCGGGCGCTTGCCGCGGCCCTTGAATACGGCTTCGCGGATCAACTGGCCTACGCCGTTCTGGTCGAGAATCTGGAACGGGTCGTTCTTCAGGATGCCTTTGTCCAGATAGACGGGCAGGAACTTGCCGATGTCGTCGCGCGAGAATCCGAGGGTCATCTGCGTCAGGTCGTTCGTACCGAACGAGAAGAACTCGGCGACCTCGGCGATCTGGTTGGCCGTCACGGCGGCGCGCGGAACCTCGATCATCGTGCCGACCATGTAGTCGATCTTGTCGTTGCGCTCCGAGAATACCTGCTCGGCCGTAGCGTCGATGATGCTCTTCTGGTAGCGCAGCTCCTTGTGGTTGCCCACCAGCGGCACCATGATCTCCACATGTACGGGCATGCCCGAAGCCTTGA
The DNA here is from genome assembly GCF_900083545.1 of Alistipes provencensis. Lineage (NCBI taxonomy): Bacteria > Pseudomonadati > Bacteroidota > Bacteroidia > Bacteroidales > Rikenellaceae > Alistipes > Alistipes provencensis. The sequence continues at coordinate 127,148 of NZ_LT559262.1, read as the reverse complement.
CGTTCATGGCAGCCTCGATGATGGCGCGGGCCTGCATCTCGGTGATCTCGGGGTAGGTGTTGCCCAGACGGCAGCCGCGGTGTCCCAGCATGGGGTTGAACTCGGCCAGCGACTCGACCTTGGCGACGATCTTGGCGAGGGGCACGCCCATCTCGGCGGCCATCTCTTTCTGACCCTTCTCATCGTGGGGCACGAACTCGTGCAGGGGCGGGTCGAGCAGGCGGACGGTCACGGGGAATCCGTTCATGGCCTTGAACAGCCCTTCGAAGTCACCGCGCTGGATCGGCAGCAGCTTGGCGAGCGCCACGCGGCGTCCGGCCTCGTCGTCGGCGAGGATCATCTCGCGGAAAGCCTTGATGCGGTCGCCCTCGAAAAACATGTGCTCCGTGCGGCAGAGGCCGATACCCTCGGCGCCGAATGCGAATGCCTGTGCGGCGTCCTTCGGGGTGTCGGCGTTGGCGCGGACCTTCATGACGGAGTATTTGCCTGCGAGGTCCATCAGCTTGCCGAAATCGCCGCTCAGGTCGGCGGCTTGGGTGGCTACCTGACCGAGGTAAACCTCGCCCGTCGAGCCGTTGAGCGAAATCCAGTCGCCCTCCTTGACCGTGAATCCGTTGACCTGAATCGTGCGGGTCTTGTAGTCGATCTGCAGTTCGCCGGCGCCCGATACGCAGCATTTGCCCATGCCGCGGGCCACGACGGCCGCGTGGGAGGTCATGCCGCCGCGTGCGGTCAGGATACCTGCTGCGTCGAGCATACCCTTGAGGTCCTCGGGCGAGGTCTCGATGCGCACCAGAATGGCGCGCGTTCCGTTCTTCTCGAGCACCTTCTCGGCGTCCTCGGCGAAGAATACCACGGGACCCGTTGCGGCGCCCGGCGATGCGGGCAGACCCTTGGTGATGACCTGTGCGTTGGAGATGGCCTTCTTGTCGAAGACGGGGTGGAGCAACTCGTCGAGCTTCGCGGGCTCGCAGCGCAGCACGGCGGTCTTCTCATCGATCAGCCCCTCGCGCAGCATGTCCATGGCGATCTTGACCATCGCGGCGCCCGTGCGCTTGCCGTTGCGGCACTGCAGCATCCAGAGCTTGCCGTCCTGAATCGTGAACTCGATGTCCTGCATGTCGGTGAAGTACTGCTCCAGGTGGTGCTGGATGTCGAACAGCTCCTTGTAAACCTCGGGCATCACCTCTTCGAGCGAGGGGAATTTCGCCTTGCGGTCCTCTTCCGAGACCTTCTGGGCTACGGCCCAGCGTTTCGAACCCTCGATCGTGATCTGCTGCGGGGTGCGGATGCCGGCCACGACGTCCTCGCCTTGGGCGTTGATGAGGTACTCGCCGTTGAAGAGGTTCTCACCCGTGGCGGCGTCGCGCGAGAAGGCTACGCCCGTTGCGGAGTTCGAACCCATGTTGCCGAATACCATGGCCTGCACCGATACGGCCGTGCCCCATTCGGCGGGGATGTTGTTGAGCTTGCGGTAGAGGATGGCGCGGTCGTTCATCCACGAACCGAACACGGCGCAGACGGCGCCCCAGAGCTGATCCCACGGATTGGCCGGGAAATCCTCGCCGGTCTGCTTCTTCACGGCGGCCTTGAAGTTCTTCACCAGCTCTTTCAGGTCGTCGGTCGTCAGGTCGGTGTCGTTCTTGACGCCCTTCTTCTCCTTCTGCTCCTCGATGATGACTTCGAACGGGTCGTGATCCTCTTTCGAAACGGGTTTCATGCCCAGCACCACGTCGCCGTACATCTGTACGAAGCGGCGGTACGAGTCCCATGCGAAACGCGGGTTGCCCGTGCGCTTGGCAACGGCCTCCACAGCCTGATCGTTCATGCCCAGATTGAGGATGGTGTCCATCATGCCGGGCATCGAAGCGCGGGCTCCCGAACGGACGGAAACGAGCAGCGGCATCTCCTTGTCGCCGAATTTCATGCCGGTCAGGTTCTCGATGTTCTTCATCGCCTTCTCGACTTCGGGGCGGAGCGCCTTGATGACGGCCTCCTTGCCGTGCTTGTAGTACTCCGCACACACTTCCGTGGTGATGGTGAATCCCGGGGGAACGGGGATGCCGATCAGGTTCATCTCCGCAAGGTTGGCACCCTTGCCGCCGAGCAGTTCACGCATTTTGCCGTTGCCTTCGGCCTCTTTGTTTCCGAAGGTATAGACCCGTTTTACGTCTGCCATAGTTTTTTGATTTTTTTAATTGGTATGTGAATATAAATTTTTTTCTAACACGTTTCCCCGAGACCTAAAAATAGCGGTAACGCCGCCGTGACCGCAATGCGAAATTTTATTTTCGCTCAAGGGATTGCGAAAATACGAAAACTTTTCGAAATTTCCAAAAAAATCTACCGGATGTAAACAAACACCGGAAGCGAATATCCGTAACCGCCGCGGTAGACCCCTCGGGAGTAGGTTGTGAGGGGGTTACCCGTCTTTTGGTCAACCAGATAGCGGCGTACAAAAACGTCGCCTTCGGAAGTTTTCAGCGCTGTGTCGGCCCAAATCCGGTCACGCATCTGCCATTTCCGGGTACTCCGGACGTTGCCGCGGCCGGCTTTTTCGGCCCGCAGGGTCTTGTCGAGGAGTCCGGAATCGGTTGTGAAAAATGATCCTGTGCGGCCCATGACGAGCAGTTTCGCATGCGGGCGCTCCTCGCGCAGGTCGCCGATGAGCCACCGGGCCGTGCGCGGGTCGGAGCACAGCACCAGCCCCACGGTGTCGCGCCCCAGTTCGCCCTCGACATAGAGATAGCGGCGGCCCGGCTCGTCGTAAACGGGGTAGAAGAGGTCTCCGTAATAGAGCAACGCAAAATCCATTCCGTCGAGCGAATTGAGCGTGCGGTGGAGGTAGGAGTAGTCGCCCTTGCAGGCTGCGGCGAGGTCGCGCACGACCTGCTCGTTCTCCACGCCCCACAGGGCGACGATGGGCAGGGCCATCGAGTCGATGACGGCCGCCGTGTTGCGTATCTTGCGTTCGTAACGGGCCGAGGTCCACCGCAGGCGGCCTTCGGGCGTGTAGTCGGAATCGTCGTAGAAAAGTGCCGGGACGGTGTCGTAGATGCGGTCCACGTCGTAGTAGGCGACGCCCACGGGGCGCTGTCCGGCGACAGCGCAGCATCCGGCGCAGAACAGGAGGGATGTTATCAGACGGCTGATCTTCACGGGCGGGCGTACGGTTGACGAACGGTTTCGGTAATACGAATGCCGTCGGTGGTTTTTACCGGACAGCGTTTTTTGAGCTGATCCCGTATCGGCGCAGGATCTTTCGGATGTGGGGCAGTCGTTCCCGGATCATTCGGTCGAATCCCAGGTCGGAACCGTGGACGCAGTCGATAGTCCCCTCGGAGTCCTTGCCATAGTACCATTCGCCGTCGAGGAAATAGACATTGTCGTATTGTTTGGCCAGCCGTCGCATCATCCGGTCGACGGTGTCGATCCGCTCGCGGTGGAACTGTGCGGTCTTATTGTTGAAATTACCTGCGGCGTGCCAATGGGTCTGCATGAAGATCAGCGGTTTGTCGGGGTGTGCCTTGACGAGCGTTGCGACGAATGCGTCGAGCCGTTCGCGGATTATGGCCGGGGAGGGATTCGAGAAGGCGTCGAAAAGAAAGGCGTCGGCATCGGTCTCGGCAAGCAGCCGCGCGAATTCGGGCTGGAGCATGCTGTTGCCGCTGTAACCCAGATTGACGAACTCGATACCTGTCATGCGGCTCATGCGTGCCGGATAGGCCATTCCCGGGCGGCTGGCCGACGCCCCGTGGGTAATGCTCGACCCGAAGACGATGACACGGTGTTTGTAAGGCGATGCAAGCGGCGTGACGGAAGCGTCGTCGTCCACGCCGATCTCCAGTGTCAGCAGTTCGCTCCAGGTCGGCAGGTAGAGCATGCACTCTCTGGGCTGTCGGTCCATGTGTTCGATGATGGTGCTGGCGTGCCGGTCTTCCAGTCCGGGACGAGCCGCGCCGGCCATCATCCAGGTGTCGTTCTGGCGGATATAGAGGTCCATGCCGCGTTGCATGACCGGACTCATGTTCCAACCGTAGTTGCGCGGGGTAGTAGTCCAGCGGGCCTCGATAGAGCGGCTGTTGGTGGTGAAGAGTACCGCGACACCGGCCGGATAACCGCAATAACGGCGGATGGTGGCGTTGTCAAAATGGTAACGGGCCGTGTCGACCCGGTAATAGGGATTTTCCTTCATAGGGCAGGTGCGGCCGATGAGGGTCAGTGTCGAGGCATCGACATACTTGCGGGCTGTGGCGGTATGGAGGCAAAGTACTCCGGCGGCGATCAGGATGAAATGTTTTATCATAGTGAGTTCGATTAGGTTATTGCCCGATCACTCCCGAGCCGACCAGTTCGTCGCCGTCGTACCATGCGGCGAACTGCCCCGGGGTGATGCCCCGCTGGGGCTCGTCGAAGAGGATGTACAATCCCTGCGAACGCATGTAGAGCGTCGCTCCCTGTAAAGGTTGGCGGTAGCGGATGCGCACGGAGAACCGGGCGCTCTGGCCGGGCGTCATCGTGCGCGAGGGGTTGACCCAGTGAATTTCCCCGGGAACGATGTGCAGCGCCGGACGCCACAGCCCCGGGTGTGCGTCGCCCTCGCCGACGTAGATCACGTTCTGCGCCACGTCCGTTGCGAGGATGAACAGCGACTCCTTGCGTCCCCCGATGCCGAGGCCCTTGCGTTGGCCGACGGTGTAGAAATGGGCGCCGTTGTGCTCGCCGATCTTCTTGCCGTCGCGCACGGTGTAGTGCCACGGTTCGGCCAGTGCCGCCAACTGTTCGTCCGAGGGTTCGGAACCGTCTGCGGGAGGTGCTTCCCGGCGGAATTTCGGCCAGACGGGGAGTATTTCGTGCACATTGCCCCGCTTGGGGGTGAGTTTCTGCTGGAGGAAAGTCGGCAGATCGACCTTGCCGACGAAGCAGATGCCCTGCGAATCCTTGCGCTTGGCCGTGGCGAGGTTTTGCTCGGCGGCGATGCGCCGCACCTCGGGTTTCAGCAAATCCCCGACGGGGAACAGCGCGTAGCGCAACTGTTCCTGCGAAAGCTGACAGAGGAAATAACTCTGGTCCTTGTTGGGATCGCTGCCGGCCAGCAGTTTATAGACCGTGCTACCGTCGGGCGACACCTCTTCCGCCTTGCGGCAGTAGTGGCCCGTGGCGACGTAGTCGGCTCCGAGTTTCAGCGCTTCGCCGAGGAAAACATCGAATTTGATCTCGCGGTTGCACAGCACGTCGGGATTGGGCGTGCGTCCCTGCTCGTATTCGGCGAACATATACTCGACCACACGTTTGCGGTATTCGTCCGAGAGGTCGACCACATGCAGGGCGATGTCGAGCTTTTTGGCCACCAGTTCGGCGAAAACCCGGTCGTCGTGCCACGGACAGTCGCCCTCGAGCGTCCCCGTAGTGTCGTGCCAGTTGATCATGAACAGGCCGATGACCTCGTGTCCCTGCTGTTTCAGCAGCCAAGCCGCCACCGACGAATCGACGCCGCCCGAAAGTCCGATTACCACCCGTGCCATTCTATTCCAATGTCAAAAGTCCTTCGGGGAGCACCAGATGCATCGTGCGGCGTTCGAAGTCGATATGTGCGATAAACTCCTCGGCGGCGGGGACCAGTATCCTCCGTCCGCCGGTCTCCAGTTCGAACAGCGGATTGGCGTCGCTGTCGTAATAGTCCGAGATCGTTCCTTTGAATTTTTCCGGCGCCCCTGTCTCCTCGGCCTCGACGGAAAAGCCGATCAGATCCTCGAGGTAGAATTCGTCGTCCTCGTCGTCCTCCTCCAGTTCGATGCGGAACTCCAGCCCCAGCAACTCCTGTACCCGGCGCTCGGTGTCGAAGTCGGCGAACGCGGCGGTGGCTCCCGACTGACCGCGGCGTTCGAACCGCTCGCACCAGAGCGGGACCTCCAGCGCGTCGATGGTGACCCGCAGCGGGGTGTCGGTCGTGAAGTCGTCGGGGAAAGCGGGGTAGAGCGAGAGCATCACTCCGCCCTCGGTGCCGAAAAGTTTGTTGATTCTGCCAGCGGGAACGATCATAATAGGGTTGTGGATTACGGTGTAAAAATACAAAAAAAACGGTAAACCGTCCCAAGGGGAAGTTTACCGTTTTTATCGGAGCAGGAAACACTTGCTGGCCCCCCCCTCACTCGCGGCGCCTTATTCAGCGGCGGGAGCTTCCGGAGCGGCCTCCTCTGCGGGAGCCTCGGCAGTCTCGGCAGCGGCTTCAGCAGCAGCCTCGCGGGCAGCGGCCTCAGCGGCAGCCTTCTTCTCGGCGATTGCGGCAGCGCGTTCCTCCTTGATCTTGGCCTCGGCAGCCAGACGAGCCTTCTCGGCCGCCTTGGCGTCGGTCGACAACTTGTTGGCCTTGGCCTCGATCTTACCGGTTTTGGCTTCCAGCCACTTGTTGAAGCGGGCTTCGGCTTCGGCCTCGGTGAACGCACCCTTGGCAACGCCGCCAAGCAGGTGTTTCTTGTACATTACGCCCTTGTACGAGAGAATAGCCCGACAAGTATCCGTAGGTTGTGCGCCTTTCTGTAACCAATCCAGGGCTTTCACGAAGTCCAGATCAATCGTAGCAGGATTCGTGTTGGGGTTGTAGGTACCCAACTTCTCGATGAATTTACCATCACGTGGCGCTCTGCTATCTGCGGCAACGATGTGATAGAAGGCATAACCCTTCTTACCATGACGTGCCAGACGAATTTTAACAGCCATTTGCTATAAAATTTTGTTATAAGTTATTAAAACGCTCACCCGTTCGGGCTTTTAAGCCTGCAAATGTAGGGAAAATATTCCGCCCGGCAAAATAAATGCCGTAAAAATCCGCATTTTGCGGCTGTGCCTCTGTGATTCGGGCCGTTTGCTGCCCGTGTTTTTATTCTGAAAATGCGGGCGGGCAGTTTTCAACCGAAGTTAAAGCTGCCGGTTCATTTCGATGTATTGAGGAGTTTGTGTGCAGAAAGTCAACTGTTTCAGCGGATATCGTAACGTCTAAAGATGCGCGGCAGTTGTTTTTCGAGTCGGTCGGTAATCAATTTGAATCCCAGATCGGAAGGATGTGATCCGTCGACCAAGGCGTCAAAACCCGGATCAAGTCCCGGATCGAGAAAATAAAGATTCCTGTCGCCGGCAGCGATCAGCCTGCGCATGCCTTCGGCAGCAGCCCGACGCTTATGGAGCTCGCCCGCACGCCGTTCGAGGTTGAAATTACCCGTACTCCGAACGACGGTCTGCAAAAAAACGAGTGGTGTCGAAGGATGGGCGGCCCGTATGATAGCGACGAACTCCGCGAGACGCTCTTCGATCAGAGGTCCGAGGGGATTCGAGAAACAGTCGAAAACAAAGGCATCTGCGGATATTTGAGCAATCATCCGGGCCTGCGAGGCATCGAGTTTACAGTTGCCGCTGATACCGAGGTTAATAAATTCGAGTCCTGTGCGGCGCTCCAACTGCGCGGGATAAGCCATACCGGCCCGGCTTGCCGCAATCCCGTGAGTGATACTCGATCCGAGCACTACGATACGGTGTCGGAACGGGTTGTCTGCGGCCGCGATACGAGCCCCGGGATCAACCCCGATTTCAAGCGAGACAATCTGATCCATCACTGGCAGGTAAAGCAGGCACTCCTTCTCCGCGGAATCCATTTTTTCAACGATAACGGCCTGATGCACCGCTTCTGCGGGTCGATTGCAGGCGAACCCGGCCGGAACCCACTCTCCGCTGCGCCGGATGTATAGGTCCAATCCGGTAGCGGCAATTCCCGTCATATGATTGTAAAGACGATGTTCGCAACTCCGCCATCGGGCCGCTATCGTACGACTGTCGGTGCGGAATACGACGGCTATGCCCGCACTATGGAGCAAATAGCGTTTGGCCGGGGCCGTCAGATCCCGATAGCGCGCCGTATCGATACGATGATAGGGATTAGCCGTGGCTTGGGCCTTGTTAACAATCGTGAGCGCCGCGGCGTCGACATAACGCAATCCCTGTGCCTGAACTCCGATCCTCAGCGAGAGCCCGAATAGGAAAATGAACAAGTACCTCATGGATTAGAACTGGAATTGTTTGCGCCGCCAGTTCAGGATGGGGAGCAAAAATGAAATAACCGAAGCTCCGAACCAGAACCAAGCGACCGGCCCGAAGTTGTAAAGCTTCGCTCCCGCAGCATCGAGTGACGTATGGCTGTCGATAAGCCATCCGCTGATGACGTCCTGCATACCGGCCGCAATATAGGAAACCATGCCCATAATCCCGAGAGCGGCTCCTGTGGCTTTGCGCGGAACGATGCTTACGGCCATCAGGCCGCCTATGAAACAGATCAGCACGCCGATGGCAATACCGAACAGCACCATGCTCAGCATGTTGACCCAAAATGCATCGCCGCCGAACAGGAACAGCGCAAGGGCCACCGAGTTCAGCACGCCGAACAGCAGGGCGGGATAGTTGAGGTTGCCCCGGAAAAGTTTCTCGGCGAACCAGCCCGAAAAGACCGTACCGACCACCCCCAAAATAGTATTGATTCCGACCACGGAGATCGCCTCGGCATCGGAAAATCCCTTGGCCTCCTGCAAGAAGAGGATGCCCCACCCGTTGACGGCATAACGCGAAATATACATGAAAGCGCTGGCCGCAGCCAGAATCCACACGCCCGGAGTGCGGAGCACCCGTCGCTGGATTTCCGATACGGCGAGTTGGGAACCCTGCTCCCGGGCCTCGTGAGCGAGTGTTTCGATCGGAGGCAGCCCTTTCGATTCGGGCGTATCGTGCAGGAAAAAGCAGATGGCGGCGACTCCCAATGCACCCGCTGCGGCGGAACCGATGAAGCCCCATTGCCAGCCGAAGAGCGAAACGACGCATCCGACGAAAACGAATGAAAGACCCTCGCCGATGTTGTGGCTGGCTGAAAAGAATCCGTAATAACGTCCCCGTTTCGAGAGCGGCAGCCAACGCGAAAGCGAGATAATGGCCGGAGCAGCTCCCATCGACTGCGACCAGCCGTTGATACCCCACAGAATCATGAAACTCACGAGAACGAACGCCGTAGGAAACAGCGAGTAGGCGAATCCCAGCAAACCCATCAGCAGGTTCATCCCCGCCGAAACGACGAGCCCCGTAGCCATGAAACGCCTGATGTTCGAATGGTCGGCGATGAAGCCGTTGACGAATTTCCCGGCTGCATACATGAAAAGCAGTGCCGAACCGACCATTCCCAACTGCGTGGCATCCAGCAGCCCCGAGTCAATGATCGGTTTTTTCATTACGTTGAGGCTCGTGCGGCAAACGTAGTACAGGCTGTAACCGATGGTTGCAGCCACGAATGTCTGCATGTAGAGCCTGCGATAGCGGGTCCGCTGTTCCTGCTCCGACCCCTTAACCGGGGCCGGAGCGGAAATGCGGTAGAAATTCCGGATCTTATTCAGCATGACGGCGGACTTTTCCGGCAGACTCCCGGATAAACTCACGGGCCGCCGTCAACTCCTCCGGCTCCCCGTAACACTCGAACATCATGATTCCGTCGTACCCCGATTCGCGAATACCTGTCCAGAGCGCTCCCCAGTCGATTTTCCCCTGACCGGGAATCCAGTGGCGCTCGTTCTCGAAATCGTAGTCCGAAAGGTGAACCGTACCGATGCGGCCTTTGCCCACGACCTTCAGATAGTCGGCATGGGACTGGAACAGCAGGTGGTTGGTATCGAAACAAAGCTTCACATCGTCGTAACCGTCGATCAGGCGAAGCATCTCCTCGCCGGTCTGGCCCAGACAGGTGCGGGGCAGGTTCTCGATGCAGAGCGTCGCCCCGATGCGCCGGGCCTCGGGCGCCAGCAGCCCGATCGAGGCGTGGCTGTTCCGCAAGCGCTGTTCGCGCTCCTCGTCCCCGATCGGCTCCGAACTGGGATGCAGCACAAGAAAACGGGGATTGAAACGTCCTGCCAATGCGATCATCTCGGCCATGAACGCGACGTTTTCAGCACGGGCCTTGTCGTCGAGTACCGAGATGTCCAGCGTGCGCGAGAAGGGCAGGTGGACGGACCAGACCTTCAGCCCCGAGGTTTTGATGTCCGCAAGGGCCTTTTCGGCCCGTTCGTAAATCTCCTCATGCGTCTTGGCCGGACGCCAGAAATCGTTGATCGTGACTTCGATGTATTCCAGACCGCCTTTGCGGTTCTCCTCCATGGATGCGGCGCCTATATCCTTCCAGCGTCCCATCGATTTGCCGATCGGCTGTGCGGAGACGCCTCCGCACAGCAGGATCGACAGAGTCAATGCCATTGCTTTTTTCATTTTGACCGTTAGTTTTTGGATTTGACGATTGCAAGCCCGTTCACCACCTCGCGGTCACCCGCCGTGTCGGTCGGACGGTTGCGGGTCTCGAACGTTTCCGACTTGCGGACGGCGAAAGTCGACGATCCGCCGCCGTCGAGATTGATAGCCTCCCAGATGTCGAAGGCCCGGAACATTTTGGACATAATCGCATAAGAAGCGCCGACGGAGTAGCTGTCGCGGCGTCCGTCGATTACGAGAATCGTCACGCGCTTCCCGTCGCGCGAGACGCCCACGGCGGTACGCGGCTCGAGCGTGGTGTCCGTCGAGACCGCTTCACCGTTGGCGAGCAACTGCTGACGGCCGCCGACAGCATCCCGGATGGTCGTTTTGTCCAGCGCAGCATACTGCGCCTGCGTCAGACAGCGTGCCGTACCGTCCTTGAGCAGGGCAAAGACGGTGCAGGCCGCTCCGCCGTCGAAGGTCTCCTTGAGGCAGACGCCGCGACGGTACATGACGCCGTGCAGCAGGTTGTTACGGGCATCGACGGTAATGCCGCCATAAAAGAAATCGCCGTTGACGCCGCCCAGCACGGTCACCTCCGGGCGCTCGGCCTGCATGGCGGCAAGCTGCTCGCGGACAATCTGCTTCCGGGTTAATTCGGCATCGGTCTTTTTGATGCTCGCATCGTCGTCATCGGCCGCCGTGGCGAAAATCGATATGCCGTCATCCAGCGTCACATCGAAGACAAAGAGCCGACAGGGGGCCATGACGCCCGTCGCAGTGCCCATGTAAGCAATTTCGAGTGCCTGCACACGGTCGTCGAGCGCATATTGTTCGTCCGAAAGAATCGAGCCGACCAGCCCGTCGGCGTTGTAGGCGAAACGGCGTCCCATCGGCGTCGAAGCCCCGAGAAACAGCGAACCGTCGAACTCCTGCGTGACGGGCAGCGTGTAGGTCTCCTTGTCCTCGCCGTCTTTCAGCGTGACCGACCCGGAGAGCTGTCCGCCCGAGTAATTGGGTGAAACGGTGACGGTGAGTGCCGAATTGTTCTTGCGCACGGCCGTGATCCATTCGTCGGAAACGGCGTCGATCTTCCAGCCGTTCGCCGCGTAGACGACGACCTCCTGCGTACCACCCTCGGTGGTAAATACGACGGGATTGGGGTCGATGGTCAGTCCGCCGCCGTGTCCCATCTGGCGCACGGTCAGCAACTTGGCATACGACGTTCCCGGAACCGTCAGACGGATGGCACCGTCACGAAACGATTCTCCGTCATTGGCTTCGACCCCGAACGAGAGGGTCGCACCGGGCTCGCCCGAAGCCGTGACGCCGGTGATCCACCCATCGACGGGAGCGGCGTTCCATGCGTGTGTGGACTCGATCCGAACAGAGTAGGTTCCCGCGCCGGAGCCCGCCATGACGGGATTCCGGTCAAACGAGACGGCATAGTGAGTATCGTCGCCGTCGTCGGACGAGCAGGCCGTGAAGCCTGCCGCGCCCAAGACGAGGACGAGCGATGCAATGTATCTGATGAGGTTTTTCATAGCGTGAATCGTCTAAGTTACTTCTTTACGCAGGCGCCGATCATGCGGTCCGTGTCGCTGCGGACAGCACCGGTCTGGTCCGAACCCAGCACATCGGCCGAAATGTCGTCCGAAGCCAGCGCCTTGAGTGCCGCGACGGTCATGCCGTTGCCGAAAGCGAAGTTGGTCGAGGCATTTCCGATCAGCTTGCAGGTCTTCGTCGCACCGCCGTTGTCGGCCAGTTCTGCCAGCATCGTCGAAGCCGTGAAAACAGGCGAGGTGGACTGTTCGGCTCCCGAAGCGTCGTAAAATTTATCCCCAACAATCGAATTCTGATGTTTCACGGCTGCCGTAATCCCTGACTTCACAAAGACGTCGCTGACGGCGGCGTTCGCCGTGTTGCCCGAGATGATGCTGTTCGCCGTCGTCAGCGAGAGCCCTGCGGTCTCCAAGCCCACGCCTCCGCCGAGCGCCGTAGCGTGCGTGTCGTCGTTGCCGGTCAGCGTGCAACTGACGAGCGAAACGTTGACCTTCTTGGCCGCTGCGCCGTACAGGGCGATCGCACCGCCGTAGCTGCCGCTCCGGTTGGCGGCAAAGGTCGAATTCGCGCACGTCACATTCACATCGCCGGACTGATTGTTCCGGGCATAGATCGCTCCGCCGCGCCCTGCCGTGGCATTGCCCGAGAAGGTCGAGTTGGTGACGACGACATCGATCGCGCCGCCGTTGTTGTAGATGTAAAGTCCCGAAGCCACGGCCGATCCCGTCGTCGTGTTGTCGCTGACGGTGCATTTGTCGAACAGAGCGTCGGCATTCGCCGAACCGGTAGTGGTGATGTAGACCAGACCGTTGCCGCTGGCCTCGTTGTCGGAGATCCGGCATCCCGAGAAAGTAGCACGGGCGTTGAGCATTTGGAAAGCAGCTCCCATCGCACCCTTGTTACCGGTGATCCGGCAATCCGAGAAAGCGGCTTTGAGCGACTGATCGCCGCTGTCGTCGCGGATGTACATGCCTCCGGCCGCTCCGCCCGCGGTGGCGTTCCCGGTGATGTCACACCCGGAGAGTTCGGCGTCGAGCGACGCACCTGCCGGAGCATAGAGGTAGAGTCCCGCAGCGACGGCCGACGAACCCGTGGTCCGGTTGTTTCCGATCGTGGTTCCCGACATCGTGAGGTCGGTACCCGTGGTGATCCATGCGCCGCTGCCGTTGGCTGCGGCCGTGTTGCCGACGATCCGGCTGTCGGCGACTGTCAGTTCGGAGCGGATGGCAAAGAGGCCTGCGGCACTGTTACCCTCGTTCTCCGTGATCGTACAGCCGATCAGCTCGGCCCGAGCTCCCACCACGGCCACGCCGGCTGCATAGTTGTCGGCGAGGTTCACGCCGTTGATCTCTACCGTGCCCTCGTCCGCTGCGGTGTTCCTGCCGCCGCGAATGGTCAGGCCGCGCATCACGACTTTTTCGCCGGCGACCTGCGGGGCCGATACGACCACCGTATGGAAGCTCTTGCCGCCGCCGTCGAGGATCGTGGCATTGGCAGCAGGGTCCGCAGCCGCGCCCTCCGCGGCATCAGCCGGATAACCGCCGATAAGGGTGACGTTCCGGGCGATTTCGAAAGTTCGGCCGCCCTCCGTTTCCCCAGCTCCCGTAAGGATGTCTTCGGGCGAATAGGTCCCGGCGGCAATGTGGATCGTCGAACCCGACATGGCGTTGCGCAGAGCCGAGGCGAGCGTCGTCGGGGCATCCCACGAAAGTCCCTTGCCGGCGGCCGTACCGCCGGTCTTCACATAATAGGCCCGCGGGAAAGAGTTGGCGTCGAATTCGAAGGTCTCGCGCATCAGGCGTGCCTGCTTGAAGCCGTTGTTGTCGGTGAAAGTGCGGACAACGCCGTCGTCGGCCCAGATGGTCGAAGTGTAGTCCTTCGTGCCGTAACGGAACGTGAACGTCAATCCGCCCTCGACGGCGAACCAGCCGATCGGAATGCGCAGCGTGGCCCCTTCGGAGAGGTTTAGCCCTCCGTTGAAGCGCAGCACGAGCGAGTTGATGCCGTTGTTGATCGCCACGGTGCTCTGTGCGGCGTTGACGGTGAATCCGCCGGCCATGGCGCCGCCGCTGACCGTAGCCTCCTCGGCCGGAGCGATCGTGAGCTGGCTGACGGTGATGTCGTAAGGTTCGACGGTCAGTTCCAGCACCGACGCCAGCGGCTGGAACGCAAGCTGCATCCGGTTCTGTTCGGGGGTGTTCATCGTATAGGCGAACATCGGGACGCGGGCCGTGTTGACACCGTCGTTGACCGTCTGCTCGGTCTGAATACGGAAAGTCCCGTACATCGAGGTACACTCGTGATAGGCGCTTACGGGCCCGCTGGCCGCGAGGTCCGCCGACAGCAGGTTGTCGCGGTCGGTGAATTCGGCCGCCGCACCTCCCGTTTCGGTGACGAACGTATAGAGTTCGTCGCCGCTGACCACCTTGATCTGGTCGCCGGGCTGCCAGTCGGTCAGTCCCGACGTGCCGTCGATGGACGCCAAGATGCGGAATCCGTTGCTGCCGCTGCCGGCCGTCGTATCGTCGTCCGAACAGCCTGCCAGAGCGAGCAGGGCCGTAAGCGGAAGCAGGTAACGTTTCGAAGTTTTCATGTTCTGGATATTTTGGGTTTATTTTCGGGTTTTACTGTGCTGTGACGGCTCCGATCGAGCGGCCGCCGCGCGGAGTGCCGTTTTGGTCTGCGGCAACGATCGTCTCGCCAACGGCCGGGGTACACGAGGCGGCAAGTGCCTTCAGTTCGTCTACGGTCAGACCTTGTCCGACGGCGGGGTTGTCTACAGACGTCACGAGCGGATAGGTGCGCGTCGTGCCTCCGGCATGGAATCCGAACTCGCCGAGCATCGTCGAGGCGCTGAAAGTCCAGCCGCCGACCGCTCCGCCGGCATTGTCCAACAACTGACCGCCGGCAACCGACGTGAAAGCCCGCACATGCGAAGCATCGACACCCGCCAACACGCCCATGTCGCCGCTGTCAGCCGGGCCGCTGTTGCCCGAGACGATCGAGTTGCGGGCCACGACATCCGCGTAGTTGTTGTAGGCGAACAGGGCGCCTCCGCCGTCGTTGGCCGAGTTGTTCGTGAAGGTACAACTGATGCAGAGTGCCGTGGCCGGAAGCGCTCCGGTGCCGTGACCCGCTATGGCGCCGCCGTAACCGGCCTTGTTGCCCGTGAAGGTGCAGTTGGTAAACACGGCGTCGGAGCCGGCGCGGATGTAGGCGCCGCCGCCCGAACGTTTCGTATTCGAACGGGTGTTGTCGTTGTCCGAAATGGTCGTGTTGCTGATACGGCTGATACTTCGGGCACCACCCGAATCGATCGAGTAGAATCCGGCCGCCTGCTGCCCGCTGACATTGCCCGAGATCGTACAGTTGTTCATGTAAACCACGGCTCCCTGATTCCAGATGCCACCGCCGTTGTTCGAAGCCGTGTTGTTGGCGATGGTACACTCTTCGAAGCTGACCTCGGCCCCCGCATAGACGTGTACGCCTCCCGAATGGCAGGCTTCGTTGTCGGCGATGCGGCAGTTGACGACACTGAGGTTCGAAACTCCGACAAACAAGCCGCCGCCCAGCGCAGCGTCGATCACCGCACCGCCCACGATGCGCCGCAGTTCCTCGTTGGTCTTGTAGCCCACGCCGTCCGAGATGGTGAGGTTTTTCAGCACGGCGGTGTGAAGTGTCGATTTCGACGCCGTGACAGTCACCACATGGTAAGCCGACGTTGCGCCGAGGTTGCCGCTCAGCACGGTTTCGTTAGCCGCAGGATCGGCCACGGCCCCCGTTGCGGCATCGGCCGGATAACCGCCCTCGAGGGTGAAGTTGCTGTGAATCTCGAAGGTCTTCTCCTCTTCGGCCTCGCCGCCCGTGAGCAGCGCCACGGGGGTGTAGGTCCCGGCTGCGAGACAAATGACATCGCCGTCGCCGGCATTTTCCAAAGCCGTGGGCAGCGTCGTCGCCTCCTCCCACGAAAGTCCCGAAGCGAGGGCGTCGCCGTCGGTCTTGACATAATAGGTGAAATTCTCCGAAGCCTCGGCCGGAAGCTGGGTCAGCGTGAGCGTCGAGGTGCAGTCGTCGGTAATGTAAGCCGTGATCGTGCCGTGGCGTTCGTCGCGCGTGCGGTTGCGCAGGACGTTGAATTTCACCGTCCCGCTGCCTTGTCCGTTGACCGTGGTGAGCACGACCCACGAGACGTCGCTCTTCAGCCGCCACGGAAGATTTGAAATGAGGTCGATCTGCTGGTCTCCGCCGGTTTTTTCAACGGTGAGCGTCGGCTGCTCAAATTCGATTTCAGGCGTTTCGGGATCGAATCCCGAATTGTCCGTCGTGTCGAGACACGCCGTGAAGGCCGCAGTTGCGGCAAGGAGCGCCGTATGAAATAAGATGCGTATGTTTTTCATGGTTGCTTCGGGTTTTAGCGTTCGACGATAGCCAATCCGTTGGCGATCGGGGCTTCGATGCCTTTGTTCGCAGGTTTGTTCAATAAGTCAAACAGCGTACTCAGCCGCTCGTTGCGCCAAACAGCCGTGACTGTCTGACCGCTGTTGAGCGTCAGGGCATTGTGAGCCCCGCAGCCCTTCATCAGTGCGGCCATGTCGTCGCAGTTGATGCCGTTCGAATAGTAGAAGTCGCTGCCGTCGACCGTGAGCAGGTAGACCTCGCCTCCGTCTTCCGAAACCCCCACGGCCGTGCGAGCCGTGGCCGTCGAGGAACTTTGAGGCAGCCGGTACCCGTTCTCGAGCAGCCGGCTCTCGCCGCCGACGGCCTCCAGAATACGGTGTTTCACCGAAGCGAAGTCTGCCGAGGCCAGACAGACGGCCTGCCCGTCATCGAGGATGGCAAAGAACCCTTCGGACACGGCATCCGCCGTCTCCTTGAGTACCGCACCCTCGTGGCAGAGGATGCCCGCCGGCTGGCCGTTCGATCCGAAAGCGCCGCCGCTGACTGCGCCCCAGACAGTGTAGACGCTCTTGTCCTCGAGCGCCGCCGCCTGTTCGGTCAGCGTTCCGAGCGCGCCGGGTTCATATCGGTCGCCGGGAAGGGTTACACGGATGGAAATGTCGCCCAGACTCACTTTATAGAGAAACAACTGCATGGCCTGTCCCCGGGTGTTGAGGTAACCCATGCGCAGCAGGCTCACGCCCTGAACGGGGCGCGTCTCGGAATCGCTCTTGACATGCCCGATGCAGTCGTCCGAGCCGTCGACAAGCTGCTGTCCGAGGCGTGTCGAGGCCGTGCGGTCATAGTAGCCGGGCCGTTCGAACGTATCGTCGCCGCAAGCGGTCGTCAGGAGCGCCGACAGGACGAAACAGGTGATATATTGGTTGATTTTCATAAATCGGCAATTTTAGGATTGGATCAATAACCGTCGTTCTGCGTCAGGTTCTTGTTGGCGGCGCGTTCGCTGGCTGGAACGGGCATCAACGTCTGGTAGGGCTGGATACCCAACACCTCGACGGCTTTACCCAGTCGCACGAGGTCATACCAGCGGTGGTTCTCGCACAGCAGTTCGCGGCGGCGTTCCTCGAGCAGCGCGTCGATGAACTTCGCCTCGGACGAAGGATAAATATTCGCCAGCCCGCGGCGGTTGCGCAGTTCGTTCAGACGCGGAAGCCCCTTCTCGACACCCTGTGCCTCGGCGCTGATGAGATACATCTCGGCCAGACGCGAAATGACCATCGGGTCGGTCCCGGTCTGACCGCTGGGATACTTGTTGATGAAGTCGAGGTTGTCGAGCGTGGTGATCGAGATATCCCTGCGCAGGTCCCCCTCGTCGTAGAGCGTCATCACTTCCCCGGCCGGGCGGTAGACATAGCTGCCCGAATTGGGGTGGTTGTAGGAGTAGAACAGGGTGCTGACGGATATCTTCGAATTGTCGCTCGTCAGGCACGAGAAGGCGAAGATCAGCTCCTTGTTGCTCTTGGCGCGGAAGATCTTGTCGAAGTCATCCAGATCGTAACGGGCATCGGCGATCAGGCTTTCGGCCAGTTCGCAAGCCTCGGTCTTGTGGCCCCGATAGAGTGCCACGCGGGCCTTGAGCGCCTTCGCGGCGTCGGCGGAAAGGTAGTAGTAACCCGCCGACGGGGCGCCCAGATTCCCGACGGCCAGCCGCAGTTCCTCGTCAATGAACTCCCATACCTCGGCAGCCGGAGTGCGCGACACCAGCGCATCGGTGTTCTCGCGCATGAGCGGCACATCGCCGAAGCGTGTCACCAGACAGAGGTGGAGATAGGCGCGGAAATAACGGCATTCGCCCATCACCAGATCGCGCTGCGATCCCGCAGGCAGCGACTGGGCGATCGTATAGACGTTGTTGACCTGCATCAACGCTTGGTAATATCCCTGCCACTGCGCTTCGACGACGCTATTCAAGGCACTCGACAGCGAGTTGATCAGATCGAGCGAGTTGACGCTCGATTTGGTGGTGAGATTGCCGCCGAAGAGGTCGAACATGATATAGGATTCGCGCTGGGGAAGTTCCTGAACCTTGGAATACATACCCGCCCTGAGCGCTTCGATGTCCTTCGAGTTGACCGATCCGGGCGATACGGCCGAATGGGGTTCGAGGTCGAGCATATGCTGACAGCCCGTGCCTGCCGCCAGCAGGCCGGCAGCAACCGCTATTGCAAATAGTTTGAAATTTCTGTTCATGGTCCGTGCGTTTTAGAAAGTGATGTTTATGCCCGCCTTGAAGATGCGGGGCGCAGGAACGCCGTAATTGTCGATGCCGATAAAGCAGGGATCGAGGCTCGTCGAGATTTCGGGGTCCCAGCCCGGATATTTGCTGATCAGAGCGAGGTTTTCGCCCTGAACGTAGACACGGACGCTCTTCATGCGCATCGCCTGAGCCCAGCGCGTCGGCAGCGTATAGGAGAGCATCACCGACTTGAGCTTGATGAACGAGGCGTCCTTCAGGTAATAGGTCGAACTGCGGTTGTTGTTACCATGGTAGGAGTAGACGGCCCGCGGATATTTGTTGGTCGAACCGGGTCCCGTCCAGCGATTGTCGGCCCACTCCTGCAGGATGCCCTGATAGTTGCCCAGACGCGTCGGACCGGTCATCCACTGGGCATAGACGTCGGCGCCGTAGCTGTAAGTGAAGAAGACGCTCAGGTTTAATCCCTTGTAGGTAAACGAGTTGTTCCACCCGCCCGAAAAATCGGGATTGGGCGAACCGACGACGATACGGTCGGTATCGTTGATCGTGCCGTTGCCGTCCCTGTCGTAATACTTCGCGTCGCCGGCACGCACACCCATGTCGTACTCCGGGGCGGAAACCTCGCCGTCGTACTGGTAGATGCCGTCGAAACGCAGCAGGTAGAACGAACCGATCTCCTTGCCGACCTGTAAAGCATGGTTCGACCCGATCGAGATCGTGTCGTCGCCGAGCAGCTTGGTGAGCTTGTTCTTGTTGTGCGAAATATTCAGCGACGAGGTCCAGTGCACGGGGCCGAGGTTCACATGGGTGTTGAGCGTGAACTCGATACCGTAATTGCGCATCGAACCGATATTGCTCAGCATCGAGGTCTGTCCCGTGGTCGAATGTACGGGTTTGAGGTAGAGCAGGTTGTTGGTGTTTTTGAGGTAGGTGTCGAACATCATGTTGATCTTGCCGCCCAGCAGCGAGAGGTCGAAGCCCACGTCGTACTGGTCGGCCGTCTCCCATGTGAGGTTGGCGTTGCCTTTCGAACTGACGGCGATGCCGCTCTGCCCGCCGTAGTTGGCTCCGCCGCTGATGAGCGGCTGCCAGCCATAGTTGCTGATACCGTCCTGATTACCTGTTTTGCCGTAGCTGGCACGCAGCTTCAGTTCGGTTTCGGGACTGTTCCAGAAAGCCTCCTTCGAGACATTCCACCCCACCGACACCGAGGGGAAATATCCCCAGCGGCAGTCGGGAGCGAAACGGCTCGACCCGTCGGTACGCAGCGTGGCGTTGATCACATAACGGTCTTTGTACGAAAGGCTCACGCGTCCGAAATAGGACTCCATGGCATACTCGGCCAGTCCGCCCGAGACACCCGCAATGTTGGCCGCCACGCCCACCACGTCGAACGACGGCGAGGGAAAATTCTGGGCGTCGATACTGTTCGAACGCATCGAAGTCTTCTGGAACGAATGTCCGGCCATGGCCCCGAACGTGAAATCGCCCCATGTATTGTCATAGGTGGCGAAGGTCTCCACGAGATTGGTCATGATGAAACGGTTCTTCTCGATGATACGGCCGTTGTCCTCCTTGTAGGGGTGGTTGGAGTTGTAGTAAAGGTAGTCGAGCGTATAACCCGCATCGGTGTTGAACGAGGCCTTGATCTTCAGTTTGTCGGTGATCGCCGCCTGCGCATAGAAGGCTCCCAGAAAACGGTAGTTGTTGACATAGGAGGTCTCTTCGGCGAGGATCTGCACCGGATTGTGGCGCGAAAGCTCGTCGGTACCACCCAGATAATAGTCGCCGTTGGGTTTGTAGGGACGGTCGAAGGGCCGCTGTTCGACGGCGCGGGCCAAGATCGTCGAGCCCAGCGAAGCTCCCGGCACACGGTTGTTCTGCAAGTAGTTGCCGCTCATGTTGGCACCGACCTCGAGCCATTTGGTGACCGCGTGCGAAATGTTGGCCTTGAGGTTGACCTTCGTAATGTCGTTGGTCTTGATGAGGCCCTCCTGATAACCGTAGCTGGCCCCGATATAGAGTTTGGTCTTCTGCGTGCCTCCCGAGAACGACACATCGGCGTTGTGGGCCATGCCCAGCCGGGTGATGACATCGAGCCAGTCGGTGTCGGGAAGCCCGTCGAAGGGATTGCGGATATGGGCCACCCAGTTCGCGTCGGCGGATGAGTAGCCGTTCTGACGGTTGTAGTTGTCGATGGCCTCGTTGTAGATATTCACCCACGTCCGGGAATCGGCATACTTGATGCGGTTCTGGTTGGGGAACTGCGAAATGCCGTAGCTGTAATTGACCTTCACTTCCGAATGTCCCTCACGCCCCCGTTTGGTGGTGATGAGGATCACGCCGTTGGTGGCCCGCGAGCCGTAGATGGCTGCCGAAGCAGCGTCCTTGAGAATTTCGATCGACTCGATATCCGTGAGGTTCAGCACCGAGAGCGAACTGAGATCCTCGCCGAAACTGTACAGCGATCCGGCCTCGTTGTTGAGCGGGATGCCGTCGATGACATAGAGCGGTTCGTTGCTGGCGCTCAGCGAACTCGAACCGCGGATGCTGATGCGCTCCGCCGTGCCGAGGTTACCCGACGAAGTCGAGACCGCAACACCGGCCACACGCCCCTGAAGCAGTTCCGAGGGACTCAGCGCCGAGCGCATGTTGTTCTCGTCGGGTTTGAACTGACTGATGGCATTGGTGACCATCGAGCGGCGCTGGGTACCGTAACCCACGACGACGACATCGTCGATCACACCGCTGTCGGCAACCAGCACGACGCGCAGTTCCGTTGCGGCGTCGGTAACGGCGACCTCCTTGGTCTTCATGCCCATGAACGAGATCTGCAATACGGGATCGGACTGCGAGGTCTGGAGCCGGAATGCGCCGTCGACCCCTGAAGAGGTGCCCTGTGTGGTACCTTTGACGATCACCGCGGCGCCGACGACCGGCAGTCCCTGTTCGTCGAAGACCACACCGCTGACCGTGACAGGTTTGCCCGGAGCCGCTTTGGTCTCTCTGACGTCCTTGGTTATGGAAATGAGTTTGCCGTCGATGGTGAAAGCCACCTTCTCTCCGGCGAAGACGGTTTCGAGAACCTTGCGAATGTCGGCGTCCTTCACCGTGACGGAGATTCTCTTGTTTACGTCCACTTCGCTCGTGCGGATCGAAAAGGAGTAGCCGTACTCTTTCTGTAGTTTTTCGATCACCTGCCGGATCGTCGCGTCGCGCATCGTGAGGCTGATCGGCTGCGCCGAAGCCCCTGCGACCCACACGAGCGCCGCTCCCAGCATACAGAACCGCAGTATGGACCTTTTCAACATGGAAAGGGTGTAGAAGTTTTTCATCAGGTTGTAAATAAGGTTTGTAATGGGTTGATGGCGGGTTGCGGACCGCCGGCCGCAATCGGGTTATACGTTCATATCGGGACAGGTTTAGTTCGGGGAGATGATGATGGTGCCGTTGATGCGCGAAATGCGCATGTTGTCGTTGCTGTTCAGCGCGCGCAAGATGCGCTCGAGGCTCTCGTTGTTGATGAACGAGGCATAGTACTGCATCGCCGCAAGTTCGGAGTCCTCGATAATGATCTTCACGTTGAAACGCCGTTCGAGGTCCGCGGCGATATCGCTCAAGGACTGGTTGACGAAGCAGAGGTTCCGGTTCGAATGCCACGAGCCATAGGTTTCCGTGTCGATGCGGTAGGTCTCCAACGAACCGTTCGTGCGGTTATAGCGGATCATGTCGCCCGGCGCGAGGGTGTAATCCACGCTTTTGCCGGGGCTTCCGGCACGCATGGCCACCGAGCCTTCGATAAGCGCCACCTCGATATTGGGGTTCTCGGCATAGGATTTCAGGCTGAACTGCGTACCCAATACGCGGACCTCGACATCCGAAGCCGAGACGACAAACGGATGGCGGCGGTCTTTGGTGACGTCGGCGAAGACCTCTCCGTCGATACGGATGCGGCGTTCCCGGCCGTCGAAACGTTCGGGATAGAAGACCCGGCTGCCGGAATTGAGCCACAGTTGCGTGCCGTCGGGCAGTGTGATTTCCCGGGTCTGCCCAAGTGCGGCATAGGCTTCAAACCACTCGGTCTGCACCGCAGGACGCAGATAGGGCAGCAGCGCCGCGACAATCAGGGCGGCCGCGGCGGCGAAACGCGCGATGCGCAGCAGACGCCGCGGACGACGGTCTGTTTTGTCGGGTGTTGCGGCAAGCAGCATTTCGAGACGCCGGCGGATGCGCTGCAAAGCCGGTGCGTCGGGTTCGGCAGGCGTGGCGTCGAGCAGCCGGCGGAACATGGCGTCGTATTCCGGTTCGGCGACATGCTCCCGCAGCCAGCTTTCGGTGTCACCACGCTCCTCGGCGGTGCCTTTTCCCTGCATATAGCGCAGCAATTGTTCTTCTATCTGTTTCTGGGTTTTCATAACTCGGTTTTTATCGGGGGTCTATAGATAGTATGCATCAGAAAGCCGGACTACGCAACGGCGGCCGAAAAAAAGAAAAAATCCGGTCGGAAAAATTCGGCCGGAAAAATGAGGAGTGGCGGTTGGCTCAGATTACCAGATCGTTGTAACGAGCAGTAAAACGGATACATGAAGCAACCTCCGTATTTCAGCGAGAGCCAATTCGATATGTTTTTCGACGGTGCGTACCGAAAGTCCCAACTGCCGGGCGATCTCGGCGTTGGAAAGGTGCTGACGGCGGCTCAGGGTGAAGATTTCACGGCGGCGGGAGGGCATCCTCTCCACGATCTTTTCGACGATTCGTTCCAGTTCCCGGGCCGAGAGTTCGTTCTCGAGCCCCGGGGCGGAGTCTTCCACCTCGGCGACGCGGGCGGAATCCGGTTCGCGGCGGGCGTTGAAAGCCATGCGCAGGTGGCCGTATATTTCGTTGCGGACGGAGACCATCAGGTAGTTGCGCAGATTACGCTCCTCATCGACGCGCTCACGGGCTATCCACAGCCGCATGAAGACATTCTGCACGATATCCTCGGCCACGTCGGGATCACGCAGCAGACGCCGCGCAAAGGCGAGGAAAACCGGGGCGTTCCGCTCGAAGATGATCCGGAAACTCTCCTTGTCTCCCTCTTTGAGACGTCTCAGCAACTGTTTATCGTCCGGCAGATCCATTCTTCTCGGCGCCGCTATTTTCGGGTTTTGCCGCGTACTACGATGCAGTTGGGCACGGCCCGTTCGCCGGCATGGTCGAAACGGTGGTTGTCATAGGGATGGTTGAGCACGCCTTTCCGGGCGGTCCAGAGCGTCGAGGAGCCGCCGCCGTCGAGATTCAGGGCCTCGACAAGCCCCAACTGACGGGCTATATAGGCTGTTTCGGCAATGGTGGCACCTTCTCCCCGGCCTTTGAAACGGCCGTCGATAACGACCATCACCACTTCGCCGTCGGCCCGCTTCCCGATCAATGTACGGGGATGGCGCCCCGTGTAGAAACTCTTGTCCGAATCGTATTCGACGATCCTACCGCCGTCGATCAGCACGGGACCCGCGGCCAGCGCCGAACGATAGCGGCGCGCCACCTGGCCGTATTCCGACGTGTCGCAGAAAAAAATATCCATCCTGCGTCCCTTTTTATCCCGGAACGCCAGCATGCCGTTGGTCCGCATCAATTCGTTCGGGGTGGTGCGGCCCACGATTTTTTTGTCGATCAGTACGAAGGTCACAGGTTCGAAAGTCTTGACGTTGAAGTAACTGCCGTTGACGGCGATATCGGCTCCGGCGGCCTTGCCCAGCTCGCTCGTAGCCTCCGCCCGGCGGTCGAGGTGGACGATCTGCGTTTCGAAATTTCGGCGGGGATAGCTGACGACGGAGATGCTCTGCCGTGATCCGAACATGTCGATTTGCGCATAGCGGCATTCGGCTCCGCCGCCGAGATCGGAAATCTCCCATCGGGCATTGGCAAAGGCAATCGAATCGGAAAGGGATGTTTGGGCAGCAGCCGCAAAGGCGTACAGGGAGAGCCATACACCGAGCACAAATCTGATCATAGCAGTAGTCTAAAAAGGTTCGCTAAAACTAAAGATTAAAAACCAAATAACCAAATCAGGAGGATGAAACTTTTTGGACAGCTCCGGAAAAGGATCTGAAGATATTGATATTATTTTATTGCAAACCAAGGGATTCGCGCCCTCTAAGGAAACGGCGATAAAAAAACGGCCCGGGGCCCCTAAGCGTCGATATCTGACCGCCGTGTTTTGACGAAGAATTGTACATCGGGGTGCCGCCGAAAACCCCACGACAAGTCATAAGCCTGACTGGACCGGTCTCCGAAAGGTCGATCGGGGCGACGATTGCGAGCCCGACATCTGCTCAGGAGCAAAATCAGATTCTATTGTAAAAAGACAAACTTATCACGGAACTTAATTTACCGGATAGAAATTGTGTCTGAGCAACTTTGGAATGGTAAAATCATGAACTTATGCGCATGTCATTTGAAATATGACATGCTAAAATAAGAATTCCATTTTCAGACAATAATCAAAGTTCTAATTTTTTCATATCTTTAACCTCGCTTTATTGTTACGATGGACGCAAAAGAGATATATACTTTGGGGCCCGGAGACCGGGAACTTTTCGATAGCCTGATACAGGAGTATTATCCCCGGCTGATGGGGTATGCCTGCATTCTGCTCGATGACGAAACAGCCCGCGACGTCGTACAGGATGTCTTTCTCTACGTCTGGGAACATCGCTCCCGACTGACTTTCGTCTCCGGAATCCAAACCTATCTTTTCCGAGCCTGTCATTCCCGGATGCTGAACAGCCTGAAACGCAGTAAAAATCTTTCGGGAGGAGGGTCGCTTGATGCGCTGTTGCAGAATGAGGCCGAATGGCTTCGGGCCAATAACGATGACATTGTCCGTACGCTTTGCAATAAGGAGTTGCTCGAACGGGTCCTCGGCATTATCGAGGAGCTGCCGGACAAGCGGCGGGAGGTCTTCCGGCTCTCGTTCTTGCATGACATGTCGAACGCAGAGATTGCCGAATTGCTCGGGATGCCGCGTCGCACGGTCGAGGGACACCTTTATCTGGCGCTGAAGTTCTTGCGGAACCGGATTTCCACCGAAGAGTTGTTCGCATTGATGTTGGCTGCAATCTCCATGATCTGAGTTTTCTCAAATAAATTTCAATAAATCCAGAATCGGCTGCGTAAATTCCGGTTCTGGATTGTTTATTCAGTAAAACGACAATGATGCAATCGATCAATCCGCAGAAAATCGTCGATTATCTCGACCGTCGCTGTGATGCGCAAACGCGCAGCATGGTCGAAGAGTGGATCGCACAGAACGAAGAGAATCGGGCCGAGTTCTTTCGTGTCAAACAGCTATGGGTCCTGAAAAACACCTATAAACATGCCTCGGCTCCCGAGGTCGAAGGGGCAGTCCGCAAGATAAATCAGCAGTTGGACCAGCGCCGGCGTATCAGGCGGCTGCAATATCTGGCCCGCACGGCGGTCGCTGCGGCGCTGCTTTTCGGGGCGATACTGACCGGGATCGGGGTAGACAAGTACCGGGAACGTTTCGAATGGCACACGATCGCGAATACGGTTCCGGGCGAGGTGCTGGATTTTGTGTTGGACGACGGCACCCGGGTTTATCTGAACCAAGGCGGAGAACTCTCGTTCCGTGAGGATTTCGACTCGCGCCGCCGCCGGGTGAAACTCTCCGGGGAGGCTTTTTTCGATGTCAAATCCGATCCGGTCCACCCCTTTGTGGTCGAGACCCCGGGGGTGCATATCCGGGTGCTGGGTACCTCGTTCAATGTCAAGGCCGGCGAACAAGTCGAAGCGACGCTTGAAAAGGGGCGTATCGCGCTCGAAAGCCCTTCGGGTGAAGAACTGGCCGCGCTCCGCCCGGGACAACAGGCCGTCGTGGATGCCCGGAGCCGGCAACTGCTCTCGGTAAACGAGGTGCAGACGGGAAAATATACGGCATGGCACTACAACCACAAGGTCTACGAATGTATCTCTTTTGCCGAGATTGTCAGTCTG
Organism: Alistipes provencensis; assembly: GCF_900083545.1. Lineage (NCBI taxonomy): Bacteria > Pseudomonadati > Bacteroidota > Bacteroidia > Bacteroidales > Rikenellaceae > Alistipes > Alistipes provencensis. The sequence continues at coordinate 100,666 of NZ_LT559262.1, read as the reverse complement.
ATTGAAGAACGCTATGACGTTTCGGTCATCTATGATCCCGCGTCGTTCGACGATACGGCCTACCGTCTGGTCGTGGGCAATAACGAGGCGCTCGGACAGATGCTCGAGATACTGAACCTGATCGTACCGATCGAATACACCCTTCAGGACCGGCATGTCCTGATCAAACGCAAACGCTAATCCGAATAATTCGCGCGACTATTATAATTCTGAAGAATCCAAAAAAGGAAATGCCTATGACGACTGCCTGACATCTACTGCGGGGGAAATCCCGCACCGTCTCATCTGAAATCCAATCTTAAACTTTAAAATCACATTATATGAACTCTATTCCGAACGTCGCCCGCAAGGGCGCGGCAGGTATGTTATTGCCTGTTCGAAACGGTGTCGGGAAACTGCGGATACTGCTGGCAGCGGCATTGCTCCTTGCTGTAATCCTCCCGGCGTCGGCCCAGCGGGTTATCGTGAATGTCACGGCTGAAAAACAGACGCTTGCCGATATTCTGCCGCAAATATCCAAACAGACCGGTATTGAATTCTCCTATGCGCTCGAACTGGTCAAAACGCGCTCGAATGCTGCCGGACGACTCGAAGGAGACGTCAAGGACGTTCTCGGCCGAATTCTATCCGGTACCGGTATCGAGTACCGGATGCAGGGTACCAACCGGATCTTTCTGAGCCGCAAGTCCGATCCCGGAGCCGGATCTTCTTCGGCTCCCAAGAAATACCGGGTGACGGGCACCGTCCGTGACGGACAGGGACAGCCGCTTGTTGGCGTTACCGTCATTGTGAGCGGTACGGACGGTACGGCTACTGGTTCCGACGGCTCCTATTCGCTGCTGGTCGCTCCCGATGCGACGCTTACGTTCCGTTATATCGGTTACGAGAGTGTCACGGAAGCGGTCAATAACCGTTCGCAGATCGACGTGGTGTTGCAAGACCAGTCCACCGAACTGGAAGAACTGGTTGTCGTGGGTTACCGGACTGTGAAAAAGCTCTCCCTTACCGGGTCGGTGGCCTCCGTGGATATCAAGCGCAAAGAGAACCAGCCCATCACCAATTCTACGCAGATGCTCTATAACACGCCGGGTATCTGGGTCAACCAAGGAGGTTCGCAGCCCGGCCGTGACAATGCTACGATCTCGATCCGCGGCGTCAACTCGCTGAACTCGACAGGAGGCGCACCGCTGGTGCTGCTGGATGGCGTGGAATATGACTTCTCGGAAATCGATCCTTCCACGATCGAGTCGATTTCGGTGCTGAAAGATGTATCGGCTGCCATTTACGGACTGAAAGCGGCCAACGGCGTGATTCTCGTGACCTCGAAGAAGGGGACCAAAGGGCGTCCCCGCATCGAGTACAAAGGTAAATACGGTGTGCAGCGGGCCACCTATCTTCCGGATGTGGTTACCGATCCGATACTCTATATGCGGCTGCGCAATCTGGCCGAAACCAATTCCGGCATCAGTCCCGGCGCCGTGTCGTACAACAATGACCAGATACTCGAGTATATGGAGGGCATGAAGACCGACCGGTCGGTCTATCCCGCATCGGACTGGTTCGATATCTGTCTCGAGGACGGTTATGTACAGCAGCACAGCGTGCGTCTGTCGGGCGGCACCGATGCCGTAACCTATTCGATGGGCTTCGGTTATACCGACCAGAAGGGTGTTTTCATCGATAACGACGACGCCCAGCGTTATGCCTTCGATTTGAAGCTCAACGCGCGTGTGAGCGACGCACTCAACATCAGCGGAACGTTTCAGGGGAACCTGCGGACTTTCAACGAAGTGGGCTATTCGACGGGAACCGTACTGAAGACTATCATGCGGGGGCTGCCGATCTTTTCGGACTACCACCGTAACGGGGTTTACGGTTCGACGTGGCTCTTCACTCCGGGGCGTAACAACATCGAGAATCCGCGCATGCAGGTCGAGCAGGGCTTTGTCTATCGGAATTACCAAGAGCTGCTCTCCACGATCAATGCCGATTTGCGGCTGGCCCCGCACCTGAAATATTATGCCACGGTCGGATTCCGCAAGATCGACCATTACAGCAAGAACTTTGTTCCGCAGATGTATACGGTCAATCCCAAGACCGGCGATACGAAGAAGTTCAATACGAGTGCCCCGCGTGTGAAAGACTGGGATGCCGTCGCGGCGCAGTACTCCGTTTCTCACCGCCTTGTCTGGGAGAACGACTACGACCGCCACAACATCCATGTCATGGTGGGACAGGATTGGCAGCACAATGACAGCCGGAATTTCCAAGCCTATAACTATGGGTTCAACGACAATACGCTGACCGAATTCGAGGCGCTCACGAACCAGACCAATGCCCAAGCTACCGGCAGTTCTTGGAAAAAGCGCATGATCTCGGTTTACGGACGTTTGGCCTATACCTATGACGACCGTTACATGATCGAGGGTACGCTGCGCTATGACGGTTCGAGCAACCTTTCGCGCGACAACCGCTGGCACATGTTTCCTTCGGTCATGGTGGCGTGGAACCTCAGCCGGGAAAAATTCTTCGATGTGAAACAGATCGATCTGCTCAAGATCCGTGCGTCCTACGGCGTAATGGGCAGTGAGTCCGTGAGCCCGTACAGTTACCAGATGACTTACGATGCCATTGACCAGAACTATTCGTTTGGAGGTACGCCCGCAGCCGGATTTGCGGTGACGCAGCTTACCGACCGTATGCTGGGCTGGGAAAAGACCCGTTCGTACAATGTCGGTGTGGACTTTGCGGCCTTCAACAGCCGTCTGACCTTCGATGCGGACTATTTCCACAAGGAGACCTTCGATATTATCATGACCCGCACGATCCCTTCGCACGTCGGCGGTCTCAACGGTCCCAAAAGCAATGTCGGGACGGTACTCAATAAGGGTTTCGAACTTTCGGGTGCATGGCGCGATCAGATCAAGAACTTTTCTTACGGTGTGAACGGTTCGGTAAGTTTCGTCCGCAACCGCGTGAAATCGCTCGACGGCGGGCAGATTCTGGCCAACAGCAATACGCTCATCACCCGGGAGGGGTATCCCATCCGCTCGTTCTATGTCTATGAGGCCGACGGTTATTACCAGTCGCAGGAGGAGATCGACAATGCGGCGGTCGTTTACGGCGACCGCACGAAGCTCCGCCCGGGCTATCTCAAATACAAGAATAATTGCGATGACGATGTGATCGACGACAAGGACAAAATCGTCGTGGGCAACTCCATTCCCGAACTGACCTACTCGTTCGGCGTGCATCTGGGCTGGAAGGGCCTTTCGCTCGAAGCCCAGTTTCAGGGCGTGGGCGAGGTGTACACCTATCCCACGGCGAATCTTGCGGTGCCGTTCAACAACGGCGCCGGCGTGACCCGGGACTGGGCCACCGATTCGTGGACCGAGAACAACCGCAACGCGAAACTGCCGCTGCTGACCACCTACACCGATGCTCCGGAGAATTTCATCCCCTCGACCAAGTGGCTCCGCAACGCCTCGTACCTGCGCATGAAGAATATTCAACTGACCTATAATTTTCCCAAACGGTTGCTGAAGCCGCTGCGTATCGAAGCGCTGCAGGTCTATGTCAGCGGTCAGAACCTTTGGACGATTTCCGACTTCGACCTCTGGGATCCGGAGATTACCACGACCCGCACGGATCTCTATGAGTATCCCAACCTGAAGACCGTTTCGATCGGTCTGAACCTGAGTTTCTAACGACAAAAAGTTTGAAAATGAAAAAGATCACATATCTCGGACTGAGCCTGCTGTTCTCCGCGGCTGCCGTTTCGTGTTCGATGGATTTCGAGCCGACGGGTGCATACAGCGACAAGACTTTCTGGTATAGTGCCAAAAATGCGGAGAGCGGGCTGACCGGCTGTTATCTTCCGCTGCGCAATGGCAGCATGTTCGGGGGCATGGCTATCGCCATGGAGGAGTGCGCCACGCCCAATGCTTACAACTACTCCAATACGCTCAACTGGAACGATCTTGCCAAGGGCAGCCACACGGCCGACGGCACTATCTTTGCCGGCCGCTGGAAGGATGCCTACACCGGTATAGGCCGCTGCAACATGCTGCTTCAGCATATCGATCTCAACAAGGAGCTTTCGACCGAAGCGATTACCCAGATGAAGGCGCAAGCGCGTTTTCTGCGGGCTCTTTATTATTCGGTGCTTACTACTTATTACTACAAGGCCCCGTTGATCGTCGATTCTCCCGATATTTCGCAGGTAGGCCGTACGCGTACCGATCGGGCGGAGATGATCCGCTTTATCGTCGATGAACTGGGAGCCGTTTCGAAGATCCTGCCCCGGACATACACAGCCAAGACCGACCTTGGACGCCCTACCGCAGGCGCCGCACTGGCGCTCCGCGCCCGGGTACTCTGCTTCGAGGCAAGCGCCCTGTGCAATCCCGGACACGAGGCGAAGCCTTGGGAGGATGCCGCCGATGCCGCATGGGACGTTCTGGAGCTGGGGGTTTATTCGCTGTATCAGGACGGTTATGCAAAACTTTTCACCGAGGCGGCCGAGCACTCTTCGGAGTCGATCTTCAATGTCGAGGCTGTTTCCAACCCGCTCGGGCTGGGACACAGCATGGATATCGTGATGCGTCAGTATAACGGTGCGGCCCCGCTCGGGAACTTCGTCGACAGCTATTGGATGAAGGACGGGAAACCTCGTGAAGAGTCCGCCTATGCCGATTCGAAAAATTATGACGATCTCGATCCGCGCTTCGGGCAGACGATCGTCTATCCCGGAGCGACTTGGATGGGCGAAACCGTGAAGACCGACAATACCAACGTCCGATTTACCAACAAACAGACCGGGTTTATCTATAAGAAATACACGGTTTACACCGAAAAGGTGCCGGGTGATCAGGAACTGAACTTAGGTGAGAACAGTTCGCCGACGAACATCATGCTGTTGCGTTATGCCGACGTGCTGCTGATGTATGCCGAGGCCAAGAACGAGCTGGGCGAGATGACCGAGGAGATTTGGAACCGGACCGTGAAGGCGATTCGCCAGCGTGCGGGGTTCACCTCTTCCTCCGCATTGGCTTATCCGGGGAACGATGCCGACGCCGTGCGCCGTCATATCCGCTATGAACGCCGTGTCGAGCTGGCGGGAGAAGGCACCTATTACAACGACCTGCGTCGTTGGCGCGAAGCCGAAAACGTGATGAACGATCTCAGTATCTACAAATACGACGGCACGCTGATCGGTACGCGTAATTTCAACAAGGAGCGGGATTACTGGTGGCCCGTGCCGTCGAGCCAGATCGAAATCGCCCCGACGCTTCGCCCCAACAATCCCGGCTGGTAGTCAAGTAACCTATAAAATTCTATAACCATGACATACAAACACCTTTTTTTCAGATTTGTCATCGGCCTATGTGCAGCCATCGCTCTGTGTGCGGCTTGCAGCGAGGACGACAAGCCGATCATCCCGCTGCCGCCGCTCGATCCGCCTGCGTCTACCGGCGAAAAGGTGATCGCGCTCGTCGAACAGAATCCGAGCCGTGTCGCACTCGTCGACCGCACGACCGGCGAGATGCTCTGGCATTGGACACCCGCCGATTCGGACCTGACGGCTGCCGAGCAGGCTTGGTTCGAACTGCCCGACGAAGTCAAACCGATTTATGATTGCAAATACCTGCTCATCACGGCGACCCGCGGCGGAGTGGCGATCATCCGGATCGAAGACAAGCGGGTGATGTTCTATGCCTGCCCGAAAGGTCAGCCTCACTCGGCCGAATTGCTGCCCGACGGCAATGTCGTCGTAGCCTCATCGACCGACGGCACGGCCGACGGTGATAAACTGCGTCTTTACGAGGTCGACTTCGGGCGGCGGTTCGCGTCCGAACCAGTGGCGACCTACCCGCTGACCTTCGGGCACAATGCCGTCTGGGACCGCACCAACGAGCTCCTGTGGGCCACAGCCGGCGATGTGATCCATACTTACCGGTATACCCGGTCCGACGGCAGGCCGGCGCTGGTGCTGCAGGACACCTATCCGCTGCCCGAAGGACAGAACAATGCGCATGAGCTGTTTCCGGTGTACGGGCTCAACCAGCTTTGGCTCACCACGCCCAATGCGATCTGGAAATTCAATGTCTCGACCAAGGAGTTCGTGCGCTTTAACGCCAGCACGACGGCCAATATCAAGTGTGTGTCGTCGGGCCCGGCCGATTACGAAACGATCCTGCTCTATCCGACACAGAGCTATTGGTCGGACAAACTGATCGATACCGGCGGCCGCAGTGTTTACCAACGGGACGGCGCACAGATTTACAAGGGACGCTGGATGCTCAACAATACGTTCAGCTATCCGGCCGACCATCAACCTCAAAGCTGACAAACCCATGAAACATACCGTAAAATTTATCCTATTCCTGCTCCTGACCGCGTCGGTATCCGGTTGCGGGACTGCCGGACGCAGTACGCTCGAGGCATATCGCAGTTGGCCGATGGGGTTGTCGGTATCGCTGACCATGCCGGCTGAAAAATTACAGCAGGTCAAAGAGGCCGGGTTCGGTTATGTCGAGGTGACGCTCAATTCGCTGCGCGGAAAATCCTCCGAAGAGCGGCTTGCGGCTATCGAACGATTCCGCGCCGATGCCGAACAGGCCGGACTCGTCGTCTGGTCCGTGCATCTTCCTTTCGGCCGCGCTTGGGACATCAGTTCTCCGAACGACTCGCTCCGTACGGCCGTCGTAGGGCAAATAGCATGGTTCATCGATGCCGTACAGACGCTCAATCCCCGGAAGATGGTTCTGCATCCCAGCGCGGAGCCGATCACCGACTCGCTGCGAGCCGTCCATTTCGAAAACAGCGTGAACTCGATCAACACGCTGGCCGAGGCTGCCCGCGGCACCGATGCCCAACTGCTTGTCGAGGACCTGCCGCGAACTTGCCTATGCAACACCTCGGACGAGATGCTGGCGTTGTTCGGGCGGATAGATCCTTCGGTCGGTATTTGCTTCGATACCAACCATTTGCTGCAAGAAACCCCCGAAGCGTTTGCCCGGGCCGTAGGTGGCCGTATCGCCAGTCTTCACATTTCGGATTACGATGCCGTGGATGAGAAGCATTGGACGATGGGCAGGGGCGTGATCGACTGGCCCGTACTGATCGGGGCAATCGCCTCGACGGGATATGACGGCGTATTCATGTTCGAAGTCGGCGGTTACGACAGTTTCGGGCAGGTGGCCGGTACTTGGCGGGCTATGGAGCAGCGTCTTGAAGAGATTGAAAACAGGAAATAAAAATCAGCAACTATGAAACGACTTATTCGATATGCGGCATGGCTGCTCTCCGGAGCTCTGCTTACGACCGCATGCAGCGATGATGAACCTGCGGTCCCGTCGCAGCCCGATTTTATCGTCGTGGGGCTTGAGGCTCCTTATACCGTCCGGATGGGCGATTCGTTCGAACTTTCGGTTCCGGAAGAGTCCGGAGCGGAGGATTACTTCTGGAGCCTGCCCGAAATGCTCAATATCGTCGAGGGCGAAAATACCTCGCGTCTTTTGGTGGCCGGGTTGGCCGAGGGCGTCATTCCGGCCGGTGTCATCACCGTTACCGCCCGGAACGCTGCGGGGGCCAGCACTCCCCGTACCCTGTGGAAAGAGATCGTCATCACGGGGCTTCCCCCGCGTCCGGCTTATGTGCAGAGTTCGATCGTCGGTTCGCTGACGGTGGATCTGGACGAAGAGTTCTCGGTCTATGTTCCCGGCGATGAACAAGTGGCGACCTATTCATGGACGGTTCCGGAGGCATTGACTATCGTCGGCGGAGGCGATACGGAACGGGTTGTGCTCAAGGCCAACCGCAAGTCGGTGAACATTCCTGCAAACAGCATTACGGTGACCACGGTCAGCAAGACGGGGCTTTCGGAGACCCATCACTTCGAAAAGATGATCTGTGTGCTGCCGACCGACGGATATCCGGCCAAGCGCTACGGTACCAAAACATGGATGACCGTGAATCTCAATAATGCCGGAGAGGACGGTTCGGTGGGCCGCACGGCGCCCGATGATCCCGACGGTTCGAAATACGGCCGTTACTATACATGGGCCGAAGCCATGACGGGGCTCTCCGCCGGGGCTAATCCCTATGTGTACGGGGCTTCGGGAACCGACGATATGGGTAATTCCTATACGCTCAATAACGGAGTCACATCGTACAATGTCCAGATTCGCGGCATCTGTCCCGAGGGGTGGCATGTTCCCAACGCCTATGATTTTTACGATCTGGCATCAGGTATCGCCGATGATTACGGACTGCGCAAGAGCTCGCTCGAAGAAGTGCTCGCCGCTAAAGAGGGAATTTACATGCCTGACAGCCGGGAGACAAATCCGATGGCTACGATGAATATGGTCGATCACGGATTTGTGGCCTCCTATCTGCGCGGCAGCCGTCCGGCGGCCGAAGGCGGATTGTGGGCGGCGAATGCCAACGCCGTGGATGGTGGAACGATGTTCAACCTGACGAAACCCAGCGGCATCTTCCCGGTCGGAAAATACCCGATGTATTTCCCCGATGTAATTGAACGGATCGGCTTCAATATCCTGCCCTGCGGCAAATATACGGGGGATAAATTTGGCAGTTTCGGAACCTATTCGTTCCACTGGACAGCTACCGTGACCAGCGATAACAAGAATTACCGCATTACGATCGGTAACAACAGTTGTAATTTCTCAACCTATGCCGAGACGGGGTCCTCAAACAACGTCCGGTGCGTAGCAAATTATTAGCCAATCTACAATAGACTTCAATAGAATGGTGTCACATGGATTTCCATGTGACACCATCTTCAGAATTCCCATAACCGCACTATGATACACCGATTGCTGACCTTGCTCTCCGCCGCCTTATCCGCAGGCGCGGTTTCCGCCGCTGCCCCTCAACAACTCATCGACATCCGCACCGACGATGTGTCGATGGTGCTTGCCGCCCGCTCGGGCGGAGAGGTTTATTTCCGCCACTTCGGGGGCCGTATCGACGACCCGGCCCCATTGTCCGACTACAAGAGTTCCCGCCGCGCCGACCACGGGACCGACGATTTGGCCTATCCCGCGATGGGCGGGCGGAATTTCCGCGAACCGGCCCTGCGCGTCACCCACGCCGACGGGGACATGAACACCGACCTGCGTTATGTGTCTCACACGTCGCGGCAACTGGCCGACCCCAACGTCACCGAGACCGTCGTGAAGATGAGCGACAGCAGTCAGGCGCTGGACGTCGAACTGGTCTTCACGGCCTATGCCCGGGAGAACGTCATCACCACGCACACGGTGATCCGCAACCGCGAGCAGGGTCCCGTCACACTACACAGTTTCTACTCCTCGGCCCTGACGCTGAAAGCCGACAAATACCTGCTGACACACCTCTACGGCGCTTGGGCGCGCGAAGCGCAGGTCGACCACACGCTGCTGACCCACGGGTCGAAAAGCATCGAGTCGATGCGCGAGGTGCGCACCACGCACACCGAGAACCCCTCCTTCATGCTCACGCTGGGGAGTGACGCCTTCAGCGAGAACTGCGGCGAAGTGATCGCCGGAGCGCTGGCGTGGAGCGGCAATTTCCGCCTCAACTTCGAGGTCGACGAATACGACGCGCTGACCATACTGGCCGGGGCCAACCCCAACGCTTCGGAATACCGGCTCCGGCCGGGCGAGTCGTTCACCACCCCGGAGATGATCTACACCCACTCGCTGCGCGGCGCCGGAGGTGCCTCGCGCAACCTCCACGACTGGGGCCGCAACTATGGCGTCTACCACGCCGAACGGGTCGTCCCGACGCTGCTCAACAGTTGGGAGGGGGCCTATTTCGATTTCGACGCCAAGGTCCTGAAACAGATGATCGACGATGCCGCTTCGATGGGGCTCGAGATGTTCGTCTTGGACGACGGCTGGTTCGGCAACAAGTACCCGCGCAACGCCGCCAACGCCGGACTGGGCGACTGGCAGGTCAACCAGAAGAAACTCCCCGCCGGGATCGACGACATCGCCTCCTACGCCCACCGCAAGGGGCTGAAATTCGGCATCTGGATCGAGCCCGAGATGGTCAACCCCAAGAGCGAACTGGCCGAGAAGCATCCCGACTGGATCGTGCGGCCGCCGAAGCGCGACGCGCCCGAGACCCGCAGGCAATGGCTGCTGGACCTCTCGAACCCCGCCGTGCAGGACTTCGTCTTCGAGACATTCGACAACACGATGAAGCTCTCGGACAAGATCGACTACATCAAGTGGGACGCCAACCGCAACGCCAACAACGTGGGTTCGGCCTATCTGCCCGCCGACGAGCAGTCGCACTTCTGGATCGACTATGCGCAGGGATTCTACCGCGTGATGGAGCGCATCCGGGCCAAATATCCCGACGTGCTGATCCAAGCCTGCGCTTCGGGCGGCGGCCGCGTGGAGTACGGGGCGCTCCGGTATTTCGACGAATTCTGGACCAGCGACAACACCGAAGCGCTGTCGAGGGCCCGCATCCAGTACGGCACGAGCCTCTTCTATCCGGCCGTGGCGATGGGTTCGCACGTCTCGGCCGTGCCCAACCACCAGACGGGCAACGTCACGCCGATCAAGTTCCGCTTCGACATGGCCTGCGCCGGACGTCTCGGCATGGAGCTCCAGCCCAAACAGATGACCGACGCCGAGAAGGAATTCGCACGCCGGGCCATCGCCAGCTACAAGGAGTACCGCGACATCGTGATGCAGGGCGACCTCTACCGCATCGGCACGCCCTACGACGAGAGCGGCAGCTACGGGGTATTGTATGTCTCGAAAGACAAGCGGCAGGCCGTGCTCTTCGCCTACAGCCTGCACTATCAGGGCCGTTCGCTGATCCCGAAATTCCGCCTCGACGGGCTCGACCCCAAGGCCGGGTACGCCGTGCGGGAGCTGAACGTCGACAAACCCCGCTTCTGGTTCGACGGCAAGACCCTCAGCGGTGAACTGCTCATGAATGCCGGCATAAACCCCCACCTGTCGAAGATATACGACAGCGCCGTATTTGTCCTCAAGGCGCAGTAGACGTCCCATGAAACCGCGAAAGCCCATATCCCTGAAACGATACCTCCTGCTGATAGCTGGCATTGCTTTCTTTGTGATGAATCACAAGGAAAGCACAGTGGATAAAAAAGCCCGCAGTGCAAAAGTCCCGGAGGTCTGATGTTGAAATGTGAAGGGAAAAGGTCAATATAAGAAATGTACCGGCATCTATTTTTTGTGATTAATCACAAGCATATTTTTGTAGTTGCTCCGAAATTTCTTACTTTTGCAGCGTCATTTTAACGATGGTCTCGTAGCTCAGTTGGATAGAGCAACGGCCTTCTAAGCCGTCGGTCGCGCGTTCGAACCGCGCCGAGATCACTTCTCGATGGGCGATTTTCATGCTATATGAAGATCGCTCTTATTTTTCTGACAACACATAAATATGGGGTAGAAGGGCGCTCATGGCTGTTTTTTATTTGTTTGTGATTAATCACAAGACTTTGAAAATTCGCATGGACTATATACAACACAGTGCGGAACCCTGTGGCGGCTGCAGTCGGCTGAGTTGAGCTATACCTTCAACGGGTCGAAGCTCAAACAGACCGGCATCGAAATTCGGTCCCTCCCTTTTTATTTGGTCAGTTATTTGCGCGGCAGGGTTGCCACCACGCGCGTACCGCCGGTGTAGTCGGGGTCGATCTGGATTTCGCCGCCCAGATGGCCGACGATCAGGCGGCAGAGGTACAACCCCAGTCCGTTGCCCTGACTGAAGGTGTCGAGTTTGGTGAAACGTTCGAAGACGTAGTCGTACTGCTCGGGCGGGATGCCGCATCCGGTGTCCGTGACGGTGATGCGGAAATGCTCCTCATCCCTGCTGCATTCGAGGCTAATCTGTCCCTGCCGGGTGAATTTGTGCGCGTTGCCGAGCAGTGCCGCGATGAGGATAGTGAGGTATTTCTCGCTCGAGATTGCCGCGACCGGCTCTACGGGAATCCCGTCGACATAGGTCACGCCGGCTTTGGGGAAGCGGACCTTCATCACCCGCAGTTGCGTGCGGCACAGGGCGCAGATGTCCAGATAGTCGCACGGCAGCGGTTCGGTGAGATTCTCGAGGTAGGAGACCTCGAGCAGGTCGTCGAACAGATAGCGCAACTGGCGGCGGCTCTCCTGAATGATCTCGCAGTATTGTGCGTGGGCTTCGGGCAGCACCTCCTCCGTGGAGAGCAGCTCCGAGAACCCCGTGATGCTGTTGAGCGGCGTGCGCACCTCGTGGCAGATCGAATTGATGAAATCCGCCTTCTTCGCCTCGCTTTCGTGTACATGCTGCATTTGTTGCAGCAATTCGCGCTGAAGCCGCTGGGTGCGGCGGTTTCCGGCGTAGATGAACCCGATTCCCGCCCCGATCGCTGCGAGCAGCAGAGCCAGCGAGATGAGGGCCGTCTTGTGGTGGTGGGCCGTGAGCAGTGCCTTGTCGAGTTCCAGCCGGTCCAGTTCGTACGAAGCCTGCATTTCGCGCAGCGTCTGGCTCTGCTCGAGGTGCATGACCGAATCCCGGACTTTCACGGCCCGGTCGAAAGCCGCGCAAGCCTCGGCGTCGCGGTGCAGAAGGTGGAGCATCCGGGCGCGCTTCTGATAGCCTCCCGTGAAAGTCACGCCCGGGATGGGGTGGTGTTCGGCCATGTGGATCAGCGAATCGGTATAGGCCAGCGCCCGCTCGTATTCGCCCTGCTCGACGGCCTTGGCGTAGGTTTCACGATAGCTGCGGATGCGGGCCATGGTCAGTCGGTCCCGGCGGATCGATTCGATGAACTGGCTGGGCAGGAAGAGGTGTATCCCGGGAGTTCCTCCGAATGCGCTGTCACCGTCCCGGGGCGCCCACGGCTGTGAGGCGGCCGGATGCGGTCCGGCCGTCAGGGCCAGCAGCAGCAACGCGGCTGCGGCGAACGTATGTCGGATGCGCCCGGTCATGGTTTCAGCGGAATTGTGAAGATGAATCGGGCTCCTTTCGTATAGCTTGTGTCGAGGCGTATCGAACCCGCGAGATGTTCGGCGATCATGCGGCAGAGCGCGAGACTCAGGCCGCGCGATTCGGACGAGGTGTCGGTCAGCGGACTGAACAGCTCCTCCCGTCGCTCGGGCGGGATTCCGCAGCCGGTGTCGGTGACCTGTACGCGGAGCTCATTGGCCGCGGCGTCGGTTTCGTAACTGAGCGTGATGCGCCCTTTGCTGGTGAATTTGCGGGCGTTGTCGAGCAGCGCGCGGACCACCAGTGCGAAATATTTGGGATGCGTCGGGACGATGCACGCTTCTCCCGGGGTTTCGATCGTGTATTCGATATCCTGCCCCTGTCGGAGACGGTGGGCGGAGATCAGTTCCGCACGGCACAGCCGGTCGATGTCCACCGGTTCGACCCGGAGTCGTTCGGTCAGGCTGTCGAGACTGGCGGCTTCGAGCATGTTGTCGAGCGTCGAGAGCAGCAGGTCGGTGTTTTCCCGGATCGCCTTGAGCAGCGGCATCCGGTCGGTGACGGGGGCTTCGGTGGTCATTACCGCATGTGCCGTCTGGTCGATGGCTCCCAGCGGCGGCCCGATGCGGCGGCAGATCGTGTTGACGAAGATCGACTTCATGTGCTCGCTCTCCTGCGCCTTGAGGGCGTGGCGGGCGATGTCGGCCTGCAGGCGGCGGTTGCGGCGCAGTGCGACGGCGAAATAGACGCCCGTGCCGAGCAGCAGAACGCCGAGGGCTATGAACGAGATGAGCGCCGCCATGCGGTTGCGGATCACGGCGTGGGTCTCGGCGAGTTTCAGGCGGTCCATGTCATGGCGCAGGCGGATGGTCTCGCTCCGTTCGAGCTGTTCGGCATTGAAGATCGAGTCCTGTACCTCCCGGGTACGCTCGTAAGCGGCGTATGACTCCTCGTGACGCCCCGCACGGGCCAGCATCAGGCTCCGGTCGCGGTGAACTTGGTAAATCTTCGAGGAATTCATGCGGAAGTAGCCCTTGCCCTGACCGATCATCGTGATCAGCGAGTCGCAGTAGAGGATGCCCTGCGCATAGTCGCCCCGGATGCCTTTCCAGAGATACCCCAATTCATAGAGATAGGTCTTGTTGCGCAGCAGGTTCTCCCCGTCGGCATTCAGCATGCGCTGGCGGAACTGTTCGAAATGCATCTCTGTCAGGTCGTTGCGTCCGATGTTGAGCGTACAGCGGATCAACTGCCGGAAGGGGTTCACATAACTGTTGTCCCGGTAGAGGTAGGGGCGGCGGCCCAGCCGGTCTTCCCCGGCATAGTAGGCGTCGAGCATGCCGATGTAGTCCGAGGTCAGCTTCACCTGTTTGTCGTAGCGTCTGGCTTGATTGTAAGCGCCGCTGAGGACGTAGTAGACGAGACTGGCGAAATTGTGCCGGACGAGCAGGTCGGGCATCCGGCGGGTGAGTTCGAAGGCCTCTTCCCAGATCCCGGTCTGGGGAATGTAGGCGCGTCCGTTTTTCTTTTCGTAGAATTCGATCGTCACCCCGGCGTGGCCTTTCAGCACGAGCCGCTTGACCCGGTGGAAACCGTTGTCCGGATGTGCCGCGTCGTCGTCGCACCATTTGCGGATGGCGTGGGCCAGCCGCAGTGCCTTCTCGCGGTCGTATTCATTGCGCAGGCGGTAGAATCCCACGCTCATCTGGGCATAGGCGTCCATGCCCTCCTCGGGGGTTCCGGGGGTCAGCTCCCGCAATTTCGAAATGCAATAACGGAGCGAGTCCTCCTTTTCGGGGTAGGGGGCGTATTGGGCGATGACGGGCACCACGGACACGGCCATGGCGTAGGTGTCGCCGACGGCGGCCGCCTCGCGGAAAAGCTGGATCGAATAAGCCAGATTGAGGTTCGAATCCTCGTTGACATCTTTCAGATTGAGAAGCAACTGCACGCGGGCTTCGGGATCGGCCGTGGCGGCCAGCGCCTGCTGGAGGCTGTCGGATAATTGACGCTGCGCCCGAGCACCCGGGACGGAGCACATCAGGACGCATATCACGAAGAATATGTGCCGGAAAAAATACATTTGCTGGGACGACGCTTTTGCGGATGCTAAAGTACTAAAAAAAACAGACCGGACAAATTTCCGGTCTGTTTTTCAGGAAAAAATAACTTTTCGAAAAAGCTATTTGAGGTATTTGTCGAGATACATTTTCAGTTCGCGCGGCATGACGGGCTTGGTGATGAATCCGTTGCAGCCTGCCTCCTCGGCGATGCGCCGGTCGGTGTCGAATGCATAGGCCGTCTGCATGATGACGGGCAGTTCGGTCGTGTGGAGGCGAATCTCCTTCAGGGCCTCGATGCCGTCCATCACGGGCATCTTGATATCCATCAGCACGGCGTCGGGATGCTCTGCGAGAGCGTACTCCACCGCCTCCTTGCCGTTCTTGGCCCACAGCAGGTTGTACTCCTTCTTGAGTATTATTTCCAGCAGTTTGTAGTTGCTTTCGACATCTTCCGCAATCAGGATCAGCGGCTTACGCTCCGATGTATTGTTGTCTGTCATTTCTGTTGATATTGCTATTACTGCAAATATAGGAAATATTTTGCAATCCCCGCTCATTACCGGTAAAATATGCCCCTGAAATGTGCTGTATTGCCGCATCCGTCTCTTACCGAGAGCTGTACCTCGTGTTTGCGGCGTGTCGCCGGATTGCCGAAGAAATGGACGAGCGTACCCTTTACGGGGAACCGGTCGCAGGGGACCCATTCTCCGTCGATGCGGAGCGTCCACGCGGCGATGCCCGAGAAATTGTCGGCGACGCGGAATCGCAGACCCTCGGCTTTCGAGAGGTCGGCGCCCTCGGTGAAAAGGGGCCGGATCGAGGGCGGGAGCGTGTCGGCCACTACGGTCAGGTCGCCCGTGGCGTAAGTCGTGGCCGTCACGGCACCGTTCGCATAGGTGCCTCCGACATGGGCCAGCCGGCCTTGGCGGTTTCGCACGGCCAGCACGGTCTGCAACTGCAACGGCCGCGGCACATGGGTGCGGATAGTGACCGCCGCGGCATGCCGCAGGGGTGTCTCGGGACTGAGGAACCGGTAGGCGGGCGAGAGCACCACGACGCCCGAATCGGCCTGCGGGGCCTCCCGGCGTTCGGGTTTTGCGAAGACGGGTTCATAGAGCGTCCCCTCGGGGATGCTGATTCGGGCCTCGCGGCCGACCTGCAGGAGCGACGTCCGGTCGGGGTACACGGCGACGGCCGCCGTGTCGGGCTCGGCCCGGAAACTCTCCGAACGTCCGCGGATCGTAAATTCCAGCGCCGAGCGGTTGCCGCAGTCGTCTTCGGCCTCGATGCGGATGCGCCGCTGCTGCCCTTCGGCCGTGCGCACCAAGCCGCGCTCCTCCATCGTGGGGAAGAAACAATCGGGCGCACCGGCCAGCCGGGCGAGGCGGATCACCTCGTTGCGTGAACCGAGTTGGAGCGGATAGCAGCTCACGGCGTCGCAGCAGCGCGACAGGTCGTGGGTGAAGCCGTCCATGCGGTATTCGAAGTAGGGGATGCCGTCGGCCGAAGCCGTGACGCGCCAGATGCCGAACGTGTTGTTCACGCCGTTGCGGCGGTCGGTGACCTCGGCCACGAAATAACCCTTGCGCCCCACGCCTACGGGCTCCTCGCGCGTCAGACGGTAACGGCCTTCGGCCTCGCGGACCACGGCGTAGCTCTCCATGCGGCTGCGGACCGGAACACCTTGCAGGGTGTCCACCTCGACGTAATGCAGGCGCATGATGCGGGGCGGGAGGTTGTCCTCGGGGCGGATGACGCCCTCGCGGACGACGTTGTAGAGCCGTTGGGTCGGGGTGTCGCGGATTTCGAAATGGAGGTGCGGGCCCATCGACGAGCCGCTGTTGCCCGAGAATCCGATCACGTCGCCCTGCTTCACGGGCCACGCTTCGGGGCCGAACCAGAGATTGACGCCGTTTGCCCGGCGTGCCGTGCGCTCCTGCCAGACATGCTCTTCGATGTCGTCGCGGAAACGCTGCAAGTGGCCGTAAACGGCCGTCGTACCGTTGCGCAGCGTGAGGTAGACGGCCCGGCCGTAACCGCCCGCCGCAAGGCTCACGCGCGAGACATAGCCGTCGGCCACGGCCACGAGGGGCTTGCCCTCCGCGCCGTCGGTCTTGATGTCGATGCCGGCGTGGAAATGCGCCGGACGCATCTCGCCGAAGTTGGCCGCGTAGAGCCGCGCCACATCGCGTATGGGATAAATGTAATCGCCGGGATCGAGCCGCTGGGCCTGTGCCCCCGTGTCGATCGCGGCAAACAGCAGAAAAGCTAAAAGTCGTCGCATGTATCTGTCTCCCTCACCATTGCCGAAGCGGTCTCGATCACCGCCTCGTATTCATATCCGAGCGATAGCCCGTAGCGTATCAATTTGGTTTTCAAATCATAGGGCGTGGCGGCCTTCACCGTCCGCGCCTTGCGGGCGAGCATCTGCGCGAGGCGCTGGCCCATGTCCGTGCCCCCGGCCTGCGCCAATGCCGCGTCGACCAGCTCTTTGCGGATGCCCTTGCGTTGCAGCGCCGTGCGGATCTTGTACGCGCCCCAGCCGCTCAGCCGCAGTTTCTCGCGCACGAAGGCCTCGGCATAACGGCTGTCGTCGATGAAGCGGTCGCGGACCAGTTTTCCGAGCACCTGTTCGGCATCCCGGTCGGCCAGCCCCCAGCCGCGCATCAGCCGCCGGGCGTCGCTCTCCGACTTCTCGGCCCGGGCGCAGAGCCGCATCAGCGCGGCGAGCGCCTGTTCCGGGGTCTTGTCGCGTCTCTTTTTCAGTTCAGCCGGCTGCATACCATGCGGGGTTTATCGAAAAGGTCCCTGAGGACCGTGATGTCGGTGTATCGTTCGTCGCCGAGCATGCGGACCACCTCGTCCGCGGCATGTTCGTAAATCTCGAACCAGAGCCGTCCGCCGGGCGCCAGCATTTGCCGTCCGGCCTGCGCGATGGCGCGGTAGAAGCGGATGCGGTCGTCGTCCGGGACGAACAGCGCCACAGCGGGTTCGTGGTCGCGGACATTGGGGTGCATGGCCGCGCGGTCGCTTTCGGGAACGTAGGGCGGATTCGAGACGATCACGTCGAAACGCTCCGGAAAGACCTCCGCCAGTCCCCTCAGCGCATCGGCCTTGCGGAGCGTGACCCGGGCGCCCAGCGTCCGGAAATTCTCCGCGGCGACGGCCAGCGCGTCGTCCGAAATATCGGCGGCGAAAACCTCCGCTTCGGGAAGCCCCAGCGCCAGCGACGCCGCGATGCAGCCGCTCCCGGTCCCCACGTCCAGCAGTTTTCCACCCCCGCGCTCGCTCCGCAGGATATGATCGACCAGCTCCTCGGTCTCGGGACGCGGAATCAGCACCCCTTCGCGCACGGCGAAACGGCGGCCGCAGAATTCGGTGTGTCCGACGACATATTGCAGCGGTTTTCCCGTAATGAGTTGTGCCTCTGCTTCCGCCAGCCCTTCGACGGCGAGTTCCGCCCCGGGGTCGGTCAGCAGGGCCGACAGCGGGAGTCCGGCGAGTTCCGCAACGGCGTTGCGGGCGATGGCGCGGGCTTCGCGCTCCCCGTAGAGGGGCACGAGGCGTTCGGTCAGGCGGTCGACGGTCTCGCGGCGGGTCATCAGCGGATGAAGTTGGCCAAAGCGATCGCCACGGCGGCTTCTATGACCACCGCGCCGCGCAGGGCGACGCAGACGTCGTGGCGGCCGCGGATTTCCAGCGGCTCCACCCGGTCGGTCGCCTCGTTGTAGGTCATCTGTTCGCGGCTGATGCTCGGCGTGGGTTTCAGCGCTGCGCGAACCACGATCTCGTTGCTGTTGGTGATGCCGCCGTTGATGCCGCCGGCATGATTCGTCGCGGTGGTTCCCCCGGCGTCGGTGAAGCAGTCGTTGTTCTCGGAGCCGCGCAGACGCGCACTTGCGAACCCGCTGCCGAACTCCACCCCCTTGACCGCCGGAACGGCGAACAGCAGGTGGGCGATCATGCTCTCGGCCGAGTCGAAGAACGGCTCTCCCAGCCCCGCGGGAACACCCTGCACGCGGCATTCGACCACGCCGCCTACCGAATCGCGGTCGGCTGTCGCCGCACGCAGCACTTCGTCGAAGCGGGCCGGGTCGGTGCATCCGCCGATCTCGGTGAGCCGTGTGGCGAAACGTACGCCCGCGGGCAGCAGTTTCTTGGCCACGACGCCCGCGGCCACCAGCCCCAGCGTGAGGCGGGCCGAAAAGTGGCCTCCGCCGCGCGGGTCGTTGAACCCGCCGAATTTATGGTGCGCCACCAAGTCGGCGTGCGAGGGCCGGTAGTGGCGCACGACGTTGGAGTAGTCCTGCGACTGGGTGTTGGTGTTGGCGAATTCGACGGTCAGCGGGGCGCCCGTCGTGCGGCCGTTGTAGATGCCCGAGACAATCTGCGGCAGGTCGGGTTCGCGGCGCGGCGTGGTCCCGGGGGCTCCGCTGCGGCGGCGTGCGAGGTCCTCGGCGAAATCCGCCTCCGAGAGGGGGATTCCGGCCGGGACGCCGTCCATCGAGACGCCGATCTGCGCCCCATGCGACTCACCCCAGATGGTGAGCCGGAAATTTTGTCCGAATTGGTTCATGGGCAACGGGTTTTAATACCGGATGTGTTCGAGGTCCTCGAAAAATCCGGGATAGCTTTTGGCGACGCTCTCGGCACCCTCGATGGTGATCTCGCCGTCCGCGCGCAGCGCAGCGACGGCCAGCGACATGGCCATGCGGTGGTCGCCGTGGCTCCGCGTGCGCGCTCCGTGGGCCTGTCCGCCGCGAATGCGCATCAGGTCCTCCTCCGAGGTGTCGACCTCGATGCCCAGCTTGGCGTATTCGTCGCGGATGGCTTGGGCGCGGTTGCACTCCTTGTATTCGAGGCGCGACGTGCCGCGGATTTCGCTCACGCCGTCGGCCGCCGCGGCGAGCGCGGCGAGTGCCGGAAAGAGGTCGGGGCAGTTGGTGGCGTCGAACTCGAAGGCGCGGAGCGGACGGTGCTGGACCGTCACCGAATCCGGTTCGTTGATGACCGCCGCCCCGGCGCGCACCAGCGCCGTGCAGATGGCTGTGTCGGCCTGCTTGGAGAGCATCGAGACGTTGCGCACGGTGACCTCTCCGGCCGTGGCGCCCGCCACCAGCAGCATCGCCGCGGCGCTCCAGTCGCCCTCGATGCTGAAATAGGTCGAGCGGTAGTGCTGGCGCCCCGGGATGTAGAACTCCTCGTAGTCGCGCTGGCTGATCTCCACGCCGAAACGGGCCGCCGTGTCGAGCGTCATATCTAAATAAGGTGTCGACACCGCGCCCTGTACGCGCAGCGTCGTGTCTTGTCTGGCTTTGGGCAGGGCCAGCAGCAGCCCCGTGATGAACTGCGACGAGACCGATCCGTCGACCTCGACCTCCCCGCCGCGGATCGGGCCGCAGACCTCGATCGGCAGGAAGCCGTCGTTGTCGCGGACCCGCACGCCCAGCCGGCGCAGGGGTTCGAGCATCATCCCCATCGGGCGGCGCAATAACGAATCGCGCCCCTCGATGACGATGGGCGTGGAGCAGAGCGATGCCAGAGGGGTGAAAAGACGTGTCGCGAGCCCCGACTCGCCGACATTGAGCACTTTGACCTTGGGGGCGAGTCCGCCCTCGATGGAGAGCGTCGTGGGGTCCGCCTGACGGACCCGGGCGCCCAGCGCCTCGATGCAGCGCAGGGCCGAGCGGGTGTCGTCGCAGAATTCGAGGTTGCGCAGTACCGAGACCTCCTCCGAGAGCAGCGCCGCCGCGAGGGCGCGCTGGGCATAACTTTTCGAACAGGGCGGCGTCAGTGTGCCTTTGACGCGGCCCGGGCCAGCCGTTTTGTCCATAATTACTCCTTTGTCTCCTGTCCTATGCGGTTTTTCATCTCCTGTGTCAGTTGGTGGCTCTTCTTGAGCTCGAAATGCTGTCCCAAGTAGACCTTGCGGACCATCGGGTCGGCGGCCAGCTCCTCGGCCGTACCGGTTTTGAGGATCTTGCCCTCGTAAAGCAGGTAGGTGCGGTCGGTGATGGCCAGCGTCTCGTCGACGTTGTGGTCGGTGATGATGACGCCGATATTCTTGTGCTTGAGCGTCGCCACGATCGACTGGATGTCCTCCACGGCGATCGGGTCCACGCCGGCGAACGGTTCGTCCAAAAGGATGAAGGCCGGGTTGATGGCCACCGCGCGGGCGATCTCCGTGCGTCGGCGCTCACCGCCCGAGAGCTGGATGCCGAGGCTCTTGCGCACCTTTTGCAGGCGGAACTCCTCGATCAGCGCCTCGACCCGTTCGGCCTGATACTCCTTCGAGAAAGTGGTCATCTCGAGCACCGCGCGGATGTTGTCCTCGACCGAGAGGCGGCGGAACACCGACGCCTCCTGAGCCAGATAGCCCACGCCCAACTGGGCGCGGCGGTAGACCGGGTAGTCGGTCAGCTCGGTGGTCTGCCCTTCGTCGCTCTCGAGGAAGATGCGTCCCTCGTTGGGCTTGATGAGCCCCACGATCATGTAGAACGTGGTGGTCTTGCCGGCTCCGTTGGGGCCGAGCAGTCCGACGATCTCGCCTTGGTTGACGTCGATCGACACATGGTCCACGACCGTGCGGGCCTTGTATTTTTTTACGAGTTCACTGGTGTAAAGACGCATTGCGTATCGGCGATAAAATTTTCTACAAAGTTATGCTTTTTTCCGAAATGTTTTTTATCTTTACATTGAATTTTCCGATTTTAAAGCATTAAATCACATAAACGGCGAAATGAAACAATTCGATTCATCCCTGTTGCACGACAAGCTGAAGGAGTATTTCGGCTTCTCGTCGTTCAAAGGGAATCAGGAAGCGGTGATCCGCAACGTGCTGGAGGGCAATGATACCTTCGTGCTGATGCCTACGGGCGGCGGCAAGTCGTTGTGCTATCAGTTGCCGGCGCTTCTGATGGACGGGGTCGCCATCGTTATCTCGCCGCTGATCGCCCTGATGAAGAATCAGGTCGACGCGATGCGCACGTTCTCGGCCGAGTCGGGGATCGCGCACTTCCTCAATTCGTCGCTCAACAAGACCGCCGTGGCGCAGGTCCGCGCCGACGTGCTCGCCGGGAAGACCAAACTGCTCTATTTCGCTCCCGAGTCGCTCACCAAGGAGGACAACGTGGCGTTCCTGCATAAAATCAAGGTATCGTTCTACGCCATCGACGAGGCGCACTGCATCTCGGAGTGGGGCCACGATTTCCGTCCCGAGTACCGCCGCATCCGCCCGATCATCAACGAGATCGGCACCGCGCCGCTGATCGCCCTCACGGCTACGGCCACGCCCAAGGTGCAGTTGGACATCCAGAAGAATCTGGGCATGTCCGACGCTTCGGTCTTCAAATCGTCGTTCAACCGGGCGAACCTCTACTACGAGATCCGCCCCAAACGCAACGTCGACCGCGACATCATCCGCTTCATCAAGCAGAACGAGGGCAAGAGCGGCATCATCTACTGCCTGAGCCGCAAGAAGGTCGAGGAGCTCACCGAACTGCTCGTCGCCAACGGTATCCGTGCGCTGGCTTATCATGCCGGTATGGACGCTTCGACCCGCGCCGCCAATCAGGACGATTTCCTGATGGAGCGCGTCGAGGTGATCGTCGCCACGATCGCCTTCGGCATGGGCATCGACAAACCCGACGTGCGTTATGTCATTCACTACGACATTCCCAAATCACTGGAGGGGTATTATCAGGAGACGGGCCGCGCCGGCCGTGACGGCGGCGAGGGCTACTGCCTGACCTTTTACAGCTACAAGGATATCCAGAAACTCGAGAAGTTCATGCAGGGCAAGCCCATCGCCGAGCAGGAGATCGGCAAACTGCTGCTGCTCGAGACAGTCTCCTATGCCGAGAGTTCGATGTGCCGCCGCAAGACGCTGCTGCACTATTTCGGCGAGGACTACACCGAGGACAACTGCGGCAACTGCGACAACTGCCGCAATCCGAAGCCGAAGGTCGACGCCAAGGCGGCGTTGAAGATGGCCCTCGAGGCCCTGCGCGACATCGGCGACAAGTTCAAGGCCGACTACCTCGTCAACGTGCTGGTGGGCAAGACCACGGCGCTTATCAAGAGTTACGGCCACAACAAGTCGAAATGGTTCGGCGCCGGTGCCGAGCACGACGCCCGGTTCTGGGGTGCGGTGCTGCGTCAGGCGCTGATTCTGGGACTCGTGGACAAGAATATCGAGAACTACGGTCTTATTTCGATCAACAAGAAGGGCGAGGGCTATATCGCCCTGCCGTTCCCGGTGACCGTGACCCTCGACCACGACTACGACGAGGAGGAGAAGGAATCGGAGTCCGTGGCTCCGATGGGCAAGGGCGGCGCCGCCGACGAAGAGTTGTTCTCGATGCTCAAAGACCTGCGCAAGAAGGTGGCCAAGCAGCACGGGCTGCCGCCGTTCGTCATCTTTCAGGACCCGTCGCTGGAGGACATGGCCGTACAGTATCCGATCACCTTCGAGGAGATGCAGAACATCACGGGCGTGGGTGTGGGCAAGGCCCGCAAGTTCGGCGAGGAGTTCATCAAGCTCATCAAAGCCTACGTCGAGGAGAAGGAGATCATCCGTCCGCAGGACATGATCGTCAAGGGCGTGGCCAGCAAGTCGGGCAACAAAATCTTCATCATCCAGTCGATCGACCGCAAGATGGATTTCGAGGATATCGCCCGGGCCAAGGACCTCGATTTCGACGAACTGCTCACCGAGATCGAAGGCATTGTCAACTCGGGAACGAAACTCGATATCTCCTATTACCTGAAAGGGTTTATGGACGAGGACAAGATCGAGGATATCTACCTCTACTTCAAGGAGGATGCCGAGAGCGATTCGCTCGACATGGCCATCGAGGAGCTGGGGGCCGACTATACCGAGGAGGAGATACGCCTCGTGCGCATTAAGTTCATGTGCGAACAGGGCAACTGATTTTTGATTTTACAGGGCATTTTCCGCACTTCGTTTGCGGCCCGAAACAGTCACATACTTATGTATGCTCCTGCTTCGGTCCACATCCCGAAGCCCGAAACCGCTCCTCCAAAATCAAAAATAAATGGAACGGGGTTGGTACTTTTGGTGCCGGGATAGCAAGAGATGTAACTAACCGATATAACCTAATTATGACGCCTATGAACAAGAAGACTTTTACGCTTGCCCTGATGTTTCTGGTGGTGACGATTGCGTGGCTCGGTGTCAATATCTACTGGGCCCTGAACCGTCAGAACAATGTGTTCGATATGGTTGTGGCGCTGTTGTTCGTCGCGGCCGGTATCGGAATGGTTTACAATGAGTGCAAAAAGAAAAAATGCCGGCATCTCGACGAGATCAACCGGCACAAGATTCCGTAGCCTATGTGTGTGATAGACCGGTTTCAGGCGATCATGGCCGCAGTTTTCTTCGTCGGGGCAGTCGCCGCAGCGTGGCGTGTGGCCGTTGCCGACGGCGGGGACATCTGGTATGTCCCGCTGGTGCTGGCCGTCGCTTCGGCCATGATGACCCTCGGGGCGCTCCGGCACCGGAAAAAGCAACATGTTCAAAACGAGGATTGATATGAAGACCAACCTTATGCAGCTTGTGCGGCTGGTGGCAATGGTGCTGGCTATCGCGGGCATCATCTATGCCTTGGAGTTCATGGATCGCGGCATCGCCGTGTGGTTCTGGGTCACGCTTTTGGGCGTGGGGTTCGTGGGTCTGCTCTACACGTTCCGCCTGACGCAGCGTCGTGCGGCCCGTGCCCGGCGCGAACAGCAGCGCCTTGAAAAGAAACGCAGCCGCCGTTCGAAGCGCTGAGGGACGGACTGCTGCCGGAAACAGAACGAATCCGCCGGACGATCTCATGTCGTCCGGCGGATTCGTGCGTTAATTCTGGATGGAGGAGAGTATCCCGTTTTCGAAGTAGAGGTAACTGCCCAGCCCGTAGACCCATTGCTCGTGCACGCCCCAGCTTCCCGACGAGCGGTTGATGTCCTCGGGCGACCCCCACGCCTCGCGGCACATCTCGCGGGTCATCCCGAGCCGCACCTGACGCCCGAGGATCAGCTCGGCGTCACGCTTGCCGTATTTCCTGTAAAGCATCGCTTTGCGCTCCTGCTGTTCTTTCTCTTGCCGGATGCGGGCCTCTTCGCGCTGCCGTTCCGCTTCGGCGCGTTGGGCATACACCGCCTCGGAGGGCGTGAGTTCCAATTCTTCCACGATGGCCTGCTGACTTGACAGCATGTATCCGTCGACGCCGAAAGGCGCGGGGTAGCGGGTGAGCGGAATGTAGATCTGCACGCCGTCCTCCTTCTTCTCGAAGACGAACGACGGCACGGCGTAACCCGTTCCGTCACCGATCAGCCGCACGTCCGAGCAGTGCATCTCGGTGTCGAACCGCAGGATGTCCTCTTCGCCCTCCGTCGTTTTGGCCGTCAGCCCGAACGAGGAGGTGTAGCCTTTCGCCCCGGGCTTTCGCCCCGTCAGGAAAAAATCCTTGCCGAGATACGCCGTGCGGTATTTTTCGATCAGCCCCTCGACGGCTGCCGGATAACATTCGTCCCGCAGGTTTTCCGCATCCTTTCCGCTGTGTGCGAACCAGCAGAGCACTTTGCCTGCGTCGTCGCGGAGCCGGAACATCAGCAGTTCGGAATCTTCGAGTTTGCTTTTTTCGATCCCGAGGATTTCGAAGCTCTGACCTTCGACCGCCTCCGCCGGAGTGAACCATCCGGACCGGTTTTGTCCCGAATAGTCCAGCGTGCCGATCCCTTTGGCCTCGTGCAGCGAGCAGCCGAGGGACGTTATGTCGCCGAATCTGAAGTACTTGTAATACCGGGGGCTGTACACGTCGCTGTAGACGGTGTCGATCCGGAAATCCTCCGGGCGGACCTTCCTGCGGGGTTTGCGCAGCCACACCGTGTCGACGGCGACGGCGGCAGGCTCTTCCGCGAGGAAGTTGAAATAGGCGACCGGCTTCAGGCTGGCGTGGATGTCCCGGGGATAGAAGAGGATGCGCTGCCCTTTGAGGCTCTCGTAATAGGCCGCGTCGCCGCCTACGCGGATGTTGGCCGTCGAGTCGTAAATGGCCGCCGACTTTTCCGGAGCGGCTTTGCGGGGCAGGACGGATTCGGTTCTGAGTTGGGCGGAGGCGCCTGCAACGCAGCAGACGCCTGCCAGAAGGCAGGGTAACAGTTTCATTGGCGGTAAAGGTACGAAATATTATTACCGTTGGTGCCGTAACGACACTTTTATTGAACGGCGGGTTTTGCGAAGCCGCGCGTAATCCGTTTTTTTACTACCTTTGTAGCCTATTAAACGGAATTATGACGGAAGTAAGGGCCAAAAAGGCGCTGGGGCAGCATTTTCTCACCGACCTGAACATTGCACGCAAGATTTGCGACTCGCTCTCGGGCGGAACCTCCGCCGCGCCGTGTCCGGTGCTCGAGGTGGGGTGCGGCATGGGCGTGCTGACGCAGTTTCTGCTGCGGCGGGACGACATCGTGACGTGGGGCGCCGAGATCGACTCGGAGAGCGTCGTGTACCTCCACGCCCACTATCCGGAGTTTGCGCCGCGGCTTATCGAGGGCGATTTCCTGCGGATGAACCTCCGCGAACGCTTCCCCGACGGACTGCGCATCATCGGCAATTTCCCTTACAACATTTCGTCCCAGATTTTCTTCAAGGTGTTGGAAAACCGCGACCTCGTGCCCGAGTGCGTCGGCATGATCCAGCGGGAGGTCGCCGTGCGGCTGGCCGAACCTCCCGGATCGAAGGAGTACGGCATTCTTTCGGTGCTCCTGCAGGCGTGGTACGACATCGAATACCTCTTTACGGTCAACGAAACGGTCTTCAACCCGCCCCCGAAGGTCAAGAGCGCGGTCATCCGCCTGCGCCGCAACGCCACGGAGCGCCTCGGATGCGACGAAGAACTGTTCGTCAGGGTGGTGAAAGCCTCCTTCGGCCAGCGCCGCAAGATGATCCGCAACTCGCTAAAATCCGTGTTCGGCGACTTCGGCGGCGCCGAACATCCGTTCTTCACCCGGCGTGCCGAGCAGCTTTCGGTGGCCGATTTCGTCGAACTTACGAATTGGGTTGCCGCGCACCGGCAATAACCGTCACCAAATCTTCCTTCGCCAGATATTTCCGGGCCAGTTCCTGCACGTCGGCGGGCATCATCTGCCGGATACGGCGGATGTTCTCGCCGATTGCCGTGTTGTCCGTGCCGCAGAGGATGTTCTCGATCGTCACGTCGGCGATGCCGAACGGCCCGTCGAGAATGCGCATCATCTCGCCCGTCATCATGTTCTTCACCAGTGCCAGTTCCTCTTCGGGCATCGGCTCCGTGCGCAGACGCTCGATCTCCTTGTAAATCTCCTGCAGGGCCTCCTGCGTGACATCGGTCCCGACCTGCGCCGCCACGGCGAAATAACCCTCGCGTTCGAAGTTGACCATCGCGGCCACCACGCCGTAGGTGTACCCGTGCTTTTCGCGCAGGTTCTGCATCAGCCGCGATCCGAAATAGCCGCCCAACGCCGTCGCTACGACCTGCATGCCTACGAAATCGGGATGGGGACGCGGGAACAGCAGGCGTCCCAGCCGCAGCGACGACTGCACGGCCCCGGGGTGGTCGACGAACGCCGCGTGGGTGGTCTCGGGCGCCGGGAATCGGATCGCCGTCTCGGCCTCCCCGTGGGGAAGCTGCGCAGCGAGGGCTCCGACGGCCTGCAATTCGTGCTCCCCGATGCGGCCGCTGCATACGACGAAGCAGTTCTCGGCGGTGTAGAACCGCCGGTAGAAACCAGCCACGTCGTCGCGTGTGAGCCGGTCGTATTCCGCCTCGTCCGACGAGATGCCGTAGGGGTGCTGTGCCCCGAACAGCGCCCGGGCGAAGGCTTCGCGGGCTTCGACATCGACTTTCGTGCGGTCGATCGCCAGCCGCTGTTTGCGCTTGGCGGCGTAGGTGCGCAGCTCCTCCTCGGGGAACGTGGGGCGGAGCAGGATCTCCTCCGCCACGGCGAGCGTCCGGTCGAAGAACTTCGAGAGGGTGGCGAAATTGATATAGGCGTAGTCGCGGTCGATGTTGACGTCGTACCACGAACCGTAGTAGTCGAGCTGTTCGGCGACCTCATGGGCCGACATGCTGTGCGTGCCTTCGGCAAGTAGGTTGGCGGCGGCCGATGCCGAGAAGGGGGCCTGCTGAAGGGCCGATCCGGCGCGGAAGACGAACGAGATGCGCAGCACCTCGAAATCCTCCGAAGCGAGCGTGTAGAGAGCCACGCCGTTGGGCAGCAGGGTCTTTGCGGCCTCGGCGACCTCGACCTCCGAGGGGGTTATGCGGGGTTGTGTCATTTTTTCGTGTTGTAAATGAGCGTGGAGCTGTTTTCGGGCCGGAACGTGCGGCTGCTGAACGAGCGTATCTGCTCGTCGGTGACGGCGCGGTAGAGGTCGACTTCGCGGTTGATCAGTTCGAGGTCGCCCAGCATTTCGTAAAATCCGAGGTTCATCGCCTTGTTCATCACGTTCAGTTCGCCGAACAGCGTGTTGGCTTCGAACTTGTTCTTGACCTTTTCGATCTCGTAGACGGTTGCGGGCGTCGTTTGCAGCAGGGCGATCTCCTCGCGGAACGCCGCCTCGGCCGTTTCGGGCGTGACACCCGGCAGCAACTGGCCCGTGAAGACGAACAATCCCGGATCGATATCGCCCGTGACATAGGCGTTGACGCTCGACAGCAGTTGGCGCTCTTTGACCAGATGCGTGTACAGCCGTCCTGAGTCGCCGCCCGACAGCAGGTCCGAAACCAGATCTGCGGTGTAGAAATCGGCGTCGGTGCGTCCGCCCATGTGGTAGGCCACGGTGAGGGTCGAAGCCGGCACATCGCGTTCCACCTCCTCGCGGCGCGCCTCGGTCTGCACGGGTTCCTGCGGGATCGCCACGTCGGCGGCGGGGTGGTCGGCGAGCGGTGCGAACCACTTTTCGGCCAGTTCCAGCATGCGCTCCTCCTCGATGTCCGCTGAGATCGACAGCACGGCGTTCGACGGGCGGTAGTGGGCGCGGTAGAAAGCCTCCACATCCGCCAATGTCGCCCCGGCGATGTGGTCGATGGTGAGGCCGATGGTCGCCCAGCGATAGGGGTGAACCTTGTAGGCCAGCGCCCGCAGCAGCATCGTCTGGTCGCCGTAGGGCTGGTTGAGGTAACGCTGGCGGAACTCCTCGATCACCACCTTTTTCTCGGCTTCGAATTTCGCGGGGGTGATCTCCAGCCCCTCCATGCGGTCGCTTTCGAGCCAGAGGGCCGTCTCGATGTTGTCCTTCGGGAGCGTGATGTAGAAATCCGTATAGTCGTTGTTCGTGAAGGCGTTGTTGTCGCCCGAGGCCATCTGCACCGGGAGGTCGAAATTGGGGACCTCGCGCGTGCCGCGGAACATCAGGTGTTCGAACAGATGGGCGAATCCCGTGCGTGCGGGATTCTCATTGCGCGCGCCGACCTTGTAGAGGATGTTCACGGCGGCGAGCTTCGATGCCCGGTCGCGGTTGACGACGACGGTGAGGCCGTTCGGCAGTATTTTCTTGGTGTATGGAATCATGGTTGACAAAGGTAATAAAAAGCGGAATGGCTGCAAAACCGGATTGCATTCGGTTCAGCGGGCCCTTCCGGCCGGTAAAAGTGTCGTTGCGACACCAAAGGTATGAAAAAGCAGCGGCGGGGAACACAAGTGACGCCTCATTGTTTCAGAAAAAATGGATTCGGTGACTATGAAGAAGTTTGGGATTTGGAGAATCCATCGCTCCCGCCGCTGCATGATGACATGACCGGCAGAAACGAGAAGAGTGCTGCCGACATCCGGCTCCTGTGGCTCTGGTAAGCCCTCAAACCCTTCACATCAGCACGCACCCTTGGGTACGATCCATTGTGGGTTTGCAAAAAATTTACCAGATTTCAGGAGCCCCAATACAATCGTCTT
Source organism: Alistipes provencensis (assembly GCF_900083545.1). NCBI lineage: Bacteria > Pseudomonadati > Bacteroidota > Bacteroidia > Bacteroidales > Rikenellaceae > Alistipes > Alistipes provencensis. The sequence continues at coordinate 70,709 of NZ_LT559262.1, read as the reverse complement.
TTATATTCGATTATTTAAAGAACGGTCGCGAATATTTGACATCGCACGGACAAAGTTAATAATTTTTCCGGACATGACGACCGCCTGTCCGAAAGTCTTATTTTTACGACCGGATTTTGTGTGTTGGGCGAGTCGGATCGAGTGTTGGGGACTTAAATTTTTTCAGAGTGCCGCTCTTTTTCTCCATTTTTATAGTAACTTTACCGATAAACTAACCTGATCCTGCAATGAAACGACTTCTTCTCGCCCTGCTTGCCTCGGCCTTTCTGTTCGCGGCCAATGCCCAGACGCTGCTCCCGGTGAAGGACAGCATCGGCAAACTCACCATTTCCGTCGATCCCCGCATGGAGCTGCTCGGGGCCGTGCAAGTGGTGGCCGGATATCCGCTCAGCACCCATGATACTCCTTACAGTGACCGCGTACAAGCCCGTTTCGGTGCATTCTCCGATTCCAAGGCTGTGAAACGTATGAGGAAACCGTATCGATTCAGGATTGGCTGTGATGGGATTGCATCACAAATGCTTGTTTATTCGTTCCCGCCTGAATTGGAACAGCAGAGTCCTTATCCCGGCTATATGATAAAAGACGCAAACATAGAAAAAAGACTCCGACGATACCGAATCGCTTTGAAAAGTTTTGCTGAAGAATCCCGTTTCGGCGATTTTTGGGCGGAGAACGAGGATTTCTATTGTCGGCTTCTCAACTGGGGCAAAATGAAAGTGGGCGATCTTGATATTGTAGAATTGCTCGAATCGTATTATAATATGAAGCGGAAGAGTTACGACATTATTTTGTGTCCACTCAATGCCTATGGTCATTATGGGCCTCGGTTGTCCGATTCTACGGGTGGAGTGCATGTATATGCACTTGTTGCTGTACCCCAAAATGGGGATGGAACATTGGCGAATGACCGGCTTAATCTGCCGGACCTGCTGCTCCACGAATTCGGCCATTCGTTCGTCAACCCTTCAGTCGAATTGCATCCTGATCTGGTGGCACAGAGTAGCCGCTGTTTTGAACCGATCCGCGAGCAGATGAAAAAATGGGCTTACCATACTTGGCGGGTTTGTGTCATCGAACATCTCGTTCGGGCCGTTGAAATTCGTTTGGCTGAGGTGCTGTATGGTCCCGAAGCGGCCGAGTCCCGGCTTAGAGGTCAGGAGCAAATTCATTTTGGTTATATCCGGCCTTTGGTCGCTAAACTCCGCGAATATGAGGAGCTGCGCGATTCAACGGGTATTACGTTCGCGGACTATGTGCCGGAACTATTGCAGGTGTTCAATGAGGCGGAACTTTACAAACCTCGTTTTCAAGGACCTGCCAATGCTGTTTTTAGGGCGGCTGAGCTCGTATATGTCTATCCGACTGTGGGCGATGCTGCTTCGGAGGTAGCTGAATATGTACGCCGTATCGCGGATTGGATCAATTCCCGTTCCCGAGAGAATAATCCGCTGCGGGTCATTGCCGACAGCATAGCCCTGAAAATGCCGTTGGACAACTGTAATATCGTTTGTTACGGTACGGTGGAGAGCAATCTGCTGCTGGCCAAATACCGTTCGAAATTGCCTTTCCGGGTCGAGCCGGGAGCAATTATCGCCGATCGGAGGTACGATGATCCGGAGGTGCGCCTTATCGCCTGCATGCCCAATCCCGAAAATCCTGAACTGGGGATGGCAGTCTATACGGCTCTCGACGAGCGGCGGCTCATCGACATCAACAATGTCTTTCATGGTCCGGAAGATTTCTACATTTTCACTGACCGTGACCACATTCTTTCGCACGGTTATTTCGAAAAACGGGGTGCCGACTGGCGTTTTCCGCAACCGCAACCTTAGGCATCGCGAATTTTTAACTTCGGACATATCGCCGGGATCACGGGAAGGTGGTTCCGGCGTTTTTTTGCCGCGGCGGTGTGCGTCCCGGGGTAACGCGCTATCGGATAGCAAGTTCTTCAACTCAGTGATTCTCCGTGAGTTTACTGTTAATTGAATAACAATTCGATTGTTATTTTATTAACATTTGAAAAGGCAAATATTTACACTTTTTTGAACAAAAATAGACATCGTTTCTCGGTCGAAATTGCTATCTTTGCATCGCCCGTGTTTCCGGGCTATGCCTGAATCATTAGGAAATACACACAAATATCATCTAAAATTTCAACTAAAATGGCAGAAAAGAAATTTATCACCTGTGATGGTAACTACGCTGCGGCCCATGTGGCCTATATGTTCTCGGAAGTCGCAGCCATCTATCCCATCACACCGTCGTCGACGATGGCCGAGCTCGTGGACGAGTGGGCTGCGCAGGGACGCAAAAATATCTTCGGCGAGACCGTCAAAGTCGTTGAAATGCAGTCGGAGGCCGGCGCTGCCGGCGCCGTGCACGGATCGCTCCAGAGCGGTGCGCTGACCTCGACCTTCACCGCATCGCAGGGCCTGCTGCTGATGGTCCCCAACATGTATAAGATCTCCGGCGAGCTGCTTCCGGGCGTGTTCCACGTTTCGGCGCGTGCGCTGGCCGCACAGTCGCTGTCGATCTTCGGTGACCATCAGGACGTGATGGCTACGCGCCAGACCGGGTTCGCCATGCTCGCCACCTCGTCGGTGCAGGAGGTCATGGACCTCGCGGGCGTCGCACACCTCGTGTCGCTCAAGTCGCGCGTGCCGTTCCTGCACTTCTTCGACGGTTTCCGCACCTCGCACGAGATCCAGAAGATCGAATTGATCGACGAAGCCGCGCTGACGGCCATGCTCGACCGGGACGCCCTGAAGGAGTTCCGCAACCGGGCGCTGAACCCCGAGCACCCCGTGACCCGCGGTACGGCCCAGAACCCCGATATCTATTTCCAGACGCGCGAGGCTTCGAACAAGTTCTACGACGCCGTGCCCGACATGGTGGCCGATACCATGAAGGAGATTTCGAAGATCACCGGCCGCGAATACAAGCCGTTCGTATACTATGGTGCGAAGGATGCCGAGAACATCGTCGTTGCGATGGGTTCGGTGACCGAGACCATCAAGGAGACGGTCGACTACCTGACGGCCAAAGGCGAGAAGGTGGGTGTCGTCACCGTACATCTCTACCGTCCGTTCTCGGTGAAATACCTGATGGCAGTGCTTCCCGAGAGCGTGAAGCGCATCTGTGTGCTCGACCGCACGAAGGAGCCGGGAGCCAACGGCGACCCCCTCTATCTGGACATCGTCGAGGCATTTGCCACCTGCCCGTGCGACAAGAAGCCGCTCATCATCGGCGGCCGCTACGGCCTCTCGTCGAAGGACACCACCCCGGCGCAGATGCTGGCCGTGTTCGAGAACCTGAAGATGAACGAGCCCAAAAACCAGTTCACGGTGGGTATCGTGGACGACGTGACGTTCCGTTCGCTGCCCGTCGGCGAGGAGATTTCGCTGGCGAAGCCCGGCACGTTCGAGGGTCTCTTCTTCGGTCTGGGCGCCGACGGTACGGTGGGTGCCAACAAGAACTCGATCAAGATCATCGGCGGCACGACGAACAAGTACTGTCAGGCCTATTTCTCCTATGACTCGAAAAAGTCGGGCGGCTATACCTCGTCGCACCTGCGTTTCGGCGACCTGCCCATCACGTCGCCCTATCTGGTGACCACTCCCGATTTCGTGGCCTGCCACGTTCCCTCGTACGTCGACAAGTACGACGTGCTCAAGGGCCTGAAGGCCGGCGGCTCGTTCCTGCTGAACTCGGTGCATGACGCCGAGACCACCTGCGCGACGCTGCCCGACCACATGAAGGTCTACCTCGCCAAGAACAAGATCAACTTCTATATCATCAACGCCACGAAGATCGCCGCCGAGCTGGGGCTGGGTTCGCGCACGAACACCATCATGCAGTCGGCGTTCTTCAAGATCGCCAACGTCATCCCGTTCGACAAGGCCGTCGAGGAGATGAAGAAGGCTATCCTCAAATCCTACGGAAAGAAGGGTGAGGATATCGTCAACATGAACTACGCGGCTGTCGACGCCGGCGGCAACGCCGTCGTGAAGGTCGACGTGCCCGCTGAGTGGGCGTCGATCGAGGACAAGGGCTTCGAGCACGTTTCGAACGCTTCGTACCCCGAGTTCGTGCGCAAGGTCGTCGAGCCGATCAACGGACTGAAGGGTGACATGCTGCCCGTTTCGGCCTTCACCGGCCGTGAGGACGGTACATGGGACAACGGTACGGCCGCTTATGAGAAGCGCGGCATCGCCGTCAATGTTCCCGAGTGGAAGATCGAGAACTGTATCCAGTGCAACCAGTGCGCCTATGTCTGCCCCCACGCCGTGATCCGTCCGTTCCTCGCCACCGAGGAGGAGGCCGCCGCTTCGGGCGTGGAGTGGAAACAGGGCCTCGGCGAGACCAAGGAGTACAAGTTCCGCATCCAGATTTCGCCGCTCGACTGTACGGGCTGCTCGAACTGTGTCGACGTCTGCCCCGCCAAGGAGAAGGCGCTCGTCATGTGTCCGCTGGAGGAGCAGATGCCCCAGCAGAAGAACTGGGATTACATTACGAAAAATATCGGTTACAAGCAGGTCGTGGACAAGACCAAGTCGGTCAAGAACCTGCAGTTCGCACAGCCGCTGTTCGAGTTCTCGGGCGCCTGCGCAGGCTGCGGCGAGACCCCTTACATCAAGGCCATCTCGCAGCTCTTCGGCGACAAGATGATGGTCGCCAACGCCACGGGCTGTACCTCGATCTACTCGGGTTCGGCGCCCTCGACGCCCTACTGCACCAACGCCGCCGGCCACGGTCCCGCATGGGCCAACTCGCTCTTCGAGGACAATGCCGAGTTCGGTCTGGGTATGCACATCGGCGTGGAGAAACTCCGCGACCGCATTCAGGATGCTATGGAAGACGCTGTCGCCAACTGCGCCAAGTGTTCGGACGAACTGAAAGCCACGATGAAGGAGTGGATCGAGAACCGCGGTTCGTCGGCCAAATCGGCCGAGGTTACGGCGCGCCTGATCCCCATGATGGAGGCTTGCGGCTGCGACGCCTGCAAGAAGATCCTCGAGCACAAGGAGTGGCTCGTGAAGAAGTCGCAGTGGATCATCGGCGGCGACGGCTGGGGCTACGACATCGGTTACGGCGGTGTGGACCATGTACTGGCTTCGGGCCACGACGTGAACATCCTCGTCGTCGACACCGAGGTTTACTCCAACACCGGCGGGCAGTCGTCGAAATCGACTCCCGTGGGCGCCGTTGCCAAGTTCGCATCGAGCGGCAAGCGCATCCGCAAGAAGGACCTCGGCGCCATGGCCATGACCTACGGTTATGTCTATGTGGCTCAGGTTTCGATCGGCGCTTCGCAGCAGCAGTTGTTCAACGTGCTGAAGGAGGCCGAGGCCTATCCCGGTCCTTCGCTCGTGATCGCCTACGCACCGTGTATCAACCACGGCATCAAGGGCGGCATGACCCGCACGCAGACCGTCGGCAAGGAGGCCGTAGCCTGCGGTTACTGGCACCTGTGGCACTACAACCCGATGCTCGAGGAGCAGGGCAAGAACCCGTTCGTGCTGGACTCGAAGGAGCCCGACTGGTCGAAGTTCCGCGACTTCCTGATGAAGGAGGTTCGTTACACCTCGCTCCAGAAGTCGTTCCCCGCCGAGGCCGACGAATTGTTCACCGCCGCCGAGGAGAACGCCAAGTGGCGCTACAACGGCTATGTACGTCTTTCGAAGATGGAGTTCTGATATCTTCATAAATAAATAGGTGAAAGCCGCGGCAGCAATGCCGCGGCTTTTTTGTGGGATGCAGTCGGTTTTCCGGCTTCCGGCAAAAAGGTTCGTGATGAAAACATCCCGGTTCGTGATGTCTTTCCCCCCCCCGATTGAATTTATTTGTCCGTAATATCTCTTGGAGGTATTTTTGCCGGGCAAATTGAATTCTAAATACTCCTTTTACGATGAAAAACATTTTTATGCGTGCAGCGATGCTGCTGGCCGTCGGTGCGATGGGATTCGCCTTTACGGCCTGTAACGACGACGACAAGCAGGATCAGGCCAAGCTGACTCCCGAAACCACCGATTTCCGCTTCACGAGCGGCACCTATTCCAAAGTGCTGGCCGTGGAGACCGAGCACCTCTCTTCGTACAGCGCCGATGTGGTTTACGACGGTTCCGAGACGGGCTGGGTGACGCCCGTCGTGCAGGAGGGCGGTGTGAAGATCACCGTCCAGCCCAACACCGCTTCGACCAAGCGCAGCGCCAAACTGGTGCTGAGCGCACCGGGAGTTCAGGACGTAACGGTAGCCATCACCCAGAAAGCCAAATTCGCATCGGAACTTATCGGTAACTATGTTCCCAAGGTGAATACGGCCGTTTACGATTTCGGCTTGGTCCTTTCGACCGAGTGGAATGACAACGGTGCTCCCTCGCTGCCTTTGAACGGCGATAAGGATAATGCGATTGAATGGGGGTTGGTTGAATACATGCTGCCCATGATGGTTGGAGCGTATTACGCTCAGGGTCTTGTCGGTCTTGAACTGCTGGACGATGGGCGTGTCGGTGCAAAATACCGTTCGGTGACGCTGGAAAACGGACTGACTGATATTTTCAATCCCACCTTCGGTGAGGAGGTGCTTTCTTTCCCTGACATCGAGACATTGCCGATTGTTCCCGTCGATGCCATTAGTTATTACACGCAGGATGGTAAAATCTATTTGGCTGTTGACAAGCAGTTTATTTCGAAGGTCGATCCCGGAACGCTCGGAACGCCGATCGCTGCCATGATCGACGGAATGATTGCCAAATATAAACTGGGGGTGGTCAGCAACGAAGAGGTTTTTGCCCTGCCGCTTAAGTATAAAGTCGAAGGGGATGTGTCGACGCTTTATGTCGACCGGGAAATGATCCTGCCTTTCAAGGGGCTCTTGGTTGATTTGATCGGCCAACTGGTACCCGATGAGGGTGTTTCGATGGGTGAAGAGATGGCTATCACCAAAGAGGATATCCTGAAATTCGTCACCGATATCTTCGACAACAGCACCAAGTTCGAACTCGGCATCAAACTCACCAAACAGGCGAAATAGGGGCCTGTCCCATCATTGCTTTGCGCCGTCCGGATTCCCGGACGGCTTTTTTTTGACCGTTCCGATATTATTGCCTATCTTTGTCGTGTGGAACCGCCTGCCGCTGAGGTGAAAGCCTCGTTTGGCAGGATTCGCCCTCCGGACGGCCGCAGCGAGAATGCCTGCCGTCTGGCGCGTATTTTGAGAGGATAATTCGGTTAACAAACGATTTTTGAGATGATGAAAAAGATTTTCGCAGCCGCCGTGCTGCTCGGAGCGATGACCGCCTGCGGCGGTTCGCAGCAGAAAGCCCTGCCGCTGGAGGGCACCCAGTGGAAACTCGCCAAGATGGAGGCCATTCCCGCGAAGGCCATTGCCGCCGAGGAGGATTTCTTCACGCTGGAGTTCAATGCCGCCGACACGATGGTGGCCGGACGCACCAACTGCAACCGTTTCTTCGGCAAATACGAGCTGAAGGGCAAGGAGCTGTCGTTCGAGAATCTGGGCATGACCCGGATGGCCTGCCCCGACATGCAGTACGAGGATGCTTTCGTGAAGATGCTCGACGAGGTGGACAGCTACGAGATCAAAGGCTCGGAGCTGAAATTCTACGACGACAAGAAGGTCATCGCCGAATTCCGCGCCGTGCCCGTCCCGGCCAAGAAGTAAACGCTCCGGATTCGTCCGGCGTGCAAGCCCGCTTCCGATAACCTCGGAGGCGGGTTTTTGCGTTGCTGAGCCCGCGGGATTTCCCGATGGCGGGGCAGCGGAGCCCGCGGGATTTTCTCGAAAAAGTCCGGATCATGCGCCGTTCGGTCGCGGAATTGGCGGATCGGATTTTTTCACTATCTTTGCCGGCAAATACAGACAGTAAGAGAAGGGTAACAACTCTTCATACCTTTATGCAAACTTAGGGAGCCTCTTCGGAGGTTGTTTGAACCGGGTATGATCGTTGTCAGTCCTGTGTTATGCCTTGTCCTTGTGGCAAGGTAAACACGGGCGCGGGACGACTTTCCGGTTCACGGCTCCCTAAGGCCGGCATCAAGGAAGTTTGCATCTGCGCCTTTTTTCGTTTCTGACGGAATGGGGAACGGCGCAGCAGGATTTCGGAGCGGCGCCGCTTACGGCCATCGATCGAGGGACTCCCCGTGCGGGTTTCGCCGATCGCCGCTTCGGTTTATGTTCCGGGGCGGCGGCTGTGATTTAGGCGTCACTGATGAATTCTCTTCCAGCGGATTCCGCTTCGTCGTTGCGGCGACTGCGCGAGGCAATGCAGGGATCATTCCGGCGGAATATCGTCCGCCGCCCCTTTTTTATCCGGAGCAGGACCCGCCGGGGGCCTGTTACCCGAAAAGAAAACGGCCTCCCCATCGGGGAAGCCGTTTTCTTATCTTCTTGACGCCGGAGCTTACTCGCTGAGCGGAGATACGCTCACATACGATTTGCCTCCGCCTTTCTTGCAGAACTCCACGGTTCCGTCCACGAGGGCGAAGAGTGTGTGATCCTTGCCGATGCCTACGTTTTCACCGGCGTTGTGCACGGTTCCGCGCTGACGAACGATGATGTTGCCCGCCTTTGCGAACTGACCGCCGAACAGTTTGATGCCGAGTCGCTTGCTTTCCGACTCGCGGCCGTTCTTCGAACTACCTACACCTTTCTTGTGTGCCATGTTGATTCAGTTTTTAAAGGGTTATGCAACGATCTCCTCGACGAGAATCTGCGTGAGGTACTGGCGATGCCCGTTGCACTTCTGGTAGCCCGTGCGACGTTTCTTTTTGAACACCAGAACCTTGTCATCTTTCAGATGCTTGAGGATCTTGCACTTCACTGCGGCGCCTTTCACTACAGGTGCACCGACTTTAACCTGACCGTCGTTGTCTGTGAGCAGGACCTTGTCGAAACTTACGGACGAATTTTCTTCGCCCTGAAGACGGTGGACATAAAGTTTCCGACCTTTCTCAGCTTTAAATTGCTGACCTGCAATCTCTACTATAACGTACATTTAATTCGATTATGTATGTGAACATAAATTCGGAGTGCAAATATACGCATATTTATCTTATAAACAAGCCGTCCGGCAACTTTTTTTGTCCGTGCGGGGCTCTGGCACGGTTTTGGGCGCGGCATCCCCGGCCGGCAAAGCCGCCGTGATGTCCATGCACCGAATATTGATCGTATCCGAAGAGGAGTTCCTGTGCGACGTGATCCGCCTGTCGCTTACCGGCATGCGGGCCGACGTGCGCTGTGCGTCGGGGGTGGCCGCTATGGAGCGTCTGTCGCGGCGCATGCTTTTCGATCTGGTGATCGTCGTGGGCACGTCGCTCTTCTTTTCGGGCCGCGACGTGGTCCGCATCCTGCGCCCTCCGGGGCTGCGGCGGCCGCTGGTCTATGTCGTGGCATGGCAGCAGGCCGAACAACCGGTGCTGAGCCTGCTGGAGTGCGGCGTCGACCAGTACCTGACCTTTCCCGTGAACCTGCAGCGGCTGCGGGCGAAGGTCGACAACGAATTGAACCGACAGTTATGACCGAACGACTTCTGATCGCCTATACGGTGCTTGCGGCACTCGCCACGGCCGCACTGCTCGCAGGGCTGTGCGCCTCGGAGCTCCGGGCCCGCCGCCGCAGCGGCCGCGATGCCGTGCTGGGGAGCAGATACCTGCGCATCCTGATGTTGTATTTGCTTTCGGGCGAGGACTCCGTGCCGCGTTTCCCGATGATCCGCCGGGCCGGGGCGCGTCGCCTGCTCGCCGAGACCGTCGCCGGACTGACGGGCGTGACCTACGGGCTCGATACCGAACCCCTGCGGCGCATCGTCTCGGAGTACGGCCTCGACCGCTGGCTGCTGGACCGCGCCCGGTGGTGGACCGCCGCGGCCGCCTCCGTGACCGTTGCGCTGGTCTGGGCGGCCGCCGCATGCGCCTCCCGGGCCGGGTCCGGAACCCTGTGGCCGGCGCTTCGACGTTTCATACCAAGGCGGCGCAATTTCCGTTACTATTAGAAACCGAAATATTTCACCATATCATAAATTCTTGTTACCTTTACCATGGCAATAAAAGTATCCGACCCCAAAATAAGAGTTACAATGATTAACGACAAGGTGAGAATGTATCTGCTGCCGCCTTTATTCAACGCAGCGGTCCGTGCCGGAGCTTCGATAATGAACGTATACAAGAACCTCGACGATTACGATATAAGCCTCAAGGAAGACAAATCCCCCATCACGGCGGCCGACCGTGTGGCCCACAGGACCATCCGCGAATACCTCGGCATCACACGCATCCCGATCCTTTCGGAGGAGGGTCGGGAGATGCGCTACGAGGAGCGCCGCAACTGGGAGCTTTACTGGCTGGTCGATCCGCTGGACGGCACGGTCGAATTTATCAAAGGCAACAACGAATTTACGGTGAACATCGCCCTGATGGAGAACAACGTCTGCATGGGGGCGGTTATTTATGTACCCTATTTCGAAAAGATGTACGTCGCGGGGCGCGGCGGAGGCGCTTTCCTCAAGGAACACATCGCCCCCGACGCTGCCGCATCCTACACCTACGACGATATCGTGCAGGGCTGGACGGCCCTGCCGCTCGCTTCGGAGGCGAACCGCGAACACCCCGTCGTGGCCGTGTCGCGTTCGCACCAGACCCCCGAGACCCACGAGCACATCGCCCGCCTGCGCGAAACGCATCCCGATCTGGAGGTCGTGGAGCAGGGTAGTTCCTACAAATTCTGCCTGCTGGCCGAGGGCCGGGTCGATTACTACGTCCGCACGACGCACACCTACGAGTGGGACACCGCGGCGGGGGAGCTGATCCTCTCCGAGGCCGGCGGAAGCACGCGCACGCTGCCCGGCGGCGGGGAGCTGCTCTACAACGAGTCGGACCTCCGCAATCCGTGGTTCGTCTGCCGCTCGAAATTCTGCAAGCTGTAAAAAAAGAGGAGCCCGTCGTGGCTCCTCTCCTGTTTTTGACCGGGCGTTATTTCTCCGCCCCATGGGCTTCGATGTCGCACGCTCCACAGTTGCCCGAGCAGCCTGCGGGCTGGCCGTCGGAGCAGTCGGCGCTGCCGTCCGCCTCGCGGGTCTCGTGCACGGCGCATTTGATGCCCAGCCGCTGCATGTTCTTGTTGGTCGATATCTCGGAGTCGATGTGGTGGCCCTTGATCATCAGGGTCAGCGACATGCCGACGACGAACAGCCCGACGGCCGCGACGGCACACAGTATGACGATTAACCAGGTTGGCATGGGATTCTGTTTTTTAGTGTCCGAAATTTGGGGTTTCGGGGACAAATGTATACATTTGTAAGATAAATTGCAAAAATGTTGCCCGAACATTCCGAACCGGGTGTACGGCGCGCAAACCAATAATGTTGTACCTATGAAAATCGTGATAGCGGGCGCGGGCGAGATGGGCAGCCATCTGGCGCGGATGCTCAGCGGCAACGGCCACGACATCACCGTCATCGACGGCGACCAGAAACTGCTTTCGGAAGTGAGCAGTCTGGCCGACGTGATCACCGTCGAGGGCGATTCGACGATCTTCGCCGTGCTGCGCAAGGCCGCGGTGCGCAAATGTGACCTGTTCATCGCCGTCAACCACGAGGAGAACGCCAACGTCGTGGCGGCGATGCTGGCCAAGAAGCTCGGGGCCAAGAAATCCATCGCCCGCATCGACAACAACGAATACCTCGAACCCAACAACAAGGAGATGTTCATCGACATGGGCATCGACTACCTGTTCTATCCCGAGAAGGTCGCGGCCCGCGAGGTCATCAACCTGCTGGGACACACCTCGACCACGGAATACGTCGATTTCTCGAGCGGCAAGCTCTCGCTGGTGGTCTTCCGCCTCGAACCGGCCTCGCCGCTGGTGGGGCAGGTGCTTACGGGTTTCGCCGACGAAACGCCGCTGAGCTACCGCACGGTGGCCATCACGCGCGGCGGGCAGACGATCATCCCCCGCGAGGGCGAGCAGTTCATGGAGGGCGACATGGTCTACGTCATCGCCCGGCAGGATGCCGTCAGGGAGGTGATGGAGTTCTCGGGACAGTCGAACATCGAGATCAAGAACATGATGATTCTCGGCGGTTCGCGCATCGGCATCCGCATCGCCACGGAGCTGCAGGACGAGGTGAACATCAAACTGGTCGACTACAATGCCGACAAGGCCTACCGGCTGGCCGAGATGCTGGACAAGACGCTTATAATCAACGAGGACGGCCGCAATACGGATACCATGATGGAGGAGGGCCTTGCGAACATGGACGCTTTCGTGGCGGTCACGGGCCGCAGCGAGACCAACATCCTTGCGGCGATGCTCGCCAAGCGCATGGGGGTCAAGAAGGTCATCGCGGAGGTCGAGAACATGAACTACATCAACCTCGCCGAGTCGATCGGCATCGACACGATCATCAACAAGAAGCTGGTGACGGCGTCGAACATCTTCCGCTTCACGATGTCGACCGACGTGCAGGCGATCAAATGCCTTACGGGGAGCGACGCCGAGGTGCTGGAGTTCATCGTCAAACCCAACTCTCCGGCCACGAAGGCCCGGATCAAGGACCTCGGGCTGCCCGAGGACACGATCATCGGGGGCATCGTCCGCGGCGACAAGGTCTTCATCGCGGTGGACAACATGGAGATAAATCCCTACGACCGGGTGGTGGTCTTCGCCATGCCCGGGGCTGTGGGGAAGGTCGGTTATTACTTTAATTAAGCAACGTGTCTTTCCGCAGTATAATCCTCAGGGCGTGGTTCTCGCAGCGCGAACGGTCGATCGACCGCTTCCGCCGCCGTCCCGTCGAAACACAGGAACGGATGTTCCGCCGGCTGCTGCGCCGGGGGCGGCTCACGGAGTTCGGCGACCGCTACGACCTGCGGCACATCCGCTCGGTCGAGCAGTTCCAGTCGCAGGTCGAGACGTTCGACTACGAGACTTTCAAACCCTACATCGAACGGATGATGGAGGGGGTGCGGAGCGTCACCTACCCGGGCCGGGTGTCGTTGTTCGCGCGCTCGTCGGGCACTACCTCGGACCGGAGCAAATATATCCCCGTGACGATGGAGTCGCTGTGGTGGAACCATACGCTGGGCATGCGCGACGTGGCGACGGTTTTTTCGTCCAACTACCCCAAGTCGCGGGTTTTCGAGGGCAAGACCCTGACGCTGGGCGGCTCGTGCCGCCGCGAGGGGCGCAATCTGGTGGGCGACCTCTCGGCGCTGCTGATCCACGAGACGACCTTCTGGAGCGGCTGGTTCCGGGCCCCGCGGACCGAGACGGCGATCATTCCGGATTTCGATGAGAAGGTCGAGGCGATCTGCCGCGAATGTGTCGGCGAACGGATCACGGCCTTTGCGGGCGTTCCGTCGTGGAATCTGGCGATGATGCGCCGCGTTCTGGAATATACGGGCAAACAGAACCTGCTGGAGGTGTGGCCCGATTTGGAGATGTTCGCCCACGGAGGCGTGGAGTTCGCGCCCTACCGGACGACGTTCGAGGAGCTGATCCCCTCGGAGCGGATGAAATACATGGAGACCTACAACGCTTCGGAGGGCTTTTTCGCCATGGCCGACGACCCCGCGCGCAGCGACATGCTGCTGATGCTCGACTACGGCACTTTCTTCGAGTTCCGCAACGGGACGCAGGTCGTGCCGCTGGAGGGCGTGGAGTGCGGAAAGGTCTACGCCGTGCTCATCACGTCGAACAACGGCCTGTGGCGCTACGAGATCGGCGATACGGTGGAGTTCACCTCGACGAATCCCTACCGCATCCGCTTTGCGGGCCGCACGCGGCAGTATATCAACGTCTTCGGCGAGGAGCTGATCGTCGACAACGCCGAACACGCCCTGCTCGCGGCCTGCCGCAAGACGGGGGCCGTGGTGAGCGAATACAGCGTTGCGCCGTGCTACATGTCGCTGCGCGAACGCGGAGCCCACGAATGGATCGTGGAGTTTGAACGGGAACCCGACAGCCGCGAGCATTTCGCCGGGGTGCTGGACGAGGAGCTGCGGGCCGTCAATTCGGACTACGACGCCAAACGCCGCACCACGCTCGAGCGGCAGCGTTTGACGGTCGTGGAGCGCGGGACGTTCCTCGCGTGGATGCGCGCGCGGGGTAAGAACAAGGTTCCGCGGCTGGTGAACGACCGCCGTGTGGCTGACGAACTGCCGGCTTTTCGTGCGGAGCCGGCCGGAGTGGAGAAATAAACAAATACCTATACTACTATGTACATAGCCATAGCCGGAAACATCGGGAGCGGGAAAACCACGCTGACCCAGATCCTTACGAAGCGCTACGACGCCAAGTGCTACCTCGAGGAGTGTGACAATCCCTACATCGGCGATTTCTACGAGGACATGAACCGCTGGGCGTTCAACCTCCAGATTTCGTTTCTCGGGAGCCGCATCCAGCAGACGATGGACATGCTGGCCGACTGCCGTTCGGGTGTGATTTTTCAGGACCGTACGATCTACGAGGATGCGCACATCTTCGCCGACAACCTCCACGAAATGGGGCTGATGGCTACGCGCGACATCGAGACCTACATGAAGATTTTCCGGTTGGTGACCACGCTCATCCCCAAGCCCGACCTGCTGATCTACCTCAAGGCGAGCGTTCCGACGCTCATCTCGCAAATCCGCAAGCGCGGCCGCGAGTACGAGATGAATATCGACGAACTGTACCTCAAGCGCCTGAACGACAAATACAATAACTGGATCGAGAACCTTTACGGAGGCGAAGTGCTCGTCGTCGACAAGGATCACGAGGATTTCGTGTCTGACCCGACCGTGCTGGAGAAAATCTGCGCGCGGCTGGATGCGATCAAAGCCAAGAAACGCTGAGGATGACGCTGCCCGCGAAATTCGTCGAACGGGTCCTGCGTGACTTGGGGGAAGCCGAGGGCCGCGCCCTCTGCGCCGCGTTGGACGGGGTGCCGCCGGTATCGGTGCGGATCAACCCCGCGAAGGCGGCCGCCGATGCGCTGCCCGCGCTGGAGATCGCCGGACAGGTGCCGTGGTGCCGCGACGGGCGTTATCTCGCCGCGCGTCCGGCCTTTACGTTCGACCCCGACTTCCACGCCGGGGCCTACTATGTGCAGGAGGCTTCGTCGCAGTTCGTGGGACACCTGCTGGCGGATGCCGGGGCCGAAGGGGCCCGCATCCTCGACCTGTGTGCGGCTCCGGGCGGCAAGACGACGCTCTATGCTTCGCTGGCGGGACCCGGCGGACTGGTCGTCGCCAACGAGATCGACCGCCGCCGTGCCGCGGTGCTTGCGGACAACGTGCGCAAGTGGGGCACGGGCAATGTGGCCGTCACGACGTGCGAAGCGCGTTTGCTGGGCGATTTCGAGGCGTGGTTCGACATCGTGGCCGTGGACGCCCCCTGCTCCGGCGAGGGGATGTTCCGCAAGGACGACGAGGCCCGCGGCGCGTGGAGCGAGGGGAATGTGAAACTGTGCGCGGCGCGTCAGGACGATATCCTGCGCGAGGCGTGGCGGGCCCTGAAACCGGGCGGAACGCTCGTTTACAGCACCTGTACGTTCAACCGCGACGAGGACGAAGGTTCGCTCGAAAGGATGCTCGCGTGGGCCGGCGACGAAGTCGCCGAATCGGATGAAATACCCGTGGAGGATGCGTGGGGCATCGTCTGCGGCCGTGTCGGGGCGTTCCGGACGTTCCGGTTCTATCCCCACAGAGCCTGCGGCGAGGGGTTCTTCGCCGCCGTGGCCCGCAAGTCGTTCGACGCCGGAGGCCGCGTGCGCACACCGAGGGCGCGGCGCACGGTATTTGCGGCTGTCGACCGCAAGGGCGTCGGTGAACTGGCCCGCTGGGTCCGGGAGCCGGACCGGATGTGTTTCGCGCAGGTCGCCGATACGCTCTATGCGTGGTATGCCGCGCAGTCCGATGCCATCCGGGCCTTGTCCGAGGCGCTGCCCGTCATTTACTCGGGCGTGGCGATGGGGCAGGTGTTCAAGGGGACGCTGAAGCCCGATCCTGCGCTGGCGTTCTTCGACGGCTTGAACCGCAGGGCGGTGCCCGTCGCGGAGCTGGACGGCGAGGAGGCGCTGCGCTTCCTGCGCAAACAGGACATCGCCGCTGCAGGGCTGGCCGAGGGGATGAACCTCGTCTGCTCGCGGGGCCGTGCGCTCGGATTCGCCAAGCGGATCGGTGCGCGGGTCAACAACATGTACCCCAATTCGTTGCGAATTATAAAACAATAGATATGGCCGATAAACTTTATTATTCGATGGGCGAGCTGGCCGAGATGTTCGACGTCAACACGTCGCTCATCCGCCACTGGGAGTCGCAGTTCTCCATCCTCCGCCCCAAGCGCAATAAGAAGGGCAACCGCCTTTTCTCGCCGCAGGACGTCGAGAGCCTGAAGCTGATCTATCATTTGGTCAAGGAGCGCGGCATGACGCTCGAAGGGGCCAAGAAGGCGCTCCGCAAGGGGGCCGCCGAGAGCGGCGTAGACCGCGATGCCGAGCTGATGGAACGCCTGCAACGCATCCGCGCCCTGCTGGTCGAGGTCCGCGAAGACCTGAAAGCCGGGGCGGGGGAGATCGTGGCCACCGATGCGGACGCCGCCGCTGATACCGCCGGGGATTCCGAAGCCGCTCCCGTGCGCCGCCGGGCCAAGGCCGTGGTGAAGATCGACGAGTCGACGGGCGAAGAGCTTTCCGATGCAGGGCCGGCAGTCGCCAAACGCACGGTCCGTAAGCCCCGCCGCAAGAAGGAGGAGGCCGAGAACAAGGAGTTGTTCGCTTTCTACGAACAATCCTTATTTTAAGGAGTTGTTCGTAGGGTGCTGTCCGTCCGTGGGGTGTCCGTTCATGGGATTGCAGCTTCGCCGGGCGTATTCACGGCGTGCCGCCGTGTTTGCAAATCTGACCCACCCCCAAACCCCCGCCTCGGCGGGGGCTTAATAGATAAGACGTATAAAAACAAGGATGCTTATGAAGATCACGCAGATAACCGAAGTCATCGAACGCTTTGCTCCACTTGGATGGCAGGAATCGTATGACAATGCGGGACTTATCGTCGGACGCCCCGACGACGAGGTCCACAAGGCCCTGCTGGCCGTGGACGTGACCGAAGAGGTGTTGGACGAGGCCGAAGCCGAGGGGTGCGATATCGTGCTGACACACCACCCGATCGTCTTCCACGCACTCAAGCGTTTCAATTCGGCGGACCCCGTGCAGCGGTGCGTCGAGCGGGCCATCCGCAGCCGGATCGCCCTCTACGCCTGCCACACCAACCTCGACAGCGCCCCCGGGGGGATGAGCTGGCGGCTGGCCGAGATGCTGGGCGTGGGGAAACTGGAGGTGCTGCAACCCTCGGAAGCCGGCGAAGGCGTGGGATTCGGCGTGGTGGGAGAGCTGTCTGAATCCGCTGACACCTTGGAGTTTATGCGGCTTATCCAACGGCGGCTCGAGGTAAAGGCTATACGGCACAGTGACATAGCGACTTCCGCGGTGCGCCGCGTGGCTGTCTGCACCGGCGCCGGGGCCTCGCTGATCGGCGACGCACGCCGTGCGGGAGCCGATATTTATATCACCGCGGACCTGAAGTACAACGACTTCATGACACCCGATAAAGCCCTCACGGTAGCAGATATAGGCCATTTTGAGAGTGAATATTGCGCAATTGAGCTATTATTTGATATTTTATCGAAAAATTTATGTACCTTTGCGGTTCGCAAGAGTGAACGCTCTCGCAATCCCGTGAATTATCTGGTGTAAGTCTAAACTATACAGTACATTATATGGCAACACAAAAAAAGACGGCCGAGGTTGATTACTCGATGCAGGAGAAGATACTGGCGCTTTACGAGCTGCAGAAGATCGACAGCAAGATCGACGAAATCAACAAGGTGAAAGGTGAACTGCCTCTTGAGGTTCAGGATCTTGAGGACGAGATGACCGGGATGAAGACCCGCATCGAGCACATCAACGCCGAGATCGAGGAGCTCAACACGCTCTCCAAGCAGCGCAAGCGCGAGGTGGATCAGGCCAAGATCATGATCGGCAACTACAAGGAGCAGCAGAACAACGTGCGCAACAACCGCGAGTTCGACGCCATCACCAAGGAGATCGAGTATCAGGAGCTCGAGATCGAGCTGGCCGAGAAGCGTCTGAAGGAGTATGCCGCCGGCGTGAAGGTCAAGAAGGCGCAGTTGGAGGAGGCCGAGGCGCAGAGCAAGGAGCGTCTGGCGGACCTCGCGGCCAAGAAGACCGAGCTGGAGGGCATCGAGGCCGAAACGGCGCCGCTGGTAGCGGAATATTCGGTGCAGAGCGACAGCGTCAAGGAGAAGATCGACGAGCGTCTGCTGTCGGCTTACGAGCGCATCCGCCGCAACGTCCGCAACGGACTGGCCGTGGTGACCGTCAAGCGCGACGCCTGCGGAGGCTGTTTCAACCGCATTCCGCCCCAGCGTCAGGTGGACATCCGTCAGGGTAAGAAGATCATTGTCTGCGAGTACTGCGGCCGCATTCTGGTGGCCGATCCCGAGGAACCGCAGGAATAGAAGCGATAGGAATGGCGAAAGGCTTCCGGTTCTCCGGGAGCCTTTCGTTTGTTTTTAAAATATTTTGTAAACGAAAGGATGTTAATTTATTAACACCGAAATTTCTTCCGACTTTTGCAAATAATCCTTAACTTTGCGGAGATGTAATTCCCCGACTTAAATTACTGCCATGAAAATAGCTATTGCCCAGTTGAATTACACGATCGGAGATGTGGACGGCAACACATCCAAGATCATCGATTCGATCAACAAAGCGAAAGCACAGCGCGCCGACTTAGTGATCTTCGCCGAGCAGGCCGTGAGCGGGACCCCTGCCTTCGACCTGCTGCGCAAAACGACCTTCCTCGAGTTGTGCGAGGACGCATTGGTCGAGATCGCCTCGTGCTGCGACGGCATTGCCGCCATCGTCGGACTGCCGATCCTCACCGCCGAGGGCACGATCAGCGCCGCGGCGCTGATTCAGGACCGCAAGGTGCTGCGCTATGTCGGCAAGAAATACATCACCGCACGCCGCGAGATGGGTTTTCTGACCCCTTCGAAGGGATTCGAGTACGCCACGATCAAGGGCCACAAGTGTGCCATCATCGTGGGTGACGACCTGAGCCGCGAGCACGATTTCGACCAGTCGGTCGAGACTATCATTTCGATCAACGCCCGCAAGTACGGCAAGGGAACCATGACCTACCGCTATGAAATGATGCGCAATCTGGCATTCGTCGAGGGCAAGAATCTCGTGCTGGTCAACCAAGTGGGCGGATCGACCGACATCGTTTACGACGGCACGTCGGGGGCGATGAACGGCCGCGGCGAAGTGGTGCTGATGATGAAGAATTTCGAGGAGGATTTCCAGATCTTCGACACGAAAGCCGAAGCGGAGCCGATTGCGATCCCCTCGACCTACAACGACCGCACGCGGCTGGTTTACGAAGCGGCCCGCTGCGGACTGCGGGATTTCTTCCGCAAGAACGGTTACGGAAAAGCCTCGATCGGTCTCTCGGGCGGTATCGACTCGGCCGTGGTGGCCTGTCTGGCCGCCGATGCGCTGGGAGCGGAGAATGTCAGGGCGCTGCTGATGCCCTCGCCGTTCTCGTCCGACGAGTCGGTGGAGGACGCCAAGGAGCTGGCCCGCAACCTCGGCATCGAATACAACGTCATTCCCATTTCCGAAATCTATACCAGCGTGGTGAACACCCTGAAGCCCGTCATCGGCGGCACGGAGTTCGACGCTACGGAGGAGAACATCCAGACCCGCATCCGCACGGTGCTGCTGATGGCCTTGCAGAACAAGACGGATTACATCCTGCTCAACTCCTCGAACAAGAGCGAGAATGCGCTGGGCCTCTGTACGCTTTACGGCGACACGGCGGGCGCGTTCAGCCCCACGGGCGACCTCTACAAGAGCGAAATGTACGACGTGGCCCGCTACATCAACCGCACGCAGGGCAATCCCATTCCCGAGAATATCCTGACCAAGGAGCCCTCTTCGGAGCTCCATCCGGGTCAGAAGGACAGCGATATTCTGCCCCCTTACGAGGTGGTGGACGCCATCCTGCTGCGCATGATCGAGGAGGGACAGCACCGCGAGGAGATCGTCAATGCGGGATTCGATTCGGAGGTCGTGGAGAAGATTCACGCGATGATCATGCACAACGAGAAGAAACGCTATCAGTTCCCGCCCGTGCTGCGGTTGTCGTCGTGCACTTTCGGGCACGAGCGGCTGATGCCCCTCACCAATAAATACGGAGATTAGAGGCGTGGCGGAACTGATCGAACACAGCGGTGTGGTGGAACGCACGGAGCGCAACGCGGTTTATGTGCGGATCACCTCCCGGAGTGCCTGCGGAAGCTGTTCGGCCCGTCAGGCGTGCGGATTGGCCGAAGCCCAGGACAAGGTCGTCACGGTGATGACTCCCGGGGCTGCGGAGTACGCGGCGGGCGATGCCGTGATGGTCGGCGTGCGCCGCAGTGCGGGCATGCGGGCCGTCGTGCTGGCTTACGTCGGCGCGCTGGCGGTGCTCATGGCGGTGCTCGTGGCGGCCATTGCCGGCATGGGATGGAGTGAAGGCGTCAGCGCCCTCGCGGCGATAGCCGGCGTGGGCGTTTATTATTTCGTGCTGTGGCTCTGCCGCACGAAAATCGAACACACAATTCAATTTACAATAACTAAAATCTGATGGAAGTATTACTTTACACGATCCTGACGCTGTGTGCGCTGGGCGTGCTCTCGGCGGTGATCCTCTATTTCGTGGCCCAGAAGTTCCGGGTCGACGAGGACCCGCGCATCGACGAGGTGGAGAAGATGCTCCCCGGCGCCAACTGCGGCGGCTGCGGATTCGCAGGCTGCCGGGGCATGGCCGATGCGCTGGTCAAGCAGGACGACATTTCGGAGCTGTTCTGCCCCGTGGGCGGCGGCGACTGCATGAAGGCAGTGGCCGCATACCTCGGAAAGGCCGCTGCCGAGAAGCAGCCCGAGGTGGCGACCGTCCGCTGTGGCGGAACGTGCGAAAAGCGTCCCCGCACCAACGACTTCGACGGTGCCAAGTCGTGCGCCGTGGCTTCGTCGCTCTATGTGGGTGAGACGGGCTGTGCGTTCGGGTGTCTCGGGTTCGGCGACTGCGTCGTGGCCTGCGCTTTCGACGCCATTCACATCAATCCCGCAACGGGACTTCCGGAGGTCGACGCGGACAAGTGTACGGCCTGCGGCGCCTGCGTGAAGGCGTGTCCGAAAATGATTATCGAGCTGCGCAAGAAGTGGCCCAAGAACCGTGCGGTCTATGTGTCGTGCGTCTCGAAGGACAAGGGTGCCGTGGTGATGAAGGCCTGCAAGGCCGGGTGTATCGGATGCGACAAGTGCGTGAAGGTCTGCGCTTTCGATGCCATCACCGTGGAGAACAACCTCGCCTACATCGACCCGCTGAAGTGCAAGCTGTGCCGCAAGTGCGTGAACGAGTGTCCCACGGGCGCCATCCGGCTGGTCGGCATGGACCCGCTGCCCAAGGCTCCGAAAGCTGCTCCGGCAGCACCCGTTGCTCCTGCGGCCGGGAAGCCTGCGGCTCCCGCAGCGGGAGTCCCGTCGGAGTCGTGATTTTCTGCCGCAGATGGGTCTAAGTCCCCTCCGAGGAGGGGATTTAGGGGAGGGTCAGAACAAAGACGCCGCTTCAGCGGCGAATGGCAATACCGTCCGGCCCGAAAGAGCAGAATGAAAAAAGATATGGTTTAGAAACGTAAAAACGAACCAATAGTATATGAAGACATTTCCAATGGGCGGAGTCCATCCGTCGGAAAATAAGCTGAGCTGCGCCAAACCGATCGAGGTGCTTCCGCTGCCCGAGGTGGTGACGATTCCCCTCGCACAGCACATCGGGGCTCCTGCGGTGGCCAAGGTCGCCAAGGGCGACAAGGTGCTGACGGGACAGCTCATCGCCGAAGCCGGCAGCTTCATGTCGGCGAACATTCACTCCCCGGTGTCGGGCACGGTCACGGCCGTGGATATGGTTCCCAACGGTCAGGGTCTGCGCCAGATGATGATTACCATCAAGCGCGAGGGCGACGAGTGGGCCGAGGGCATCGACCGCTCGGAGACGCTGGTGAAGGCATGTCCCTTCTCGGCGCAGGAGATCATCTCGAAGATCAAGGATGCCGGCATCGTCGGCATGGGCGGCGCGACGTTCCCCACGCATGTGAAGCTCTCGGTACCTCCCGGAAAGAAGGCCGAGTGCGTCATCATCAACGGCGTGGAGTGCGAGCCCTACCTTACGTCGGACCACCGCACGATGCTGGAGCACGGTGAGGAGCTGGTCGTCGGCGTGACCATCCTGATGAAGGCCGTGGGCGTGGAGAAAGCCTACATCGGCATCGAGAACAACAAGCCCGACGCCATCGCGCACCTGACGCAGATCGCGGCGGGATACAAGGGCATCGAGGTGGTGCCCCTGAAAGTGATGTATCCGCAGGGTGGTGAAAAACAGTTGATTGCGGCCGTCACGGGCCGTCAGGTGCCGCCGCCGCCCGCACTGCCGATCGACGTGGGCGCCGTGGTGTGCAACGCCTCGACGACCGTGGCCGTTTATCAGGCCGTGCAGAAGTCGATGCCGCTGATCCAGCGCGTGGTGACCGTCACGGGCAAGCGTATGAAGGAGCCCAAGAACCTGCTGACCCGCATGGGTACGCCGGTTTCGGCCCTGCTGGAAGCCGCCGG
Source organism: Alistipes provencensis (assembly GCF_900083545.1). Classification (NCBI taxonomy): domain Bacteria; kingdom Pseudomonadati; phylum Bacteroidota; class Bacteroidia; order Bacteroidales; family Rikenellaceae; genus Alistipes; species Alistipes provencensis. Next base: position 47,973 of record NZ_LT559262.1, on the reverse strand, counting down.
AGGAGTTCCCGACGAGCCCGCGAAGGTGATAAACGGCGGTCCGATGATGGGCCGTGCGATGGTCAACCTCGCGTCGCCCGTCACGAAGGGATGCTCGGGAATCACGGTCCTCTCGGGCCGCGAGGCCGTGCGCCGCGAAGCCGCACAGTGCATCAAGTGCGCCAAGTGCGTGTCGGCCTGCCCGATGGGTCTGGAGCCCTACTACCTCTCGAAAATGTCGCAGAAGAAGGGCTGGGAGGTCCTCGAGGCGCAGATGATCACCTCGTGCATCGAGTGCGGATGCTGTCAGTCGACCTGCCCCTCGTACCTGCCGCTGCTGGACTGGATCCGCCTCGGAAAACAGACCGTGATGGGAATCATCCGCGCTCGCGGTGCCGCGGCTGCGCCCAAAAAGTAAATGAAAAAACAGTAAAGATATGGCAAACAAACTCATTGTAGCTCCTGCGCCGCACGTTCAGACCTCCCAGTCGACGGCCCGGATCATGCGCGACGTCGTGATCGCGCTGATGCCTGCGCTGGTCGTGTCGGCCTTGGTGTTCGGAGCCGACGTGCTGCGCGTTACGGCCCTTTCGGTGGCGGCGTGCGTGGCGTTCGAGTACCTGATTCAGAAATTCATGGTCCGCGGTGCGGTGACCGTCACCAACTGGTCGGCCGTGGTGACCGGCGTACTGCTGGCTTTCAACCTCCCGGCGACGATTCCTTGGTGGATCGTCGTGATAGGCGCTTTCGTGGCGATCGCCGTCGCCAAGATGACCTTCGGAGGGCTGGGCAAGAACCCCTTCAACCCCGCGCTGGTGGGGCGTGTGTTCCTGCTGATCGCCTATCCGGTGCAGATGACCACGTTCCCGATGCCGGTGAACGGTGCGTTCGACGCTCTGTCGGGCGCCACGCCGCTGGCTGCCGTGAAACACGGTGCGGCGGCCGATGTGCTGGGCGTGCAGGAACTGCTGCTGGGCAACATGCCCGGTTCGCTGGGCGAGGTGGCTGCTGCGGCCCTGCTGTGCGGCTTCGTCTACCTGCTGTGGCGGCGTGTCATTACATGGCAGATTCCCGTGACGGTGCTCGGAACGATAGCTCTCTTTGCTTTCGTCGTGGCGCTCTGCTCCGGGCAGACGGGCGCTGCGCTGTGGCAGTTGCCGGTGTTCCATGTACTGGCCGGCGGTGCGATACTCGGCGCCGTGTTCATGGCGACGGACTATTCCACCTCGCCGATGACCGTGAGGGGCGGGGTGATCTTCGCCGTGGGGATCGGTGTCATCACGATGCTGATTCGTCTGTGGGGCGCCTATCCCGAGGGTATGTCGTTTGCGATCCTCATCATGAACGCCTGCGTGCCCCTGATCAACAAATATGTCAAACCTAAGCGCTTCGGCGTGAAATAACGGAGGAGGCACTATGAAAAGTACACTTTTGAACATGACGGCCGTCCTCTTCGGCATCACCCTCGTGGCTTCGGCGGGAGTGGGCGTCGTCAATATGATTACCGAAGAGCCGATCGCCGCGGCCAAGGCTGCGGCGACGAAAGCGGCGCTCACCGAGGTGCTGCCGGCGTTCGACGCGACGACGGACGAGGTGCTGACCATCGACGAGATGCCCATCACGGTCTACACGGCCACGAAAGACGGCGCCGTGAGCGGATATGCCGTGCAGTCGATGACCAAGCAGGGATTCGGCGGCGCGGTGCGCCTGATGGTGGGTTTCACCCCCGCAGGCGAGGTGGTGAACGTCAACGTGCTGGAGCAGACCGAGACTCCGGGCCTCGGAACCAAGATGGCCGACGAGGGCAACGTCCTGCTGCGGAGCGTCAAGGGACAGAAACTCGAGGACAAGAAACTCGTGGACGGCAAACTGGCCGTGACCAAGGACGGCGGCGACGTCGATGCGCTGACCGCCGCGACCATCTCGTCGCGCGCCTATGTCGACGCGATCAACCGCGCATGGATGGCCTACAAGAGCGTAGCGACGGGCGAGACCCCGACGGACGTGGCATCCGGTGCGACGGCTGCCGCCACGGAACAAACCAACGAGCCTGCGGCTCAGGAAGGAGGGCAAAATGAATAAGTTGCAGATTATTTTAAGCGGCATCGTCAAGAACAACCCGACGTTCGTGCTGGTATTGGGCATGTGCCCCACGCTGGGAACGACGACCTCGGCCGAGAACGGCATGGGCATGGGACTGGCCACGATGGCCGTGCTGATCATGTCGAATCTGGTGATCTCGCTCATCAAGAACATCATTCCCGACAAGGTCCGCATTCCGGCTTTCATCGTCGTGATCGCTTCGTTCGTGACCATTATTCAGATGTTGATGCAGGCTTTCGTGCCGGCGCTGTACGATGCGCTGGGCGTGTTCATCCCGCTGATTGTGGTGAACTGCATCATTTTGGGCCGTGCCGAGGCGTTCGCTTCGAAGAATTCGCCGTTCGACTCCGTGCTGGACGGCATCGGTATCGGTCTGGGATTCACGCTGGCGCTGACCGTCGTCGGCGCCGTGCGCGAGATACTCGGCAGCGGGGCCGTCTTCGGCGTCAGCCTCGGGATCGCGGACTACACGCCGCTGATCTTCGTGCTGGCTCCCGGCGCCTTCCTCGTGCTCGGATACCTCATGGTGTTGTTTAATAAATTAGCCAAGAAATAGTTATGGAGATTTCCTATTTTGCAATCATCATCGGCGCCATCTTCGTCAACAACGTCGTGCTGGCGCAGTTCCTCGGCATCTGCCCCTTCCTTGGCGTGTCGTCCAAGGTCGAGACCTCGATGGGTATGGGAGCCGCCGTAACTTTCGTGATGGCCATTGCGGCCGTCGTGGCGTGGCTCATCCAGACCTATGTGCTGGTGCCGCTGGACATCGTATACATGCAGACGATCGTCTTCATTCTGGTGATCGCGGCCCTCGTGCAGATGGTCGAGATCATGCTCAAGAAGATGTCGCCGTCGCTCTATCAGGCGCTGGGTATCTTCCTGCCCCTCATCACGACCAACTGCGCCGTGCTGGGTGTTGCGATCCTGATGATCCAGAAGGAGTTCAACCTCTTGCAGAGCGTTACCTACTCGGTGGCTACGGCTCTGGGCTTCGCGCTGGCGCTGGTGCTCTTCGCCGGTATCCGCGAGCGCCTCGATTTCGAAGACGTGCCCAAGTCGTTCAAGGGTATTCCCATCGCGCTGATTACGGCCGGGATTCTGGCCATGGCGTTTATGGGATTCTCCGGACTGGTCTGATTTTCGATTTGTAAGCGGCGATTTCCGCACATCCTTTGAACGGGGCGAATGGAATGTACTCAAGTACTATCCATCCGCCCCGTTCTTCACGATGCACGGAACTCACCGGCTTAAAATCGAAAATATTTGGGTGCAGGGAGGTCCGCATTATCGCTTGCAGCGGAAAAAGAACGGCGTGAAGGCAGAGCGTTAAAAAACGGGGCCGGTTTGCTCGCAAACCCGCGAAGGCGCCCGTTTTAGCGCCGCCGAACGACGTTCCCGCGAAAGCGACATGCGGATGGTTTTGGAGCTGCCTTTTGCCACCAAAAGGTAGCTATACTTCGCGGATGAAAGCCGCGGTCTGGTCTTTTTGCCGACCAAAAAGCGGCTAAATCTCTGCGGACGAAGACCGCAGTTGAAAAAAGAACTGCGGATTCTTCGTTTGTTCCGGGCAAATAGTTAAATTTGCACTTATTTAAACAAAAATCCCGTACTTTCATGGAGGATATCATACAGCTTCACGACAGGAAGTTCAAAATCATGATCCCCGCCGAGAAGATCGACCGGGCCGTCGAGGCCGTGGCGCAGCGTATCAATGCGGATTATGCCGGCAAGGAGACGCCGCTGTTTCTGGGCATCCTGAACGGTTCGTTCATGTTCATGAGCGACCTGATCAAGAAGATCGAATTCCAGAACGAACTCTCGTTCGTCAAGTTGGCGTCGTATGACGGAACCTGCTCGACGGGCTGCGTCAAGAGCCTGATCGGCCTGAACAACTCGATCGAGGGCCGTCACGTCATCATCGTCGAGGACATCGTCGACACGGGCGAGTCGATCGAGCATATGATCCGCGAGCTGGAGAGCCGCAAACCCGCTTCGATCGAGGTCTGCACGCTGTTTTTCAAGCCGGGGTCGTACCGCAAGACGCTGCCGATCAAATACCGGGCGATGGAGATCGGCAACGAATTCATCGTGGGCTACGGGTTGGACTACGACCAGTTGGGCCGCAGTCTGAAGGATATTTACGTCGTAACGGAGTAATGGCACCGACGACCGATCCCGCACTGCTCGACGGCGGGCGCCTGCTGCCGTTGGTCGAGGATTTCTACACCATTCAGGGCGAGGGTTTCCACGCCGGGAAACCGGCCTATTTCATCCGCCTCGGCGGGTGCGACGTGGGCTGCCGCTGGTGCGACGCCAAGTACACATGGAATCCGAAACTCTATCCCCCGACCGATGTGCGGACGGTGATCGACCGGGCGACGGCGTGTCCGGCGCAGGCCATCGTCATCACGGGCGGCGAGCCGCTGCTTTACCCGCTGGGCATATTGACGGAGACGCTTCGCGCCGAGGGGCTGGAGATTTTTCTGGAGACCTCGGGGTCGCATCCGTTCAGCGGCGTTTTCGACTGGGTATGTCTTTCGCCCAAGCGTCAGCAGCCCCCGCTGGAGGAGGCTTACGGGCGGGCCGACGAACTGAAAGTGATCGTCGAATCGGAGGCCGATTTCGAGTGGGCCGAGCGGAATGCCGCGCGGGTCAGTGAAAAGTGCCTGCTCTACCTGCAGCCCGAGTGGAGCGTTGCCGAGCGGGTGATGCCCGCGATGGTCGAGTACGCCAAGGCGCATCCCCGGTGGAATATTTCGATACAGACGCATAAATATATGCACATACCATAATGCCGGTTTGCCGAAGAAATGCCGTATATCCCGGAATGTCGGTTTTCACGGCGTTCCGCCGTGTTTGCAAATCCGACCCCACCCCGGCCCTCCCTCAGGGAGGGAGATGGCGTATGTTTCGCCCGGTTGTAATAGTATAGCGTAGATGAAAATTCAGTTCGGCCGCAAATTCTGGATCGTCGCCACGGCGGCTATCGTCGTCTTCACCGTTTTCATGGTGGGACGCAACGCCCTGCATGCCGTGAAGATCAAGCGCCAGATCAACGTCCTGACCCGCGAGAGGGCTTACTACTCGGAGAAGATCGAGCAGGACAGCACCCTGCTGGAGCGCCTGCGGTACGACGATTTTCTCGAAGAGTACGCCCGCGAGAATTACCACATGCAGCGGCGCGATGAACATGTGTATATTATCAAAGAGTGAAACCGTTTCCGATTTTATAGGGCATCTTTGCACTTGCTCTTGTGCGGCACGAATGGGACGTATTCCGATACTACCCATCCGTGCCGCACTTCGTTTAAGCACAAATCTGTACCTCTAAAATAAAATACGGGGAAATGTCGGTCGGACTGAAAGTCTCCCTTTTCAAAGGGAGATTTAGAGGGATTGTCTGTATGAATCCGGCATCTGAAAGATGGCGTAATATACCCCCCCCCGAATATATATTAATAGTGCTCGAACCCGTGCCAGTCCAGCGGTTCGGGTTTTCCGTTGCGGAGCCACACGAGGCCCGGGGCGGCGGTGATGCGGCCGATGGGGTGGAGGGGGTTGCCGAAGCGGGCCGCGAACTCCGCGGCAAGGCGTTCGGCGGCATCGGGGGCGGCGGTGAGCAGCAGTTTGTAGTCTTCGCCCGCGCAGGCGGCCGTGCGGACATCGGCGCCCGGGGCGACGGGGATGCGTTCGACCTCCACCTCGGCGCCGACTCCCGACCGGTCGAGGATGTGCCGCAGGTCCGAAGCCAGCCCGTCCGAGAGGTCCATCATGGCGTGCACTTCCGGGCGGGTTCCGAACCAGAGACCCTCGGCGATCTGCGGCTGCGGGTTGCGGTGCACGGCGGCCAGCGGGGTGTCGGGGCGGCCTGCGAGGATATCCCGGAGCCCTGCGCCCGAGGCACCCAGTTGGCCCGCGGCGAAGATCACGTCGCCGGGGCGTGCGTCGCTGCGCCGCTTGAGGTTCGCAGAGGGGGCGCGGCCGATGGCCGTGACGTTGATCGTGATGCCCGACATGGAGCGCGTGGTGTCGCCTCCGACGAGGGCCGTGCCGGACGCGGCGGAGAGCTCCCGGTAGCCCTCGATGAACTCCGCGGCCCACGCATCGGCGGCATCCGCCGGGAGAGCTATGGAGAGGAGCGTGGCGACGGGGCGGGCGCCCATCGAAGCCACGTCGCTGAGGTTTACGGCAAGGGATTTGCGCCCCAGCTCCCGGGCCGTGGTGGCGGCGCGCAGGAAATGAACACCCTCGGTCAGCAGGTCGGCGGTGAAGACCAGCGACTCGCCGTCGCCGAGGGGCAGTATGGCGCAGTCGTCGCCGATGCCCTCGAACCCGTTGTCGGGGAGCGAGGCGAAGAGCGTGCGTATCTGTTCGATAAATCCGAATTCGGTCATGATATATTTCGTGTTGCCAGAAACAAAGGTACCGAAATTTGCTGAAAATAGCTATCTTTGCGAAGGAATTGAAGGCGGTGCGAAACCGCGGATACGGACAGAAAACAGCAGAAAAACATGAAAATATTGATTCTCAACGGCCCGAACCTCAATTTGCAGGGGCGGCGCGACACGGGGGTTTACGGATCGCAGACTTTCGAGTCGTATTTCGAGGGGCTGAAAAACCGCTACCCGGCGGTGGAATTCGCCTATTTCCAGTCGAACATCGAGGGCGAGCTGATCGACGCCGTGCAGCAGGCCGACGGTCGTTACGACGGCGTGGTGCTCAATGCAGGAGGTTATACGCACACCTCCGTGGCGCTGCGCGACGCCGTGTCGGCCGTGTCGGTGCCGGTGGTCGAGGTGCATATCTCGTCGATCCTCGCCCGCGAGGAGTTCCGCCATGTCTCGCTGCTGGCTCCCGTGGCCGCAGGGTCGATCATGGGATTCGGCCTGAATTCCTATCGGTTGGGCATCGAGGCCCTTTTGATTGATTAAAAATTAAAAAGCATTTCCATATGTATCGCATGAAAAAAACCAAGATTGTCGCCACGATGTCGGATTTCCGCTGCACCGAGGAGTTCGTTGCGAAACTTTTCGACGCCGGGATGGACGTGATCCGGATCAATTCGGCCCACGTCACGGAGGAGGGCGCCACGCGTATCGTCGAGACGGTACACCGGGTCAACCCGGCCATTCCGATCATGATCGACACCAAGGGCCCCGAAATCCGCGTGACGACGATCGCCGACGAATACGGGAACAGCATCAACTTCCGCACGGGCGACCGGGTGGCGGTGCGCGGTTCGGACGGTTCGGATTTCACCACCCGCAAGGTGGTCTACATGAACGTCCCCTCGATCGTGCGCGACATTCCGGTCGGGGCGCGGATGCTGATCGCCGACGGTGAACTGGAAATCCGCGTCGTGGGCAAATCGGACGAGGAGCTCGACTGTGAGTTTATCGTGGGCGGGGCCATGCGTTCGCGTAAGAGCGTCAATGTCCCGGGCGTGTCGATAGACCTTCCGTCGGTGACCGAGAAGGACCGCCGCTTTATCGAATGGGCCGTGAAGAACGACGTCGATTTCATCGCACACTCGTTCGTGCGCTCGGCCCGCGACATCAAGGCCGTGCAGGACATCCTCGACGCCCGCGGCAGCAACATCAAGATCATTTCGAAGATCGAGAATCAGGAGGGTCTGGACAATATCGACGAGATCATCGAGGCTTCCTACGGCATCATGGTCGCCCGCGGCGACTTGGGTGTGGAGCTTCCGGCCGAGGCGATTCCCAACACGCAGCGGCGCATCGTCGAGAAGTGCATCTGCGCCAAGCGTCCCGTAATCATCGCCACGCAGATGCTCTATTCGATGGTCAAGTCCCCGCGTCCGACGCGCGCCGAGGTGAGCGACGTGGCCAGCGCCATCTACGAGCGTGTGGACGCTGTGATGCTGAGCGACGAGACCGCCATGGGCGATTTCCCCGTGGAGTCGGTCGAAACGATGGCCCGCATCGCCCGGGAGATCGAACGCGACGAGACGCATTTCAAGCCCATGATCGACATGGACATGGTTTCGGTGAACCACGAGATCACGGCGCAGTTGGCCCGCTCGGCCGTGCGCGCCTCCACGAACCTGCCGATCAAATATGTGGTGCTCGACACCAAGACGGGCCGCACGGGGCGTTATCTGGCGGCGTTCCGCGGCCGTAAGACCGTAATGGCTGTCTGCTACCAGTTGCATGCCCAGCGTATTCTGGCCCTGTCGTACGGCGTGGTGCCGATTCTCCGGAATCAGGAGCTCACGGACCGTTACCACTTTCTGGTCGACGCGCTGGAGTTCATCGACCAGTATAAGAAACTGCACGACGAAGACCTGCTGGCCATCGTGGGCGGCAGTTTCGGTCCCGACGGCGGGGCCTCCTACGTCGAGATCGCCAACGTGCACAACATTCGCAAGCGCAACGAGGAGATTCTCGCGGCACAATGTAAGTAAACACCGACGGTTTGGGGGGACAGCTCAAAGAGAAGGTCGCGCAGGGCGTGGCGTGGAGCATGGCCGAGAAGATCGGCTCGATGCTGTTGGCCATGGCCGTGCGGCTGGTGGTCCTGCGCCTGCTGACGCCCGACATCCTCGGGTTCATGTCCATCCCCTCGGCCGTGGCGACCATCCTGCTGGTGGTGGTGGACAGCGGCTTCTCGCAGAGCCTGATCCGCCACCGCGACCCTTCGCAGAGCGACTACAAGTCGGTCTTCCTATTCAACATCGCCGTGTCGGTGGTGCTCTACGGTGCGCTGATGGCGCTGATGCCCTTTGCGGCGCGCTGGTACGGCATGCCCCAGATCGCACGGATCGCCCCGGTATTCTTCCTGCTGCTGCCGCTGAACGCCCTCTGCGCCGTGCAGAATACCATTTTCATCCGCCAGTTCCGCTTCGCGCTGCTCTCGAAGGTGACTTTCGCCTCGTCGCTCGTGGGCGGATTCGCGGCCATCGGCTGTGCGCTGGCCGGGTGGGGTATCTGGAGTCTGGTGGCCGAGCGGGTGATAACCGTCGGCGTGAGGACAGCGGTTCTGTGGTGGCTGAGCGACTGGCGGCCCTGCGGCAAGTGCAGCGTGAAGCCCCTGCGGGAGATGGCGCCTTTCGGGTGCAGTCTGATGGCGACCGACCTGATTTCGAACTTCTACAACAAGATACCCCAGTTCTTCCTCGGAAAACTCTATCCCGCGGCGACGCTCGGATCGTATGATCAGGCGGTCAAACTCAAGGACATGCCCGCGACGACCGGAATGCAGGCGGTGCAGAACGTCACCTATCCGGCCTTCTCGAAGATACGGGACGACGCTCCGAAACTGGCCGAAAGTTTCCGGCAGGTGGTGATGGTCGTCGCCTATGTGATGTTCCCGATCATGGCGGGGATGTCGGCCGTGGCGCACGACATGTTCGCCGTGTTGCTGGGCGAGGAGTGGATGTCCACGGCGCCCTATTTCGAGGTGGTGTGTCTGGCGGGGCTGTTCTCGCCGATCGCCGTGATCGCCTACAATATCCTGAAAGTCCAGTGTTCGGGGCCGCTGATCGTGCGGCTGGAAGTGGTGAAGAAAATCCTGATGACGGCGATCTTCGCCGTGACCATTCCCCACAGCGTGATGGCTGTGGTATGGGGACTGGTGGCCATTGCGTTCTGTGAGATGACGGTCAATTTCGCAGCCACGACCCGTTTCACGCCGCTGTCGTACGGACGTTTCATCCGCACGCTGCTGCCCCCGGCGCTGCTCACGGCGGCGATGTATGCCGCGGTGCGGCTCACGGCGGCGGCGATTCCCGGCAACGACCTGCTGCGGCTGGTCGCCGAAATCGCGGCGGGTGCCGCCTGCTACCTGCTACTCTCGGCGCTGTTCCGGCTGGAGGCTTTCCGCGAGGTGGTCTCCATCGTGCGCCGGCAACTGAAAAAGAAGGACCGCCCTGTCTGAGGCGGTCCGCTTGTTTTTCAAGGGACGAAGCTATTTGTAGACCTTCGGGGTGACGGTTCCCCGCAGTACGACCAATGCGTTCATCACCAGCGCTTCGAGTTCGTTCTCGCCGGGGTAGACCTCGACGGGGGCGATGAACCCGCAGTGTTCGCGGATATACTCCACGATGGGCTCGTTGTAGGCGATGCCGCCCGTGAGCAGGATTGCCTGCACCTTGCCCGAAAGGGCCGCGGCCATGGCGCCGATCTGCTTCGAGATGTTGTAGCACATGGATTCCAACACCTTTTTGGCCCGCTGGTCGCCCTCGGCGATGCGTTCCATGACCTGAATCACGGAGTTGGTGCCCAGATAGGCCACCAGTCCGCCTTTGCTCGAGATGAATTTCAGCAGCTCCTCCTTCGTATACTGTCCCGAGAAGCAGACTTTGATGAGTTCGCTCGATGGGATGCTGCCCGCACGGTCCGGGGCGAAAGGCCCGTCGCCGTCGAGCGCGTTGTTGACGTCGACGATGCGCCCCTGTCTGTGAGCCGCCACCGAGATGCCGCCGCCCATGTGGGCCACGATCAGGTTCGACTTCTCGTAGGTCCAGCCCGCGCGGTCGCAGTGCAGGCGCGCGATGGCTTTCTGGTTCAGGGCATGGAAGATCGGCTTGCGCGGGCACATCGGCATACCCGAAATGCGCGCCACGTCGTCCATCTCGTCGACCACGGGCGGGTCGGCGATGTAGGCTTTCACGCCCGCCATGTGGGCTATCTGCGCCGCAAGGAGTCCCCCGAGGTTGCAGGCGTGTTTCATCTGGGCGTTGCGCAAATCGTAGCGCATCCGCGAGTTGACCTCGTAAACTCCCGCCGGGATGGGCCGTATCAGGCCTCCGCGGCCGATTACGACCGACAAGTCCTTGATGTTGAACGACTGTTCGCGCAGGGCCGAGAGGATCAGCCCCCGGCGCCAGTCGAGCTGGTCGATGACGTCCGTAAATCGGGAAATCTCTTCGGTGGAGTGACGCAGGGTCAAATCCAACAAAGGCCGCTCCTCGTCGTAGAGGGCGACCTTTGTGGATGTTGAGCCGGGATTTATTGCTAAAACTTTGTAGCCCATAAGTTCTCGGTTCGTTTTTAACGTGAGTTCGACGGATTCGTAACGGTTGATGAATCGAAAATCCCCGTCAATCTGAAATCCGTCGAATTTTCGTTGCGGCATCCGCAAGATGCCGGATTTCATGTTGACATTCCCTCTAAATCTCCCTTTGTCAAAGGGAGACTTTCAGTCGGGACGCGTTGCTCTTTTTGTCGAACTGGTTTAAGGTTAGGTTAGCCCCGTATCCGGGTTTTTAGTTTTTCACCGCCAGACAGGCCAAAGCGATCGAATAGAGCTTGGTCTTGCTCGTGTCGCCGCGCGAGGTGAGTACGCAGGGGACTTTCGTACCCATGACCATCGCCGCCAGTTCGCCGCCGCAGAGGTGGGTCACCGACTTGAAGAAGACGTTGGCCGACTCGAGGTTGGGGAACAGCAGGCAGTCCGGGTCGCCGGCGACAGCCGAGCCCTTGACCTTCTTGTGCTCGGCGACGTCCTTGTAGAGCGCCACGTCGAGCGACAGCGGGCCGTCGACGACGACCTTGCCCAACTGACCGCGGTCGGCCATCTTGGCAAGCAACGCGCCTTCGGTCGAGGAGATCACGTTGGGGAGCAGTTGCTCCGAGGGGGCGATGCAGGCGATCTTCGGGGTCTCGATGCCCAGCAGGTTGGCCGTGCGGGCCAGATAGCCGATCTGCACCATCTTCTGCTTGAAGTCCGGCAGCGGAATCACGGCCACGTCGGAGATGATGAGCAGTTTGTGGTAGCAGGGCATCTCGACGATCGAGACGTGGCTCAGGACACCTTTCGGGGGGAACAGCCCGGCCTCCTTGTTGAGAATGCCGCGCATGTATTTGTCGGTCGAGACGAGGCCCTTCATCAGGACGTCGGCATTGCCCGAGACGACCGAGGCGACGGCCTGCTGGACGCACTTCACGTCGTTGGACTCGTCGACGATGTTGAATGCCTTGATGTCGATGTCGTTCTCCTCGCAGACCTGTTTGATAACTTCCTTGTCGCCGAAGAGCGTGGGCTCGACGAGCCCCTCCTTGTAAGCCTCGTAAACGGCTTCCAGCGTATGTGAATCCTGTCCGTAGGCAACGACAAGACGTTTTTTACCCCGTTTTCTCGCCTCCTCGACGATTTCGGTAAGATGCTGAATCATGGTATTGACGGTATTAATGTGTTAATGAAGAATGTTTATTTGACCAGATTGTAGGTGTCCGTGGCGATCACCAGCTCCTCGTTGGTGGCGATGGTGGCGACCTTGACCCTCGAATCGGCGGCCGAGAGGATCTTGTTCACCCCGCGGGCGCCCTTGTTGGCGGCGGGATCGAACCTGACGCCCATGAACTCCAGTCCGCGGCAGACCTCCTCGCGCATCTCGCACGAATTCTCGCCCACGCCGCCCGTGAAGATAATCATGTCCACGCCGCCCATTTCGGCTGCGTATTCGCCGATGAACTTCCGGATGCGTCCGTAGTGCATGTCGCGGGCCAGTATCGCACGGGGATTGCCCTCGTCGTAGGCCCGGTCGATGTCGCGCATGTCGCTCGAAATGTCTGAGATGCCCAGTACGCCCGATTTCTTGTTCATCATCTCGTTGAGCTGGGCGTAGGTCATGCCCTCCTTCTCGCCGATGAACGTGATGGCGCTGGCGTCCACCGAGCCGCAGCGCGTACCCATCACCAGTCCGTCGAGCGGCGAGAAGCCCATCGACGTGTCGAACGACTTGCCGTTGAGGATGGCCGTCACCGAAGCGCCGTTGCCGATGTGACAGGTGATGATCTTCGAGTTGTGGAAATCCAGTCCGGCGAGTTCGGCGCCCACTTGGGCCACATATTTGTGGCTGGTGCCGTGGAAGCCGTATTTGCGCACGCGGTACTTGTCATAGTAGGCGTGGGGCAGGGCGTAGAGGTAGTTCACCGCGGGGATCGTCTGGTGGAACGAGGTGTCGAAAACCGTGACCTGGGGAACGCCCGGCAGGACCTTTTCGATCGAAAGCACGCCTTCGAGGTTGGCGGGGTTGTGCAGCGGGGCGATCTCGAACAGCGAGCGGATCTTCTCTTTGGCATCTTCGGTGACGATGCAGCTTTCAGGGAAAAATTCGCCGCCGTGGGCCACGCGGTGACCGACGGCCTTCACTTCGTCGAGCGACGCGATCACGCCGTGTGCGGGGTCCGTCAGGGCATCGAGCACGAGTTTGATACCCGTCGTGTGGTCGGGGATCGGTTGGTGCAGCTCGAAATTCTCCTTGCCTACGGGTTTATGTACCAGATCGCCCTCCGGGAGGCCGATGCGCTCTACGATGCCTTTTGCGAGCAGCTTGCTCGACGACGGCTCCATGTCGATCACCTGATATTTGATCGACGACGAACCGCAGTTTAAAACCAGAATTACCATTTACTTCTATTTTAAGTTTTACTTTATTTTGTACGTTTGGCCGCTTTCGACCGGCGTTGTCGCGGCTTTCAGCCGCGTTTGCAAGTTGGACCCACCCCCAACCCCCGCCTTGGCGGGGGCTTAGTCGCGGCGCGACCGGGATTTCGTCCGGGTTGTCAACCGGAATTACAGCCTAAATGCGGGTTGATATGTCTTAAAACTTTCAATTTCCCGTTTTTAATTCTTCAATTGTGCTCCTGCCCACATGCCCAGCGCTGCGAAAGCGATGCAGACCCCGGCGCTCAGCGCAATGTAGGCCGCCGCGGGTCCGTAATCCCCGGCACGCAGCAACCGCACGGCATCGGCCGAAAAGGTCGAGAACGTGGTGAAGCCGCCGCAAAATCCTACGATAAGCAACCATCCTGCCGCAGCCGATGACGTCGCTTCCAGCAGAATGCCGATCAGCAGCGATCCGAGGGCGTTGACCGCGAACGTTCCGGCCGGAAATCCCAGCAGCGTGTGCCCTGCCAGCAGCCAGGCCGAGAGCATATAGCGGACGACGCTACCGGCGGCGCCTCCGAGGCCCACGGCTAAAAGTTCACGAATCATAAGTTAAATATAGGCATTATTTTACGGATGTGCAAATTTAAGCAAAAAATGATAACGATCTGTTTTATTTTTTGCCCGAATAGGTGGAAAAATTGTTAAATCCGCATTCGGAGCTGTCGTCGTTACGGTTCCCGGGTCTGCCCGTCTCCCGAAACGACATATTTGTAGGTCGTGAGTTCGGGAAGTCCCATCGGGCCCCGGGCGTGGAGCTTCTGGGTTGAGATGCCGACTTCGGCGCCGAAGCCGAACTGTCCCCCGTCGGTGAAGGCCGTCGAGACGTTGACGTAGACGCATGCGGCGTCGACCCGCTGCGAGAACTGCCGCGCCGTCTCCGCATTCTCGGTGATGATCGCCTCGCTGTGGCGCGAGGAGAAGCGTTCGATGTGGGCGAGGGTCTCGTCCAACGAACCGACGGTCTTGACGGCCAGTTTGTAGTCGAGGAACTCGGTGCCGAAATGCTCCTCTTCGGCGGGACGGAGCTGGCAGGCGGGGTAGCGGCCCGCGAGGGCGGCGTAAGCCTCCGCATCGGCATAGATCGTGACCCGTCGGGCAGCCATCGGGTCGCACAGTTTGGCGAGGTCGCCGAGGCGGTCGCGGTGGACGATGAGGCAGTCGAGGGCGTTGCAGACGCTCACGCGGCGCGTCTTGGCGTTGCAGACGATGGCGCGGCCTTTGGCGAGGTCGCCCTCTGCGTCGAAATAGGTGTGGACGATGCCGGCGCCGGTCTCGATGACGGGGATGCGGGCGTTCTCGCGCACGAAGCGGATCAGCCCCGCACCGCCGCGGGGAATCACCACATCGACATAGCCCACGGCCCCGAGCAGGGCCGCCACGGCTTCGTGGCCGGAGGGCAGCAGGGTGAAGGCTGCCGGGTCGATGTCTTCGCTGCGGAGCGCTTCGTGGAGCAGGGCGGCGATGGCTTCGTTGGAGTGGCGGGCATCGCTGCCGCCTTTCAGCACGCAGGCATTGCCGGTTTTCAGGCATAACGAGAAGATGTCGGCCGTGACGTTGGGGCGCGCCTCGCAGACCATGCCCACGACGCCGAACGGCACGCGGATCTTGCGGACGGTCATGCCGTTGGGACGGCTCCATTCGTCGATCGTCGCGCCCTGCGGCGCGGGGAGCCCGGCGACGGATTCCATGTCGGAGGCGATGCCTGCGATGCGCTCGGGCGTTAGCCGCAGTCGGTCGCGCATGGGCGAGTCGGCGGCCATGGCCGCGAGGTCGAGGGCGTTGGCCGCGAGGAGTTTTTCGGTGTTTTCCCGCAGCAGGGCGGCGGCTCTCACCACGGCGCGGCTCAGGGTGGCGTCGTCGGTCCGGGCCAGTTCGGTCCCGGCGCGGCGGGCGGCGGCGAACCGGGTTTCGTATTGCGTGTCCATCTTATTCCAAATATAAGTAATCGCAGTGGATCAGGGGTTTGAGACCTTTGCGGCCCAGATTGCGGCGTGCCGTGTCGCTGTCGCACGAGATGCGGCCCACGCCCAGCGGCGTGCCTTCGGGCGAGAGGATGCGCACGATGTCGTCGCGTTCGAACTCTCCCTCGACGGCGGTGACCCCCACGGCGAGGATGCTCGCGGCCTTGCTCTGCGAAATGGCCGCGGCGGCTCCGGCGTCGAGGTGCAGGGCTCCCTTGGCGAAGCCCTCGCTGCTGGCGATCCATTTCTTGACCCCCGAGGCGGGGCGGGGCGCCGCTTCGAAGCGGGTGCATACGACGTCGCGGTCTGTGAGGGCCAGATCGGTCAGAATACCGTCGCGGCGGCCGTTGGCGATCACGACCTCGATGCCCTCGCCCGCGACGCGCGACGAGATGCGGCTTTTGGTCGTCATGCCCCCGCGGCCGCGCGAGGAGCGAGCCGTGTCGATGTACTGCGAGAGGTCGCGGCCCGGAGCCACGCTGCGGATGACCTGCGACGCGGGGTCGGCGGGCGGACCGTCGTAGATGCCGTCGATGTTGCTCAGGATGATGAGCGCCTCGGCGTCCATCATCGCGGCCACGAGGCCCGAGAGTTCGTCGTTGTCGGTGAACATCAGCTCGGTGACCGAGATGGTGTCGTTCTCGTTGACGATAGGCACCACGCCGGCGGCGAGCATCGCCTCCATGCAGTTGCGCTGGTTGAGGTACTGGCGCCGCGTGGAGAGGCTCTCCTTGGTGGTCAGCACCTGCCCGCAGGCGATGCCGTATTCGTGGAAAAGGTCGTAATAGCGGTTCAGGAGTTTCACCTGTCCGACGGCCGAAAAGAGCTGGCGGGCCGAAACGGTGTCGATGCGCCCGACCTTGGGTTCGAGGATGCTGCGGCCCGAGGCCACGGCCCCCGACGAGACGAGGATCACCTCGACCCCCGCGCGGTAGAGCCCCGCGATCTGGTCCACGAGCGCCGAGATGCGCGTGGTGTCGGGCCGTCCGTCTTCGCGGGTCAGCACGTTGCTGCCGATCTTGATGACGATGCGGCGGTATTTTCGCAATTTGTCCATATATTTTCCTAACTAACCTGTCATGTATTCCATACCGGAGGATGGCGGCGCGGAACCGGACGAAAACGGCGTGCCCGTTCTCCGCCCCTAAAACCCGCTTTTTAAACGGGTATGTATTTATAGCCGACGCCTTTGACCGTGACGATGCGTTCGTCGCCGATCTTCTGGCGCAGTTTGCGGATGTGGACGTCGATCGTGCGGTCGCCCACGACCACCTCCGTGCCCCAGATCTTGGCGTAGATCTCCTCGCGGGGAATCAGTCGTCCCGGCGACGAGCAGAGCAGGTCCAACAGCGCGAACTCCTTGCGCGGAAGGGCGATCTCCTGCCCGTCGCGGATCACCGTGTAACGGTCGCGGTCGACCGTGATGCCCGGGGCCGGGGGCGCAGCGGGGGCCGCGTCGGCGTCGATGCGCTTGAGGATCGCCTGCACGCGGCTCACCAGCAGCTTCATCTTGATCGGCTTGGTCAAATAGTCGTCGGCACCCACGCCGAACCCCGCCAACTGCTGCTGTTCCTCGCCCAGCGCCGAGAGGAAAACCACCATCGTATCCTTCAGCACGGGGTTCTCGCGGATGGCCCGGCAGGTCTGCGCCCCGTCCATCACCGGCATCATCATGTCGAGCAGGATCAGGTGCGGGCGGCATTCGGCGGCCACCTTGAGCGCCTCGGCGCCGTTCTGGGCCGTGAAAACTTCGTAACCCTCGCGGACGAGGTTGTAACGGACGAATTCGAGGATGTCGACCTCGTCGTCGACCAGCAGGATGCGATGACTCATGGTTGCGGTTTTAGGCGGCGGCGCCCGTCGCGCGGGGCCGTCATGCGGATAACTTTGCGAAGATAGTGATTTTCCGGCGAATAATCCAATAAATTATCGTACCTTTGGCCCTTCAACTATTCATATATGATCAACGAAGCTGATTTCAGCACCTTAGGCCTTAGCGACGAAATGCTCGCGGCCGTCCAAGCAAAAGGGTTCGAAAGCCCTACTTCCATTCAACGACTTACGATTCCCCGTCTGCTCTCCGGAGAAAACGACATCATCGCACAATCCCAGACCGGTACGGGCAAGACGGCGGCTTTCGGGCTGCCGATACTCCAGCAGATCGAACATTCGACGGAGGGAGTGCAGTCCATCATCCTCGTCCCGACGCGCGAACTGGCCGTGCAGGCAGCCGAAGAGCTGCTGAGCTACAACCGTGAACGGCGGCTCTCGATCACGGCCATCTACGGAGGCGCCGCGATGAGCGAACAGTTGCGCCGCCTGTCGCGGGGCGTCGACATCGTCGTCGGAACCCCCGGCCGTGTGCTGGACCACATCCGCCGCGGCACGCTCAAATTGGACAAGGTCCGTTTCCTCGTTCTGGACGAGGCCGACGAGATGCTCAACATGGGTTTCGTCGAGGATGTCGAGGAGATCATGAGCCATACGGGCGAAGAGCGCCGCGTGCTGCTCTTTTCGGCCACGATGCCCGAGCGGATCATCCGTCTTTCGGAGGCTTACATGCGTAATACGGAGGTCCTGCGCGTGGAGTCGCAGCACCTGATGACCGACCTCACGAACCAGATCTATTTCGAAGTGCGCGAGGCCGACAAGTTCGACGCCATGACGCGCATCATCGACATCGAACCGGACTTTTACGGCATCGTCTTCTGCCGCACGAAAATCGGCGTGGACGAGGTGGCGACGCGACTGGTGGCGCAGGGCTATTCGGCCGAAGGGTTGCACGGCGACGTGTCGCAGGCCCAGCGCGAAAAGATTCTGCGCAAGTTCCGCGACAAGGCGGTCAACATACTGGTAGCCACCGACGTCGCCGCGCGCGGCATCGACGTGTCGAACCTCTCGCATGTCATCAACTATTCGCTGCCGCAGGATTCGGAGAGCTACGTTCACCGCATCGGCCGCACGGGGCGTGCCGGGCGTCAGGGTACGGCCATCACCTTTATTTCGAACGCCGAACTGCGGCGTTTCAACTGGATGATGCGCGATATCAAGGCCGACATCAAGCGCGAAACGCTGCCCTCGCCGCAGGATATCGTGGCGATGAAGCGCGCCAAGATCAAGGACGATCTGCAGGAGATCGTCGAGTGCGAGGCTTACGGCGACTATGCCGACATCGCCGCCGAACTGCTCGAAGCCTATGCACCCGACGTGGCGCTGGGAGCCTTGCTCCGGCTGGCGTTCCGCAGCGAACTCGACCAGAGCAACTACCCCGAAATCCGTTCGTTCTCGGTCGACCGCAAGGGCAAGACCCGGCTGTTCCTGACCCTCGGGTCGCGCGACGGCTATACGGGCCGCAAGCTGGTCGACATGCTCAAACGCAAATGCGGGCTGAGGGACAAGAATATCGACGACGTGCGCGTCTTCGAGAACTATTCGCTGGTGAGCGTGCCGTTCAGCGACGCCGAGAGTGTCGTGAGCCGGCTCAACGCCTCGGGAGGACGCCGCCGCATCGCCCGGATCGACCGCGAGGATGCGGCCGGAGGAGCCAAGCAGGGGCAGGGCGATGCTGTTGAGGCGCCCCGTGTCTGCCGACGGTCGAGTGCCTGCGCGAAATGATGGACGAGAAGGACCTGTGGCCCGTCAACAAGGCGGTCTGGGACTACTCCGACGGAGGAAGAGCAGGGCCCGGTCCCGAAAGGCGGAGCCGCCGCCGGGATGCCGACGCCGCGCCGCAGGCCGAGGCCGCGGAGCGTCCCGTGAAACGGGGCCGGAAGGCCGAGGCTCCGGCGGAGGAGCCCCGCCCGGAGACGCGGAGCCGGAAAAAGGCCGCGAACGACTGGAGCGCGCCCCCGACGGGCGGTAACGAAGCGTTCGACTGGGAGGCTTTTCAGCGTTACGACGACGCTGCGGCATGGGAGAAACCCAAGCGCGGCGGAGCCGGAACCAAGAGCGTGCGCCGCGGGGCGCGTCCCGTCACGACGGGCCGTCAGGCCGCGCCCAAGCGTCTTGCCGCCAAGGGGCGCAAGCGCTGACGACGGGCCGGAAACGTCCGGAAAATCACGCTGCCGTGCCGGGATGCAGGGGTTTCTCTCGTCCGGATGGCGGCGTTGTTGCATCTTTTGGCGAAATCATTTCCGGATTCCGCATAAAATGGTTACATTTGCAAGATTTATATACCCCCGTATATATACGGGAATCAAAAATGCGTACTGAGATGGCTACTGAAAAACCGACACTTCCTGCTCCCGAGGAGTATGTCAGCCCTGCGGCTGAAGATGTGCAAGCGAATCCTGCCGTGACTGCCGAAGTCCCCGAAACCCAAAATCCCGTCGCCGAGGCGTCTGCCGAAGCGGAGGCTGTTCCCGCCGCGGAAGTCGTCGGGACGCCCGCCGAGACTGCCCCTGCCGAGGAGAAAGCTCCTGCGGAAGAGGCTGTTCCCGTCGAGGAGGCCCCTGCCGAGGAGGCTCCTGCGGAAGAGGCTGTTCCCGTTGAGGAGGCCCCTGTCGAGGAGGAAGCTCCTGCGGAAAAGGCCGCTCCCGTCGAGGAGGTCCCTGCCGAAGAGACCGCTCCGCGGGCCAAGCGCGCCCGCATCCAGCCGGCGGCCGAACCTGTGGCCGAAGCGGTCGAGGAAGAGGCTGCTCCGGGTGACGCACAAGTGGATTTCGCCGATGAGGAGGCTGCGCTCGCCGCGCAGAACGCCGGGCTGGATATCGAGGGCGAGACGCCCGAGGAGGCCGCGGCCGACCAGCTTGCGGAGGAGACGCCCGACGCCGCGGACAAGTTCGCCGGCAAAGGTAAGGAGGAGTTGGTGGCGCTGTTCGCCCGGATGCTCGAAGAGCAGCCCGTGCAGTCGATCCGCCGGGATGTCGAGGCGCTGAAGATCGCCTTCTACCGCATCCGCCGCGCCGAGGTCGAGGCCGCACGCCGCCGCTTCGTCGAGGAGGGCGGCGCCGAAGAGGATTTCGCCCCGTCGGTGGACGGTGCCGAGGTCCAGCTCAAGGAGCAGTTCAAGATATACCGCCAGCGCCGCGACGCCTTCATCGCCAACCTCGAGGCCGAGAAAGAGGCCAATCTCAAGGTCAAGCAGACGATCATCGAGGAGCTGAAGGAACTGGTCAACTCGGACGAGACGCTCAACCATACGTTCAACAAGTTCCGCGAACTCCAGCAGCGCTGGCGGGATACGGGCGTCGTCCCCCAGCAGTACATCAAGGACCTGTGGGAGACCTATAACCTCCATGTCGAGAATTTCTACAGCTTCATCAAGATCAACAAGGAGCTGCGCGACCTCGACCTGAAGAAGAATTACGAGCAGAAGATCGCCCTCTGCGAGCAGGCCGAGGCGCTGATCCTCGAGCCGTCGGTGGTCGAGGCGTTCCACAAGCTGCAGAAGCTCCACGACGAGTGGCGCGAGACGGGCCCCGTGGCCAACGAATATAAGGAGATGCTTTGGGAGCGTTTCAAGGCCGCATCGAGCCGCATCAACAAACAGCATCAGGAGCATTTCGAGACGTTGAAGGGCGAGCAGGTCCGAAACCTCGAACTCAAGACCGAGCTTTGCGCCGCGACCGAGGAGCTTTCGGCGCAGCCGCTGACCACCCGCAAGGAGTGGAACAAGGCGAGCGACCGTCTGCTGGAGATTCAGAAGACTTGGAAGACCATCGGCTTCGCGCCCAAGAAGGATAACAACCGCATCTACGAGCGTTTCCGCACGGCGTGCGACCGCTTCTTCGAGGCCAAGCGGCAGTTCTACGCCGGGATGAAAACCGAGATGGAGCACAACCTCCAGCAGAAGACCGAGATATGCGAGGCCGCCGAGTCGCTGATGAACAGCGAGGAGTGGAAGAAGACCACCGACGAACTGATCGCCCTGCAGGCCCGCTGGAAGCAGATCGGGGCCGTGTCGCGGCGTCATTCGGATGCCATCTGGAAGCGTTTCCGCGCCGCCTGCGACAAGTTCTTCGAGCGCAAGGCGTCGCACTTCGCAAGCGTCGACGGCGAGCACGAGGAGAATTTGCAGAAGAAACTCGCCCTGCTGGCCGAAATGGCCGAGGCCGACGTGAAGGCCGGCGGTTACGAGGTAATCCGCGAGTTCCAGCGCCGCTGGGGCGAGATCGGATTCGTGCCCATCAAGCAGAAGGACTCCATCCAGAAGAAATACAAGGCCGCCGTCGACGAGCTGTTCAACACGCTGCGCGGTTCGGAGCGCGACCGTTCGATGGGACGCTTCCGCGAGAAGGTGTCGTCGCTCAAGGCGTCGGGCGACCGTCGCTTGCGCACGGAGCGCGAGCGTCTCTACAACAAGGTGCGCCAGTTGGAGCAGGAGATCGCGCTGCTGGAGAACAACATCGGGTTCTTCGCCAAGTCGAAGAACGCCGAAGCGCTGGTGGCCGACGTGCGTGCGAAGATCGACCGGGCCCGCGAGGAGATGGCCGCGGCCGTCGAGAAGGTGAAGCTGATCGACAGACAGGAGCAGGAAGAACAGAACAACGAAAATAAATAGTCAATACAGTAATGAAACTTTCCAAACCCAAGTACATATTCGTAACGGGCGGTGTTGCGTCGTCGCTCGGAAAGGGTATTATTTCGGCCTCGATCGCACGGCTGCTCCAAGCCCGCGGTTATTCGGTGACCATTCAGAAGCTCGACCCCTACATCAACGTCGATCCCGGAACGCTCAACCCCTATGAGCACGGCGAGTGTTATGTCACCGAGGACGGCGCCGAGACCGACCTCGATCTGGGACACTACGAACGCTTCACGAACCAGCCCACGTCGAAGGCCAACAACGTCACGACGGGCCGCATCTACAAGAGCGTCATCGAGAAGGAGCGCAAGGGCGAGTACCTGGGCAAGACCGTGCAGGTCATCCCCCACATCACCGACGAGATCAAGCGCCGCATCCAGTTGCTGGCGCAGACCAAGAAATACGACGTCATCATCACCGAGATCGGCGGTACGGTCGGCGACATCGAGTCGCAGCCGTTCATCGAGTCGGTGCGCCAGTTGCGCTACTCGCTGGGGTACAAGAACACGGCGCTGGTACACCTGACGCTGATCCCCTACATGGCCGCTTCGGGCGAGATGAAGACCAAACCCACGCAGCACTCGGTGAAGGCGCTGCTGGAGAACGGTCTCCAGCCCGATATCCTCGTGCTGCGCGCCGAGCATACGCTGACCACGGCGCTCAAACGCAAGGTGGCGTTGTTCTGCAACGTCGACGCCAACGCCGTGATGGAGTCGATCGACGTGCCGACGATCTACGAGGTGCCGATCAAGATGCACGAGCAGCATCTGGACGAGGTGGTGCTGGACAAGCTCAACCTCCCGGCCGACAAGGAGCCCGACATGGCCGCATGGAGCGCTTTCGTCGGCAAGATCAAGCATCCGTCGAAGAAGATCGAGATCGCGCTGGTGGGCAAGTACACCGAGCTGCCCGACGCCTACAAGTCGATCTGCGAGTCGTTCATCCACGCCGGAGCCGTCAACGACTGCAAGGTGAAGCTCCGCTATATCAATTCGGAGAAGGTCACCCGCGATACGGCCGCTTCGCTGCTGGGCAAGATGTCGGGTATTCTGGTGGCTCCGGGATTCGGCAACCGCGGCATCGAAGGCAAGATCGAGGCTGTGCGCTTCGCCCGTGAGAACGGCATTCCGTTCCTTGGCATCTGTTTGGGTATGCAGTGCGCCGTGATCGAGTTCGCCCGCAACGTACTGGGGCTGTCCGACGCCAATTCGAGCGAAATGGAGCAGGCGACGGCCCATCCGGTGATCGACCTGATGGAGGAGCAGAAGGGCGTGACGGCCAAGGGCGGCACGATGCGTCTGGGCGCCTATCCCTGCACGTTGAAGAAGGGTTCGAAGGCGGCTGCGGCTTACGGCAAGCTCAATATTTCGGAGCGCCACCGCCACCGCTACGAGTTCAACAACGACTATCTGGAGCAGTTCGAGGCCGCCGGCATGAAGGCCGTGGGCGTCAATCCCGATACCAATCTGGTGGAGGCCGTCGAGATCGAGAACCATCCGTGGTTCGTCGGCGTGCAGTACCATCCCGAATACAAGAGCACCGTGCTGAGCCCCTCGCCGCTGTTCGTGGCCTTCGTGAAGGCCGCGCTGGAATATGCGGCAAAGAAGTAAGGAAGAAAGATAATAGGATGTACCATTTCTTGCAATCGACTCTCGTTTTTTCGCCGCCTGCGGCGTCGTTTACAAATTTGACCCACCCCCAAACCCCCGCCTTAGGCGGGGGCTTAATGCCGTTTCACGGCAAAATCGGAGTTTTGAACTGTCGGTGCAAATAATTAAAGTTTGAATGGATAAGAAATCAATTATCGGCATTGCCGTCGTGGCGGTCCTCTTTCTGGGATTCGCCTATTTCAACAGCAAGCAGCAAAAGGAATATCTCGAAAAGAAAGAGGCGTACGAAGCCTATATGGACTCGGTGGCCCGCGCGACGCGGCCCGCGGCAGTTCCCGCAGCCGATTCGACGGCGGTAGGCGAAGCGCCCTCCGGGGCGACGGCCGAGGAGCTTGCGGCAGCGGTGCGCGAACGTCAGGTGGAGACGCTGGGCGAGTCGCTGACGACGGCCCGCGAGGCGGAAGCCGAGGAGTTCACCGTCGAGAACGACGTGATGTCGGTGCGTTTCTCGACCCAAGGCGGCCAGATCAAGGGCGTCACGCTGAAAGACTACACCAAGTACGCCCCGCGCGGCGAGCGCAACCAGCCGATCGAGCTGATGGACCCGGCGACGTCCCGTTTCGGTTTGTCGTTCTATGTGAAGAACGGGCTGAGGAACATCCCCGTAAACACGCTGGACTATGTCTTCACGGCCGAGCCGGAGACGACGACGGCCGACGGTGCGAAGTGCATCGTGATGCGGCTGCCGGTCGCCGAGGAGTCGTATCTGGAATATCGCTACACCATCTATAACACGGAGTCGCCCGAGCGCGACTACCTCGTGAATTTCGATGTGCGGCTGGTGAACATGGCCCGCGAGATGGCCAACCAGACCCAGATTCAGATCGACTGGGCAAACACCACCTACCAGAACGAGAAGGGATTTCAGAACGAGAACATGTACACCACGCTGGCTTACCGCTTCCCGGGCGAATCGTCGATCGAGGAGCTGGGCATGAGCGACGGCGCCAAGTCGAAGAACATCACGACGCAGGTGTCGTGGGTGGCCTTCAAGCAGCAGTTCTTCTCGTCGGTGTTCATCGCTCCGGAGAACGTCTCCTATGCCAACCTGTCGTTCGACACGGCGGCTCCCGAGTCGTCGCTGCTCAAGACCTTCACGGCGCAGATGGGCGTGCCCTATACGGCGCAGACCGAAGGGTATGATTTCGCCTTCTATTTCGGTCCCAACAAGTATTCGATTCTCAAGAAAGTCGACGATCCGAAGGGCGCCGAGATTCACCTCGAGCGTCTGGTGCCGCTGGGCTGGGGCATCTTCGGGTGGGTCAACCGCTGGTGCGTGATCCCGGTCTTCGATTTCCTGCGCAACTACATCGCCAGCTTCGGTATCATCATCCTGATCTTGGTGCTGCTCGTGAAGCTGGTGATTTCGCCGCTCACCTACAAGAGCTACGTCTCGATGGCCAAGATGCGCCTGATAAAGCCGCAGGTCGACGAGCTGAACAAGAAATTCCCCAAGCGCGAGGACGCCGCCAAGAAGCAGCAGGCGATGATGGAACTCTATAAAAAGGCGGGCATCAATCCCATGGGCGGCTGTATTCCGATGCTGATCCAGATGCCGATCCTGATCGCCATGTTCCGCTTCTTCCCCGCCTCGATCGAGCTGCGCGAGCAGCCGTTCCTGTGGGCCGACGACCTTTCGTCGTTCGACAGCGTGCTGAACCTGCCGTTCTCGATTCCGTTCTATGGCGATCATGTGTCGCTGTTCGCCCTGCTGATGGCCGTGTCGCTGTTCGGATACTCCTATTTCAGCTACCAGCAGACCGCTTCGTCGCAGCCCCAGATGGCCGGCATGAAGTTCATGATGGTCTACATGATGCCGATCATGATGCTCTTCTGGTTCAACAGCTATTCGAGCGGTCTGTGCTACTACTACCTGCTTTCGAACCTCTTCACCATCGGGCAGACGCTCGTCATCCGCCGCATGGTCGACGACCAGAAGATACACGCCATCATGCAGGCCAATGCCGCGAAGAAGTCGAAGGGTAAGAAATCGAAATTCCAGCAGCGTTACGAGGAGCTGATGCGTCAGCAGGAGGCCCAGCAGCGCGCGAAGAAAAAATAGGCGGGAATCCGCTTTCGATCCGGGCCGGAGCGGATTCCTCGACGGGGAATGCGGCTCCGGCCCTGTTTTTGCCGGAGAGGACGTAAAATGGAAATGAAGATGAAACGATTATTGATTTTCGGGCTGCTGCTGGCGGCTGCGATGCCGCTTGCGGCGCAGGAGTTGGGGGCGGAATACCGTCTGGCGCGGGTGATTCCGGTCGAAGGACGGCAGGGAATCGCCGCCGATTCGACGTATTATTATGTCTCGGGCAGCACGGCGCTCTACAAGTACGACAAGCAGGGGCGGCTGGTGGCCGAGAACGAGCGGCCTTTCGAGGGGCTGCCGCTCGCGGCGAACCACATCGGCGACATCGACGTCTGGAACGGGGAGATTTATGCCGGGATCGAGACCTTCGACGACGGCCGCGGAGAGAATATTCAGGTGGCGGTGTACGACGCCAACACGCTGCAATGGAAACGTTCGATCGACTGGGAGCCCGAGTCGGGGCAGGTCGAGGTGTGCGGGTTGGCCGTGGACCGCGACGGCGGCATGGTCTGGATGGCCGACTGGGTCGACGGACGCTATGTCTACGGCTATGACCTCGCGTCGGGGAAATACGTCCGCAAGGTCCATTTGCGTCCCGTGCCGCAGTGGCAGCAGGGCATCTTCATGTCCGGCGGGCGGATGCTGATCTCGGCCGACGACGGGGATGCCGATCTCGGCGAGCCGGATAATCTCTACATCGCCGACCTGCGCGACGGAAAGTCCTGTGCCACGGTGCTGCCGTTCCGTTCGATGGACGATTTCCGGCGGGCCGGTGAGATCGAGGGGCTGGCCGTCGATCCCGCGACGGACGACCTGTTGGTATTGGCCAACCGGGGCGCGCGGATCGTGCTCGGGATGCCGCGGGGATTCTATCCGGGTTACGACCGGGAAATCCACGAGGTTTACGTCTACGAAAAAGTGAAATAGAAAAAGGTCCCGGAAAGGGACCTTTTTTTCGTTGCGGGCTATTTGCCGAATCCCGCCGAGACGAAGACCAGCACGTCGGGCAGTACGGTTTCCCAGTAGCGCCATGTGTGGCCGCCGTCGCGCATGCGGTATTGCAGGGGGATGTTCCGCTCGCGCATGAGCGAATAGAAGTCGACATTGGATTTCCAGAGGAAGTCGTCGTCGCCGCAGTCCACCCACCAGCGGACCGAGCGCACGCCGTCGAGCCGGTCGTCGGGCATCTGGCGCAGCATCGCCACGGGCGAGTTGTCGGCGACGGATTGCTGGAATGCGTCGTCGTAGTTGCGCGGGCCGGGCAGGACGTCCAGCAGGCCGCTCATCGGGCAGGCCGAGCCGAAGACCTCGGGGTGGCGCAGGGCGTAGACCGCCGTGCCGCCGCCGCCCATCGAGAGCCCCGAAATGGCGCGGTGGGCCTTGTCGCCGGCGATGCGGTAGTGTTTCTCGACGGCGGGGATGAACTCCTCGAAAAAGAACTGTTCGTAGTTCCAGCCCGGGACGTCGAAGTAGCCCATGTGTCGGCCGGTGTAGTTCTCGCCCTCGCCCGCGGCGTCGGGCATGACGACGATCATCGGACGGGCCATGCCCGAGGCGACGGTTTCGTCGGTGATGCGGCGCATGTAGCCTTTCCGGGTCCAGTCGGTGTGGCAGCCGCTGGCGCCGTGCAGCAGGTAGAGCACCGGATAACTCTCCCCGGAACGGTCGTAACCGTCGGGCAGGTAGACCGTGCAACTCTTTTCGACGCCGAGGATCTTGCTCGGGACGGTGTAGACTTCGGTGCGGCTCTGGGCCCCGGCCGTCAGGGCCGCGGTGAGCGCAAGCAGGGTGGTGGTGAGCAGTTTTTTCATGGTTTATTCCACATAAAGTACCAGCCCTTTGAGGTATTCGCCCTCGGGGTGGTAGATGTTGATCGGATGGTCGGCGGGCTGGGTCAGTTGGTGCAGGATGCGCACCTTGCGGCCCGCGATGGCCGCGGCCGAAAAGACCGTCGTGCGGAACAGCTCCTTGGAAACCGCCTGCGAGCAGGAGAACGTAAAGAGGATGCCGCCGGGGCGGATTTGCGACAGCGCCCGGGCGTTGAGCCGCTTGTAGCCCTGCATGGCGTTGCCCAGCACCTTGTGGTGCTTGGCGAAGGCCGGCGGGTCGAGGATGATGAGGTCGTACCGGTCACCGATGTCCTTCAGATACTCCACGGCGTCGGCGGCGACCTCCGAGTGGGCCGCGCTGTCGCCGAAGTTGAGCCGCATGTTCTCGGTGGCAAGTGCCACGGCGCGTTCCGAGGAGTCGACCGAGCAGACCTCCTTCGCGCCGCCCGAGAGGGCGTAGACCGAAAAGCCGCCCGTATAGCAGAACGTGTTGAGCACCGTGCGGCCCTTCGCATAGCGTTTCACCAGTTCGCGGTTCTCGCGCTGGTCGAGGAAAAAGCCTGTTTTCTGCCCCTTCTCCCAGTTGACGAGGAACCGTTCGCCGTTCTCCATGACGATCTGCGGAGTGTGTTCCGCGCGGCCCCACAGGTAGCCGTCGACGGCCCCGAGGTCGGCCTTGAAGGGGAGCGTCTGCGACGATTTGTCGTAGATGGCCGTCAGACGGTCGCCGTAGACCGTGCGCAGCGCCTCGGCGATCTGCTGCCGGGCGTGGTACATGCCCGCCGAGTGGCACTGGATGACGGCCGTCGTGCCGTAGATGTCCACCACCAGCCCCGGCAGGGAGTCTCCCTCGCCGTGGACGAGGCGGTAGCAGGTCGTCGCGGGGTTGTCCGTGAGCGAGAGCGTGCGGCGCACGTCGTGGGCCACGGCGATGCGCCGGTTCCACCACGCCTGATCGATCGGTTCGCGCTCGAACGAGAGCACGCGCACGGCGATCGAGCCCACCTGATAGTGCCCTTGGGCGATGAACTCGCCCGGGCGGGTGTAGACCTCGACGAGGGCCCCTTCGGCGAAATCGGACTCCTCTTCGGCTTCGATGTGGTCGATGGCCCCCGAGAAAATCCACGGGTGGCGGCGCAGGAGCGACTCCTCCTTGCCGCGGCGCAGGTAGATTTGCGGTATCATTTGCGGATCGGTTTTTTCGGTGTGCGCAGCAGTTGTTCGTAGATGCGGGTGCAGACCCACGCATCGGTGGCGGCGTAAAGCTGCTGTTTGTCGGTGAGGGTCGCGGCCTCCCAGTTGCTCAGCCGCTGGGCCTTCGAGACGCGCTGTCCCAGCACGATGGCCGAGAGTTTGCGCAGGCTCTTCTCTTCGATGCCCCACTGGGGCGCGATGGTTT
Organism: Alistipes provencensis; assembly: GCF_900083545.1. Classification (NCBI taxonomy): domain Bacteria; kingdom Pseudomonadati; phylum Bacteroidota; class Bacteroidia; order Bacteroidales; family Rikenellaceae; genus Alistipes; species Alistipes provencensis. The sequence goes on along the minus strand of NZ_LT559262.1, from coordinate 18,999 downwards.
GCAGGTCGACGAAACCCCCGTCGCGGAAGTGGCGGATCTGGCGCAGCGAGCGCAGGTCGCCCGCCACGTCGGCGCCGATCTTGAGCACCTCCCTGTTCTCGAGCAGTTGCAGGATGGGCTTGGCCAGCGGAATCTTGTTGAGCCGGAAAAGGTAGCAGACCGTCGGCGTGGAGAGTTGCAGCAGCGACACGCGGAACGTCACGCCCGGGCGGAACGAGGGGCGCGTCTCGGTGTCGAAGCCGATCAGCGGCTGCCGGGCGAGCTGTTTGCAGGCCTCGGCGATGTCGCGCTCCTGCTCGACGAGGAGAATCTTCCCCCGGAACTCGACGGCCGGGAGCAGGGCGGTCTGCTCGTTGCTGATTTTATCGATGAAATTGTTTACTGTGGTCATGCGGTGAAAATTCCCACAAATTTACAGAATTATTTTCAGAAAAGCGGCTCGTCGGGGCGCTATTTTACCGGGTCCGGGCTGTCGGGCGCATTGAAAAGCGCGATGCGGCCGTCCGGGGCGGTCCGGACCTCGCCTTTTTCGAGCAGTTCGCGCACGGCCCCGGCCAGCCGTTCGGGGGTGCAGGAGATGTCGGCGGCCAGTTGACGCGGGTCGGCGGGGGATTCGGCCAGGCGTTGCAGGATGCTTTTGCGCAGCGCGGCGGCATCGGGCGTTCCGGCGGCCTTGGCGGCCCGTTTGCGGGCGAGACACACGTCGCACACCCCGCACGGGGCGGGATCGCCCTCGCCGAAGTATTTTTCCAGCACGGCGCCGCGGCACTCGTCGTCGTTGGCGGCGTAGGCGACCATCTGTTCGAAGCGTTCGCGCATCAGTTGCTGTCGCCGCTGGTAGGTTTCGGGGGCGATGTAGAGGTCGGCGCGCGGAAGGCGCTCTTCGTTCAGGAAGAGGATCGGCGAGCGGTTCGACGGGATGTAGCGGATGACGCGCAGTTGCCAGAGCCGTTTCAGCAGTTCTTTGACCCGCTGGACGGTGTAACCGCTCCATGTGGCCAGTTCGCCCTCGTCGATGGGCCGGAATTCGGTGAAGACCCCGTTGTAGAGCCGCAGCAGGGTGCGGATGAAGTGGTCGAGTTCGTCGCGCTGCACGCGGAGTTTGTACAGTTCGTCGCGGCTGACGCAGAACATCACCCGCGCAGGGTTGTCCTGCGCGTCGGTGAGGGTCATGTAGCCGTTCTGCTGAAGCAGTTTCAGGGCGCTCAGGACCGTCCCCGAGTAGAGGTGTTCGCGGGCGCAGAAGTCGTGGATGTTGAACAGGAACGACGCTTCGCCTCCGTCGCCGACGCCCACCTGCAGGTAGGAGCAGACCGATTCATAGATGTCCTTGACCTTTTCCAGCGGGGGGAACTCCTGTTCGAAGCGCCGTGCGATGCGGTCGCTGTCGTCCGAAGCCACGAGCAGCAGGGCATAGGCCCGCGCGCCGTCGCGGCCTGCGCGTCCGGCCTCCTGGTAATAGCTTTCGAGCGAGTCGCACATGGCGTAGTGGACCACGAACCGCACGTCGGGTTTGTCGATGCCCATGCCGAAGGCGTTGGTGGCGACCATCACGCGGACCTTGCCCGAGAGCCACTCCTCCTGCCGCAGCGCACGCTCGGTATGGCCCAGCCCGCCGTGGTAGGCCGCGGCCGGGACGCCCTCCTGCCGCAGAAAGTCGGCGGTCTGTTCGGTGCCCTCGCGGGTGCGTGTGTAGACGATGCCCGAGCCGGGGACGTTGTGCACCAGCCGCAGCAGTTGGCCGTTCTTGTCGTCGGTGCGGCGGACGCTGTACGAAAGGTTGGGACGTGCGAAACTGCTGCGCAGGATATGCGGTTCGGCGAATTTGAGGTGGCGCATGATGTCGTCGGCCACCAGGCGGGTGGCCGAGGCCGTGAGCGCCAGCACGGGGACGCCGGGGAGTCGTTCGCGCAGTTCGGCGATGCGCAGGTACGAGGGGCGGAAGTCGTAGCCCCACTGCGAGATGCAGTGGGCTTCGTCGACGGCCACGAGCGAGACGTTCATCCGCACGACGCGCAGGCGGAAGGACTCGGTGGCCAGCCGCTCGGGGGCGACGTAGAGGAATTTCACGTCGCCGTAGACACAGTTGTCCAGCGCGATGTCGATTTGCCGGGGAGAGAGCCCCGAATGGATGGCCACGGCCGCGATGCGCCGCGCCCGGAGGCGGTCGACCTGATCTTTCATCAGGGCGATGAGCGGTGTGACGACGATGCAAAGCCCCTCGCGGGCGAGGGTCGGAACCTGATAGGTGAGCGACTTGCCGCCGCCCGTGGGCATCAGCGCCAGCGTGTCGCGTCCCTCCATCGCCGAGCGGATAATCTCCTCCTGCACGGGACGGAACTCGGTGAAGCCCCAGTAGCGGCGCAGCGTGTCGTATATTTTGTCCGGTGTGGGTTCCATCTGAATAATGTGCCGTTGTGACACCAAAGGTACAAAAAATTAGGCCGTTTGGGGAATTTTTTATACTTTTGCGAAGATCAGAACGTTCGATAAATGAAGATACGCGAAGAATACAAGATACGCGAGATGGCTGGCGAGCATGTAATCGTCATGCCGGGCGGCGGCGGAGCGGCGGATATGACACGCATCGTGTCGCTGAACCCTTCGTCGATGTACCTCTGGGAGTCGCTGCGCGGCCGGGATTTCACGGCCGAAGATGCCGCCGGCCTGCTCACCGAACGTTATGAGGTCGACGCCGAAACCGCCCTGCAGGATGCCGGGCAGTGGATAGCCCGGCTCGCGGAGTGCGGAATCGTGGAGTAAAATGAAAACGAAGAAAGGCATATCGCTGTTGCTGATGACCGTCTACCTGCTGGCGACGGTCGGCGCGGCCGTGGTCTCCCTGACCTGCGGGTGTGTGGAGCAGCGGGTGCATGCGGAGCATGTATGCCTTTCGGGATGCCAGCACGACATGCCGGCCGACGGGCTCGTGCGTTCCTGCTGCGGCTGCGAACTCCATTCGACCGAGGTCGAGCTCTACCTTTATCCGGCCTCCGATAACAACGAACGCCATATCCGGTGCATGGTCACCGACCTGCCTCCCGCCATTGCCGCGGAGTGCCCGTGCCCAGAGCACGCCCCCGCCCTGCGGGAAAAGAGCGCCGAAAGGCGTTCGCCTTTCGTGCAGGAGGCTTCGATCCTTCCCGTGGGCTTCCGGGCCCCTCCCGTATCGGCTTAAAACTCCTTCGGGACCCGTGCTGCGCGCACCGGTCCGCAATCAGTTTTAACCGATAACGGAAATTCCATGAATTTATACAAAATCTCATTTTTTACACTTTCGGCATTCGCCGCATGCAGTACGCTGAACGCCCAAGATTTGCGGGGCGTGGTCCGCGATGCCGACAAACAGCCTCTCGTCGGGGCCTCGGTCTACTGGGCCGGGACGACGATCGGCGCCGGTACCGATGCTCAGGGGGCCTTCCAGTTACACCGGGTAAAAGGTTACGACAAGCTCGTGGCCTCCTATCTGGGCTATATCAACGATACGATCCGCGTCGAAAGCGGCGTCGGGCGGGTGGAGTTCACGCTCCGCTCGGAGGGCGTGGCACTCGAGGATGTCGTGGTCGAGGGCAACCTCAGCGGCAATTTCGTCAAGCGCGACGGCATCGTCAAGGGCGAGATGATCTCGTTTGCGGGTCTCTGCAAGATGGCCTGCTGCAATCTGGCCGAGTCGTTCGAGAACTCGGCGTCGGTGACCGTCGGGTACAGCGACGCCATTTCGGGCGCCCGGCAGATCAAGATGCTGGGGCTGGCCGGGACCTACACCCAGATACTCGACGAAAACCGTCCGATCATGCGCGGCCTGAGCGCCCCCTACGGGCTGAGCTATACGCCCGGCATGTGGCTTAACTCGATTCAGGTGTCGAAGGGCGTGGCCTCCGTCACGGCGGGCCACGAGGCCATCACGGGGCAGATCAACCTCGAACACCGCAAGCCCACGGACGAAGAACGCCTGTTCGTGAACCTCTACCTCGACGACGAACTGCGTCCCGAAGCCAATATCTCGACGGCGTTTCCCGTGACCAAAGACAAGAAGCTGTCGAGCGTCATCCTGCTCCACGGTTCGATGGACACCGATGTGCGGAAGATGGACCACAACCACGACCATTTCCGCGACCTGCCGAAGTCCGACCAGATCAACGTGGCCAACAAGTGGCTCTACTCGGCGGACAACGGCACGCAGGTTCGCTGGGGCTGGAAGTTCGTGCAGGAGAACCGTCTGGGCGGCATGCTCGATTTTAAGAACACCGACGCCATGCGCAAGGACATGGCGGAGAACTGGGACTGGGAGACGACCGGCAAGCCGATGCCGCTTTACGGGTCGCACATCCGCAACCGCAACGCCAACGGCTATTTTAAAATAGGTATGCCCGTCGGCCCGTCGGTCTACGATCCCGACGAGCAGGACGAGCTGCGTTCGAATCTGGCGTTCGTGGCCGATTTCGACCATTTCAACGAGGATGCCTATTTCGGGCTCAACACCTACGAGGGCAATCAGAATTCGCTGGCGCTGAACCTGATGTACAACCACTATTTCACCAGCCGTTCGTCGCTGAACGTCGGGGTGCAGGCGCATCTGGACTACTACCGTGAGTCGCTCGGCAACGACACGCCGTGGCTCGGCGTCCGAAACGAGTACGATTTCGACCGTGACGAGCAGGAGGCGGGCGTCTATGCCGAGTACACTTACGCCATCAAGGACAAACTTTCGGTGGTGGCGGGAATCCGCGGCGACTACAATGCCTATTACGACCGTTTCTTCGCAACGCCCCGCGGGCACCTGAAATGGAACATCACCCCCTCGACGACGCTGCGCGCCTCGGCGGGTCTGGGTTACCGTTCGACGAACGTCATCACGGACAATATCGGCATTCTGGCCACGGGGCGCACGATCGAGTTCCTCGGGAGCGAATCCGGAGCGGTCGATTTCAAGCGTTTCGACCGCATGGAGAAGGCCCTCACGGTGGGCGGAAGCCTGACGCAGGTATTCTCGCTGGCCGGGAGCGACAACGCCACGCTGAGCTTCGACTATTTCCGCACGCAGTTCTACAACTCGGTCGTGGCCGATCAGGAGTACGACCCGGAGGCGATCGTTTTCTACGCTACGGACGGACGTTCGTTCACCGACACCTATCAGGTCGATCTCTCGTGGACGCCCGTCGAGCGGCTGGACATCTTCGCCACGTTCCGTTATACGAACAGCGAAATGACGATCGAGCGTCCCGACGGAGGGTCGGCCCGCGTGGAGCGTCCGCTGGTGAGCCAATACAAGACGCTGCTGAACATTCAGTATGCCACGAAATTCCGCCGCTGGGTGTTCGACGCCACGGCGCAGTTGAACGGTCCCGCGCGCATCCCGACGCAGACGGGGAATCTCGACGACAGCTATTATTCGCCGCGTTACCCGATGTTCTATGCGCAGGTGAGCCGCAAGGTGGGTAAGTTCGACATCTATGCGGGCTGCGAGAACATCGCCGACTACCGGCAGGAGGACCCCATACTCCATGCGCAGAACCCTTACGACTATCGGTTCAACTCGATGAATGTCTGGGGGCCGCTGATGGGCCGCAAATTCTATGTCGGATTGCGGTTCAACCTCTATTGATCCGCGTGACAAACGCCATGTAAAACCTTAAAATAGAAAGAAAAGATGAAAAAACTGCTGATGGTATGTCTGGCCCTGCTGATGGGCGCCGGCATGTGCGCGGCTGCCGAGAAGCCTGCTGCAAAGAAAACCGTGACCACGGTGTTTGTTACGGACATCGACTGCGATCACTGTGTGAAGAAGATCATGAACAACGTTCCGTCGCTCGGCAAGGGCATCAAGGACGTGAAGGTGGACCTGCCCAAAAAGGAGGTCACGGTGGTTTACGACAGCTCGAAGAACAACGATGCGAATATTGTGAAGGGGCTGGCCTCGCTCAAGGTGAAGGCCGAGCCGAAAAAAGCCGCAGCCAAGAAATAGCCGCGGCGGGATTTGTTATCGGAACGGGGAGACCTCTTTAGGACGGTTTCCCCGTTTTTCAGTTCCGGGAGGCCGCGATGCGGCGGCGGATCAGCAGGTCGGCGAGGAGCAGTACGAGGAAGGCCACGGCGATGCAGACGCACATCGTGACCAGCGGTTTGTCCGTCTCCGGCAGTGCAAAGTGCGGCAGTTCGGGGCGGGAGAGCGCGATGCCGGGGATTTGCCATTCGAGTTCCGGCCACAGAGCCCTCGCGCAGACGACGATCAGCGCCGCGAAGCAGCCGATGCCCCCGGCGGTCAGCAGCCACATCTCGCGCCGTTCGCGCCGTATGGCGTCGTTCCGCATCCGCTCCATCAGCCGCGGGGTGAACCCTGCGGGCAGTTCCGGGGCCGGGGCCTGCCGGACTGCGCGGCGTATTGCATCACTCTTTTCCATCTATCTCGTCGTTTACCAGTACATACAGTTTTTTCCGGATCCGGTGCAACCGCACCTTGACGTTGCCCTCCGAGAGTTCCGTGATCGCGGCACATTCGCCGACGGAGCGCTCCTCGTAATAGAAAAGCGTCACCAGCGCCCGCTCCTCGGGGGCGAGCCGTTCGACGGCGCGGTTCAGTGCGTCGAGGCGTTCCTGTTTTTCGGTCCACTCCTCCAACCGGTCGGCCTCGCTGTCGGGCAGGGCCGCCAACCGCCGTTCGTCCATGTCGCAGAACTTCGGGCGCATGCGCCGCGCATGCGACACGGCCATGTTGTAGGCGATGCGGTAGAGCCATGTCGAAAAACTGCTCCGTCCGCCGAAGCGGTCCAGCCGGGCGAACGCCCGGAGGAAAATATCCTGAGTCAGCTCCTCGGCGTCCTCCGTGCATCCGACGATGCGTGCGGCCAGCGTGTAAACCGCTTTTCCGTAGCGGTCGGCCAGTCGGGAGCAGAGTTCGGTTTCGCCGCCCGCGATTCGTCGTATCAGTTCCTGTTCTTCGGTTTGCATCGCTATTCCGTTAGACGCTCGGCGGCGGAAAAGGTTACACGCGGGCCATCATTTTTCGTCGGTTGTAACCTTTTTGCGGTTTCGGCGTCTAACAGGACAAAGGTAGCAAAAGCCGGCCGGTTTTAAAATTGAATTTATTAACCTTTAAATTTTTATAAGCTATGGATTTTATAATGATCCCGCTGGTGACAGGAATCGTCACGTTGGGAATTTACAAGTTCTTCGAACTGCTTATCTGCCGCCGCGAACGGCGTGAACTCATCTCCAGACTCGAAGGCGAGCAGTTGATCGACTATCTGAAGCTGGTGCCGATGGGGTTGCGGACAGGGGGGCCGGTACGGATTGTGCCCGAAACCGCGCCGGGTATTCCGGCGGGAGCGCTGAAGATCGGCAGCCTGCTGCTGGGGCTGGGGCTTGGACTGCTGTTCGGTTTCATGCTGATCCGTCTGGCCGAAGTCCGCTCCTATGAAACGCAAAGCATTATCTACGGCGGTTCGGTGCTGGTCTTCGGCGGACTGGGGCTGATCGTGTCGTTCATCGTGGAGCGGATCCTCTCCCGCAGGAAGTAGGGCCGGTGGCCCCGCATAAATGAAGAGTGCCCTTTCCGGGGCACTCTTTGTTTTATAATGAGCGTTTTGCGCCCGCTATTCCATCGGACGGACCCGGGTGTCGGTCAGCCCTTCGGTCTCGCGCATCAGCCGGCCGATGTCGGTCTTTTCGTCCACCTCGCCGTAGTGGTAGGGGTAGAAGATCGCCGGGCGGATGGCTTTCACGGCTTCGACGGCCTGATCCACGGTCATGGTGTAGGGCTGGTTGACCGGCAGGAAGGCGATGTCGATGTCGCGCAGGGCACGCAGTTCGGGCGTCGGTTCCGTGTCGCCCGCGATGTAGATGCGCGTGCCGCCGACGGTGAGGATATAGCCGCAGTCCTCGCGCTCCTTGGGGTGGAATTGCAGGTGTCCCGGGGTGGTGTTGTAGGCCGCCACGGCCTCGACCTTCACATAGTCGCGCGGTGTGGCGACACTGCCCGGACGCATCGTGTAGCAGTTCATCTCGAAGGCTTCGGCCGAGGTGCGGTCGCAGAGGATTTCCGTGTCGGGCGTGAGCAGTTTTTCGACCGCCGCCACGTCGAGGTGGTCGTAGTGGGAGTGGGTGATGAGCACGATGTCGGCCTTCGGCAGTGCGGCGTAGTCGGCGTTGGCGCTTACGGGATCGACATAGATGTATTTGCCGCCCACGGCGATCGACAGCGAGGCGTGTTTGAAAAAGGTGATCGTAAATTCAGTACCGTCGCGGGCCGTAAGCTGGTCGGACGGATATTCGGGGGCCTTCGCGCGGCCGCATCCGAAGAGTGACAGGATTGACATAAGCGTAATTGCTGTTAAATGGCTGTTTTTCATGGTTTCTCAGGGTTAATGCCGGCGTTCGGCCTGTATTTCGGCGGTCGGGCAGCGAGGCCGTTTGGGTGTCGCCTCAAGGATAAAGATACAAATTTGCGGCGAAACAGCCAAATCGGAGGCTCCGCATGTGAATTTTTTTTACCTTTGGCGTCGTAACGACACTTTTATTTGTCGGAAAGTTCTGCCGGACCGGCACGATTTGTTATCTTTGCATAAATTAATGCAATTTTTTTCGGTCCCGACGCAGTATATTGCCGGACGGACCGTTTATTAAGAGAAATTAACCAAGCACATAAGCATGAATAAAATTTTTGCAACGATTGTATTGGCGGCCTTCGCGCTGTCGAGCTGTATCAAGGAGGATGACAGCTACAAGGAGTTACTGCCCTTGCGACCGGGTATGAATATCTACAGTATGACGATGACACAGAGTGCTGTCGCCATGCAGCCGGCCAATGCGGGCATCCGGCTGGCCATGCTGCTGGCCGAGGCCGCGAAGCAGTATCCCGATGAAAAGCTCGAGGATGTGGACCTGACCGAACTGAAGATCGAAGGTAATTCCAATTCTGTCCTTAGCCTGCTGTTCACGGCCGGAACGAAGATCGAGCGACTGCCGGACGGCGATTATAAAATCACTTATAACGGAGATTACCAGCAGTACGACGGTTTCTTCCTGAAAGGTTCGATGCTGGTCAAGACCAACGGCGCCGAGCAGTTGAAAGATGCTCAGGGCGGCAAAATGTGGGAGGTGGAGATACAGGAGGGCCTGACGCTGTCCGCCAGATCGGACATCGGTTCCCCGACCGTAGTGAATATGGAGGGCGGTTCGACGAGGCTTTATTATGACGGTTCTTCATATGCCATCTCTCTGAGCGGAATCAGCGCCAGTTTCGAGAACTCTTCTGTCTCCTCGAGTTGGAGAGGCGATTTCTCGTTGAGCGGAGAAGATGCGGGACTTGCTTATTCGGCGTGCAAGGGGAAGGATTTCGAGGTCAGCGGAGATGCATCGGGGGCGTCGATTTATGTCGGCTCCGATAATTCGAACCTCAGACTGAGTTATTACCTCAGTTCCGGCAGTCTTTTCCGGAGCGGACAGATCATCGAGGGAACGCAGGAGTGCAGTTTCGAATCCTATAATTACGATTTGTCGGCTTATCCTTCGCCCGATGTGAAATACGTTTGGTCGAACAACGGTGCCAATCCTTTGGGCTTGTATCAGAAAATTTATTACAACGGTTACGTCTATCCGAAGGATTGATATCCCGACGTAAAAACAGCGGCGGCCCTGCAAAAGAAGGGCCGCCGTTTTTTTATGCCTTGCGGTCGAGGCGCATGACCGAAGGGATGAAGAAACCCGTCATGCCGACCAGAACGATGACCGTTCCGGCGATGACGAAGGTCGTGGTGAGTCCGATGTGCTCGGCGAGAAATCCCGTGCCGAGCAGTCCGAGGGCTGCGGGGAGCAGGCCGAAACTGCGGTAGAGCGACATGACGCGCCCCAGTACGCCCGCTTCGATGCGGGTCTGAATCACGGAGACGAACGAGGCGTTGAAGACGCTGCTGGATATCCCTGATGTCATCGTGAAGAGCGCGAACCAGAGGAATCCCGAAGGTGGCAGGAGCCCGGACAGGGCGAACGAGAGGCCGACGATCAGGTACATCAGGTTGACCAGCACGATGCGGTTGACCCGATAGGTGCGGGCGCCCATGATGGCGCCGCCCAGAAGAGCCCCTCCGCCCCAGACGATTTCGATCAGGCTCATTTCATAGGTGCCGCCCCCGAAGTGCTGGAGCGTCATCAGCGGGAACATCACCCCGACGGGCATGATGAAGAACCAGACGACGATGGAGAGCGTGAAGAACCAACCCATGCCCGGAATGGCGTGCATAGCCGAGAAACCTTCGCGGAACTCGCGCCACAGGTTGGGTTTGCGCGTCGTGTCGCGTTCCGGGTTGGGGATGCGGACGAAGAGCAGCGAGGTGCAGGCGATGATGGCTCCCGCAACGTCCAGCAGCAGGATGTTGCCGATCGAGGTGAGGTTGATCAGCAGCGCTCCGAGGGCCGGGCCCGCGATGCTCGACAGCGAGGAGATGATCTGGTTGATTCCGGCGATGCGCGTGAGCTGCGATTCGGGGGCCAGCAGCGGCACCGAAGCCTGCATGGCGGGCATGTGGAACGCCGAGCCTGCCGAGCGGCAGGCCAGCAGGATGTAGATGTGCCACATCTCCGCCACCCCGGCCCAGAACAGCATGGCCAGCGCCAGCGTGCAGAGGGCGATGAAGCTGTCGGCGCAGATCATCGTGCGCTTGCGGTCCCAGCGGTCGACATAGACCCCGACGAAGAGGCCCAGCAGCGACTGGGGCAGCATGCCGGCGATGGCCGCCAGCGCCAGCACCTCGGCCGAGCCGGTTTCGAGGCTCATCCAGAAGATGATCGAGTAGGCCACGACCTCGCTGCTGAGGATCGATGCCAACTGTCCGCTCCAGATGACGGCGAATGTCTTTTTCCATGTCTCCATCGTAAATCGGTTTTATGCCAAAAAAGGCGGACACCGAGGTGGTGTCCGCCGCTAAAACCCCTCCGGGGAAGGGCTATTTAACTGCTTTAACTATTGCCTCGAATGCTTTCGGCTCGTTCATTGCCAGATCGGCCATCACCTTGCGGTTGAGGACGATGCCCTTGGCGTTGAGTTTGCCGATAAATTGTGAATAGGTCATTCCCTGAGCGCGGACGGCGGCGTTGATACGCGTGATCCACAGCGAACGGAATGTCCGCTTCTTGAGGGCGCGGTGTGCATAAGCATAGCACAGACCCTTTTCGACCGTATTTTTCGCAACGGTCCAAACGTTTCCCCTTGAACCAAAGTTGCCTTTGGCAAGTTTCAAAACTTTCTTTCGACGTGCGCGTGACGCAACTGCGTTTACTGAACGTGGCATACTGTAAAGTTTTTTGAGAGCTCACAGCGATACGGTTCTCCCGTATTCTTTGGGGCTGTTCTGCTCCGATTAATAAAATGCTGCGGGTTAATTATTTAACGAGCAGGTTCTTGATTTTGGCCTCGTCGGCCGCAGAAACGATACCCGAATAGCAGAGGTTACGCTTCTGTTTCGTCGTCTTTTTGGTCAGGATGTGACTGTGATAAGCGTGTTTGCGCTTGATCTTTCCTGTGCCGGTGAAGGTAAAACGCTTCTTCGCAGCGGCATTGGTTTTCATTTTCGGCATTGTCGTAAATAGTTAATTAGTTAAACTTAGCCTGCAAAAGTACGAAATATTTCCCACACTGCAATCGAATCGCTGAAAAAATCGTATATTTGGATGACAAAAGTTCTTTCCACCCTGCAAACTACCGCCCGATGATTTGCCATGACGTTTTTATCAGCTACAAAAGCCAGTATGTAGATATCGTAAAAGCCATCTCGCATGTGCTCGAAGAGGAGAATATCCGCTGTTGGTACGCACCCCGCGACTTGGACAGCCGCAGCGCCGGGGTCGATTACGACGATGCGATCTACCGGGCGATATCCGCCTGCCGGGTCGTGGTCGTGGTGCTGACCGACGAGGCTCTGGAGTCGGAGTGGGTCAAGACCGAGATCGCGCAGGCCCAGAACAAGCGCAAACTGATCATTCCCTATGTCGTGGGCAAGATCACATGCGAGAACGGGCTGCTGATGCGTCTCCAGCAGAAGCACTGGATAGATGCCTATCCCAATCCCGAGCGCAAGTTCTCGCTGCTGGTCAACAACGTCAAAATCCTGTTGAACGAGACCCTGAAAGAGGAGCCGGGGCAGGAGGGGAGCCGCCCGCTCTACACGGTCGCACCCGCCGGGGCGGACAATGACTTCGATTTCGATTACGAGGAGGGCGAGGCGCTCTACCGGGCCAAGGAGTACAACGAGGCCATCGTCGCGCTGGCCGCCTCGGCCGAGCGGAGCAACTCCAAGGCCCAGAAGTTGATCTGCAAGCTCTTCTACGATCTGGACAAACGCAGCGACGAGGTGTCGCCCGAGATCTGGGACATGCTCGAACGGCAGTCCAAGGCCGGGCATTGTTATGCCTGCTTCGCCATGCACACCAAATATTACCGCGACTACCGCAATTACTATATTTCGTTCGACTACCTCAAAAAAGCGGTCCGGGAGCAGAACCTCGGGCACGCTTTCCTGCGGCTGGGCATCCATTACGCATGGGGAATGGGCGTGAAGCTGAACTACACGCTGGCCGTGCACTACTACGAACGGGCGATCAAACTGGGTTGCGTCGAGGCCTATTCCTACCTCGGACAGCAGTATGAATTCGGGTCCGACAAGTATCCTGCCGACCCGGAGAAAACGCTCGAATGTTACCGCAAGGGGGCGCAGGCGAACGATACGCGGGCCCTGATGAAACTCGGCAACCTCTATGCGTCGGGCGACATCGTGGAGAAGGACCGGGAAAAGGCGTTCGAATACTTTCAGAAGATGATCGACTTGGGCGACTGCCGGGGCTATTCGCAGATGGGATTGTTCCACCACCTCGACGGCGATATGGAGACGGCCGTGAAATATTACAAGAAGGCGGCCCTTCACGACGTTGCAGATGCTTTTTCGAGCATGGCGGGAATCTGCTGGAACGAGGGAGAGAAGGAGGACGCCTATCGCTGGGCCAAAGGCGGGTATCTGCGCAAGGATCAGTTCGCCGCCTACCTGCTGGGGTTCTTTTACGAGCAGGACGAGGAGTACGAAAAGGCGTGGGACTGTTATTTCTGCCGTTACGAATGGGCCGGAACGGGCTCCGAAGACTTGGCGCGCCTCTATGTCGAGAACAAGTTCCGTCCGGAGAAGATGCCCGTCGGGGAGATCATCCGGATGCTCGACATTGCGGCGCGGGGCCGCAACGAGGAGGCCGTCAACCGGCTGATCGAGATCTATTCGGGCGACGAGTTCGGCTGCAAGGACCCTGCGAAGGTCGAGGAGTACCGACAGCTCGGCGTGAGCGTGGAGATGGCCGACCAGATGTACGACTGCGGAGTGAAGATGATGGGTGGCGACGAGACTTCGTTCAATCCCTACAAGGGGCTGGACCTGATCGAGCGCGCCGCGCACAAGAAATATCTCCCGGCGGTCGAGTTTCTGATAAAAATTTACGAGAAGGGCCGCTATGCGGATAAGGAGAAGCGCAGGGAGTGGTGTCGCTACGGATTGGATGAGGAACTGCTTTCCGGCGACCGGCTTTCGGCGGCCCTGAGGATCGTTCTCGATGAGCATTTCGACGGTACGGCGGAACTGCCGGCCGCGGAGTTCGAGAAATATGCCGTTCAGGCGCGCAGGCAACTGGCGCACGGCGGCAACGATGCACAGCCTTTGCGCCGCATCGCCGGCAGGCTCGATCCGGAGTTCGACCCCCGCGCGGTAGAGGACGGGTGTATTACCGAAGGGCCGTTGTTCGAGAAATACCACGACTACTATTGGGTCTTCGACATGGATATGCGCCGTGCGGACGCGCCGGACCCGGAATTCTGGGAGGTTCTGCGGGACAGCGAGGCGTATGCCGCGACGCGGATGCGGAAGGCCGGGGAAGTCTCTGGGGAGTATGCTTTCTGGGACAATCCCAACCAGTTCTTCGATAGCTATGTGGAGTTGTGCAAGCGTTATTCGATAATACCGCAGCCGTTTACGCGCATCGAGCGGGAGCTGCTGTCGCCGCCGTTCATCACGAGCCGCACCGCCCGGCAGTTCGGCCGCGACGTGGCCCGGTGTATGGTTTCGCTGTATGCGACGGGGCAGGAGGACATTCTGAAATGCCGGCAGCCGGTCTCCGATGAAGATATCCTGAACGTGGCGGAACAGTGTACGGACGACGCGGTGCAATTGTTGCTGATCGAGTATGTAGAATCCCGGATCGAAGTCGATGGGGTGTTCCTCTGGTACAACAGGACGTATCCGGGCGGAGTTCTGAATCCGAAAGCGGCGGAGGAGTGGTGGACCGGGTACCGGAAGCAGTTGGCGGAATTGGGTATCGAACTGGAACTTACCCCGACGGCGGCGGAAGAACCGCAGGCCGAAGCGGTTTCGGATACCGGTTCCGAAGACGACGATGAGTTCGACCGGCTGCTGAACGAATTTATCCGGTCGGAGCTGGATAAGGTCGAAGAGGAGAAAACCGAACAATAATTTGGAAAGGAGCGACGTATGGAGATGGAGTGGAATCTTATCGTGCGCCTGTGCGTGGCGGGACTTTGCGGAACGGTCATCGGGCTCGACCGCGAATACCGGGTGAAGGATGCGGGTTTCCGCACCCATTTCTTGGTGGCGTTGGGCAGTGCGCTGATGATGATTGTCTCGCAATACGGGTTCGAGGACTTTCTGGCGACCCACGACGGGCTGCGCCTCGACCCCAGCCGCATTGCGGCGCAGGTGGTCAGCGGCATCGGATTCATCGGTGCCGGTACGATCATCATTCACCGTCAGTTGGTGCGCGGGCTGACCACGGCGGCGAGTCTCTGGGCCACGGCCGGCATCGGGCTTGCGGCCGGAGGGCACATGTATATTGTGGCCGGGGCGGCCACCGTGCTGACGCTGTTCGGGCTCGAAGTGCTGACGCTCTTCTTCGGCGGGCTGGGACGCCGTCGTACGATGATCGTCTTCTCGGCGCAGAAGAAGGAACTTATCGACGCGATGTTCGACCGCCTCGAGAGCAAGGACTATTCGGTCATCTCCTACGAAGTCGAGTCGCAGCGCACCTCCGATGGGGTGGTACACCGCGCCACGATCGTCATCCGGGCCAAGGGGCAGGCCAGCGAGGAGGGATATATCGATCTGCTGCGCGAAAATCCCGACATTACCGTCGAGCGGATCGTCTGACGCTGCGACTTCTCTATGAATTAATCCATTAAATCGCTTGGAGTTCGCTGGAAATTCGCTATATTGAACAAAAATTCGGAGGAAATGCGAAAGTTCAGCGAATTGATTCTGTCCGCACTGTTGTTTTCCGGCCTTCCGGCCGCGGCCCAGCAGGCGGATTCGTCGTTTACAGGGGGGTCGGCGGCAGGCAGCGGAAGGGCGGTTGTTCCCGCTTCTGCGGAGATACGAATTCCCGTCCATGAGCGGGTCGAAATGCTGCTCCACGGCTCGGTGTCCCGCAATCCCCGGCACGACCTGCGCCTGATGTTCGGCTTGGCCCCCATGTTCGACGGCTGGGGCGTCGACGATTGGGACGATCAAAACATGGGCAACCCTGCCTACGACGTACTTCACAGCAAATATTCCAACTCCTTCTTCGGACGGCATTGCCTCGGGGCGCTTTCCGCCTCCTATGCCTACCGGGTAGGGGAGAAGTGGGAGATCGGGGCGGCGCTCTCCTATGCGCGCTATTCCGACCGGCTCAATCCCGCTCCGGATGGCCTGAGGACATGGAAACTCCGGGAATATTACCTGAGCGTGATGCCCGGGGTGCGCTATTCGTGGATTTGCCACCGGCGGTTCCGGCTCTATTCGGCCGGAGAAGCGGGGGCCCAGTTGGCCATGCGTCGCGGTTTTTTCGAGGACGATTACCGGACGGAGGTGCGCGCTACGGGGCAGTTGACCTTGGCGGGTATCACCGTGGGGCGGGATTTCTTTTTCTGCTGCGAGTTCGGGGTCGGCTGCCGAGGCATACTTGTCGTGGGAATGGGGTGGAGGTTCGATGCTAAAAACTCAAAACGATGAAACGGTTTCTCTTGCTGTTGCTGATCGGCTGCGGGTGCGCCTGCACGTCGATTGATAATGCTCCCGCACCCACGCAGGCGGGGTGGGTGCTTTTCGGTTATGTCAATACGGCGTTCGGCAATCACTGCGAGGCTGCCATGCGGGCTGCCCAACTGGATGAATACCGCCGTCAGACGACGGACGAAGGCCGGCGGGAGGTGCAGGACCGTTATTTCCTCCGGGAGCGCATCGTGAACGATGGAAATGTCTGGCGGGTGCTCTCGACGGGATACACATGGCGGTTCGAATTCAGGATCGGGCAATATCTCGGCGAGACGGGAACCGAACTGCATGTTACCTGTGAAACTTTATATGGCTACGAACCCGAAGAGAAGGCCGTGATCCGGTCCGGGGCCGATCAGACGCTTTCGATGGCGTCGGAATCCGAAACGATGCAATTCGCAACGACGGCAGAAATGAAGTTCCGGATGCGGCAGGATGCGGAGGGAGGACTCTCGCTGGAGTTCTTTTCCGGGTGCGGAACTTTGCGGGGAAAGGATAAGCCCCGGTTGGATATTGACTATTCGATCGTCGAACCGGTGGTCTTCCTTTGGTCCGAGCCCTTCCCTCAGCCGGGTGGCAAACTCGATATTTCGGCTTTCAATGGAGCCGAAGGGAGCGGCGTGCATGAAGTTGCGACGGCCCGTTATCTCAAAGGCGGAGCCGCGGAGATCACCTATGGCGGGGTCAGTGCGACATGGAATCCCGGAGAACCCTATCGTTGGGAGTGATGATCCGTTCGGCCGTTTCCCGGATCGTTCCGGGCGCTGAAAACCGGCTGAAAATACATACCTATATATAATAAGGACATCTTGTCTTCCGTTTTGGGATCACTGTCCGGAAGTTATTAAAAAACTTTTGGAACTAACTCGCTGATCCATAATCGGGTGAGGATTAATTGTCGAAATTGTCGAAAAAAAGTCCCCGAATTATTTGGAAATTGCCGGGAAATGCCCTTATCTTTGCACCCGCTTCGAGAGAGAAACACACCTCGAAAGCGGCAAAAAACACGTTCTGAAAAATTTTGAAAAAAGTTCCTAAATCTTTTGGAGATTCAGAAAAATGACTTACCTTTGCACCCGCTTCGATGAGGAGCGATAAGCAAAAAGGTTCTGAAAATTTTCTGAAAAATTCTTTCGAAAAGTTTTGGTGGTTCAAAAAATAACACTTATCTTTGCACCACTTTCCGCTGAAAAATTAAGCGGTCGGAACAAGGGAAAAGATCGCAAGATCCGACTCCCTGAGAAATAAGAGAAATTGTTCTTATAGTAATATATTGAACAGCGTTCTTTGAAGTATTTGAGCAGCTAAAAGTTTTTTCCACTCTCGCAAGAGAGTGATTTCAAACAATACCTTTGAGATTAGAGCTAAAGATTTAAAACAAAAACATTTTATACAATGGAGAGTTTGATCCTGGCTCAGGATGAACGCTAGCGGCAGGCCTAACACATGCAAGTCGAGGGGCAGCGGGATTGAAGCTTGCTTCAATCGCCGGCGACCGGCGCACGGGTGCGTAACGCGTATGCAACCTACCCAGAACAGGGGGATAACACTGAGAAATTGGTACTAATATCCCATAACATCATAAGGGGCATCCCTTTTGGTTGAAAACTCCGGTGGTTCTGGATGGGCATGCGTTGTATTAGCTGGTTGGTGAGGTAACGGCTCACCAAGGCAACGATACATAGGGGGACTGAGAGGTTAACCCCCCACATTGGTACTGAGACACGGACCAAACTCCTACGGGAGGCAGCAGTGAGGAATATTGGTCAATGGACGCAAGTCTGAACCAGCCATGCCGCGTGCAGGAAGACGGCTCTATGAGTTGTAAACTGCTTTTGTACTAGGGTAAACTCAGATACGCGTATCTGACTGAAAGTATAGTACGAATAAGGACCGGCTAACTCCGTGCCAGCAGCCGCGGTAATACGGAGGGTCCAAGCGTTATCCGGATTTATTGGGTTTAAAGGGTGCGTAGGCGGTTAGATAAGTTAGAGGTGAAATACCGGTGCTTAACACCGGAACTGCCTCTAATACTGTTTAGCTAGAGAATAGTTGCGGTAGGCGGAATGTATGGTGTAGCGGTGAAATGCTTAGAGATCATACAGAACACCGATTGCGAAGGCAGCTTACCAAGCTATTTCTGACGTTGAGGCACGAAAGCGTGGGGAGCAAACAGGATTAGATACCCTGGTAGTCCACGCAGTAAACGATGATAACTCGCTGTCGGCGATACACAGTCGGCGGCTAAGCGAAAGCGATAAGTTATCCACCTGGGGAGTACGTTCGCAAGAATGAAACTCAAAGGAATTGACGGGGGCCCGCACAAGCGGAGGAACATGTGGTTTAATTCGATGATACGCGAGGAACCTTACCCGGGCTTGAAAGTTACTGACGATTCTGGAAACAGGATTTCCCTTCGGGGCAGGAAACTAGGTGCTGCATGGTTGTCGTCAGCTCGTGCCGTGAGGTGTCGGGTTAAGTCCCATAACGAGCGCAACCCCTACCGTTAGTTGCCATCAGGTCAAGCTGGGCACTCTGACGGGACTGCCGGTGTAAGCCGAGAGGAAGGTGGGGATGACGTCAAATCAGCACGGCCCTTACGTCCGGGGCTACACACGTGTTACAATGGTAGGTACAGAGGGCAGCTACCCTGCGAAGGGATGCGAATCTCGAAAGCCTATCTCAGTTCGGATCGGAGGCTGAAACCCGCCTCCGTGAAGTTGGATTCGCTAGTAATCGCGCATCAGCCATGGCGCGGTGAATACGTTCCCGGGCCTTGTACACACCGCCCGTCAAGCCATGGAAGCTGGGGGTGCCTGAAGTTCGTGACCGCAAGGAGCGACCTAGGGCAAAACCGGTGACTGGGGCTAAGTCGTAACAAGGTAGCCGTACCGGAAGGTGCGGCTGGAACACCTCCTTTCTGGAG